>JAZRAH010000048.1:0-8915 GCA_045634505.1 Elusimicrobiaceae bacterium
TGTTTCCCTAAATATTTGCCCCATTTTATAATGTCTACACTACCACATTTACGGCATACTTTTTTATCATACCTGACTCCAAAAATAATATTAAATCATTTCTAAGACGGTATCACCAACAAAAAGTTCTATTAGGCCCAATTTACTTAAATTTCTGCCGCTGGGTTGTTGGTAAGCACATAGCCCAAATTCCGGCAGGACCGAGAATAAGTGGTCAAATATGTCCGCTTGCAACGCCTCATATTCCGTCCATACCGTGGTGTTTAAGAAACAATACACCTCTAGCGGAATGCCCATGGCATTGGGGGGAAGTTGCCGTACCATCAGCGTAAATGAGGGGTCGGCCTGTGTTACAAACGGGCGCGATTTCAAATATTCTTCGGCGTAGTGTCTAAACGTGCCAATGTTGGTTAAGTGGCGGCCGTTGATGATGTTTTCGTGCACGTTGTGCTTGGCATTAAAATCATTGATTTCTTTTTCTTTGCTTTCCAAATAATCTTTTAAGAGCTCAATTTTTTTAAGCCGTGCTAGCATTTCTTCGTCTAAAAATTTCACGGTATCCACATCAATTAAAATGCTGCGCTGGATGCGCCGTGCTTTGGCTTCATACATGCCGTTCCAGTTTTTAAACGGTTTGGAAATCAGGTCATACGTCGGCACGCTGACAATGGTCATATCAAAGTTTTGCACGCGCACACTGGTCAGCGAAATATCCAAAATATTCCCGTCGGCCCCGGCCGAATCCACGGTAATCCAGTCCCCAATTTTAATAAGGTTATTAGTCGTTAGCTGAATGCTGGCGGCAAACCCCAAAATAGGGTCTTTAAAAATGAGGGAAAACACCGCCGCCAATGCAGACAACCCGGTAATAATATAGAGTGGCTTGCGGCCCATTAAAATGGAAATTAAAAATAGCGCGGTACCTAAAAACAAAATAATTTTAAATACTTGCACCAGGCCCTTTATCGGTATTTTGGGGTTGCGGCCGTAAAGTTTATCCAAGGTGTTTAAGAAAGTAAACCCCAGGTACGAAAAACTTAATAGCACAAATACGCCGGTAATTTTTTCCATCAGTTTTTCCAACCATACAATTTGGGAGGACACAAAAATAGGGTGCAAATTGATCGCCACCAGGGCGGCTATTACAATGCCCAAGGCGGTAAAAAATTTGTGTTCCGTAAGTGCTTTGAACCATTTTTCGGCTTTAAGCAATTTTACCAGGCGTGATAAAAAATTATTGCATAACCAGGTAAAAATTTTAGCCAGTAAAAACAGAATAAGCAAAAATACAAGTGCCGAAATGATTTGCGCCGTTAGCGTGTGGTAATGGGCGGGCAGGTTGGGGATTTTTTGAACGTACGATAAAATAAACTCCATAAAAACTCCTTTGTTAAAACTTACTATAATAAAGTGTATGAAAAAAGTGATTTGGGGTGCAATAGCGTTGTGGTTGGCCGGGTGTTACGCGCCGCTAAATAATTCGGGTGTGTCCACCACCAAACCGTGGATAGAAGTGCCTGCCAAGCGGGTGGACTATGAGGGCAAGCAATATGACTCTTGCGTGCAGCTTAAGTTACGTTTTTGGCCGCAAGAAGCCGCGGAGCGTTTGGACCTGCAAGCCAGTTGTATTTCGGCGTGTTGTTGGCGCAGTGAGAAGGATGAAATTACACTGGATTTTAATAAAAATTTTGAAGCGGAACTCCTGCGCTACGGGGTAGCGCGTAAATACTCGCCCGACAAAATTACGCTCAAAGTAACGCACTCTAATTTGGTAAATGTGACCAAAGTAGCCGCTACGCCGCGCGGAGCGGTCAAAAATAGCGGACTGGTAAAACTATCCTATACCACCGTGCGCGACGAGGCACGTTTGGCCCAAATTGAACAGGAGCTAGCCTTGCAAGAGGAAGTTTTGCTCCAAGAGCAAGTACAGGCCCCTCGCGGGCTGGAGACTGTTACAAATACGTCTCAACGTTTGTCGCGGGCAAAGGGGTGCCAGGCTCTGGCGCGTGCCCGGGCTTTGGTGCAGCGCAAAGTAGGGGCACAAATTGACAATTATTTTTATCAAATGAATAAAACCTACCGGGCACAAGGGGCTGTATTTATCCTCAGTAGCCGCCTGTTGGTGCCCCAGTTGCAGGCGGACGGTACCTATTTGGTAACTTGCCACGCCAAGGCCCGCACCGGGGTGGATGAAAAACAGTTAAACGCGTCGGATTTCCCGTGTGGGGTGTGGGTAGCGGACCTAGCCACCCAACTGGTGTTGCCGGACGATAAAAAAGCCCGCCAAATTTTACAGTAACCTACGGTCATTTTAAGTCATATATGCTATAATAAGTATATGCGTTATTTTGCCCTTTTTTTCGTCTTATTAAGTGCGCTAGAAGCGTGGGCTCAAACGGTCCCGCAAACGCAGGACGCGCCTGAGCCCGTGCAAACGGTTAGCAAGGCCTCCCTGGCCGCGCACCGTGTGGATAGCAAATTAAACGAACTTACCTTGCATAAAACCGTGCTGGATTACGCCTTACCGCCCGAAATTGAGGCCGCCGCCCGCACCTGCACCCAAGGGCAGGAAGATTGCTACTTTGCCTTTAAAACGTTTGAAAACGCGCCGGACCCTAAACTGGCCGCGGCCGCTAATTTGGAACTGGCGGTACTGGCCATGCAGCGCGGACAGGTCAAACCGGCTTTGGCGCACATTGCCAAAGCCAACGAACTCACGCCCGACGACCCCTTTGTGGAATTAACCCGCGGGTGGATGTTATTATCTGCGGGGAAATACAAACAAGCGCGTGAAACGTTTGACCATTTGCTGTACCTGTCGGCCGATTTTGAGTATGTATCTTCCGCCAAATTAGGGGCGGCACTGGCCTTTTATTTGAGCGGACACAAGGACAAAGCCGCCGAGCAACTGCAGTATTTATATGTGTCTAATCCGTACAGTATTTCGTTTGTGTCTTATATGTTGGGGCGCATTGCTTCGGAAATAAAAGCCGCTAAAAAAATGGCCCCGGTATTTTTACAGCAGGCCCTTTCCCACGACGAGAAAAACTACGCCGCGGCTGCGCTACTAGCTAAACTAGCCGAAAAAGATAAAGATAAATTACGCTCCTGGCAGTACTACGCTACGCTTTACAGCCTGGACCCGCAAAATAAAGAACTGGCGGATAAAATTGAAAAATATGCCCAAAATTTTGGCAATAAAAGTATTGACTATTTATTTTATTTGCGCTTAGATCAGCCGATTGTGCACGAAATGGTTTCCACTCCCTCGGAAGTAGTTAAAATGGCCTTATATGCCGACCGTAACCAACTGCCCCAGGAGCTTACCCAAGCATCTGTTATGGCCTCCGGTACGGTGCAAATTACCGACGAAAAACGCGGCAACGTGCTCAAAGTGCCCTCGTACATTGAAAAAGTAATTGAATTTAATCCGCAAACGGGCGGGGTGGACTTTAAAAACGCCAAAGGGCAAGTGGAATTTTCGGCTATGTATCCTTTTAAACTCACGCCGGACAATGCCCGCAAAACAATTTTGGTTAAAAATGCCCTTACGGAAAATATCTTTGCGGCCGACCTAAGCGATAAAGAGCTAAAAGGCAGTTTGTGGGTCATCCCCGAAGAGGACGGATTTTTACTCGTGAACGAAGTATATGCCGAGGATTTAATCCCGGCCTTGCTCGCCTCCCACGTGCAAAACATCACGCATGAAGAAGCCTTAAAGTCCTTGGCGGTGGTGTTGCGGGCCTCGCTGTTAGACACGGTGTCTAAACGCAAAGAGGAGCCGTACCATATTACCGATAACGAGGTGCAATTTCAGTTTAAAGGCATTAACTTGATTTTTAAGGCGTTATTGGAAGCGTCTAAAGAATCGGGTAAAATCCGCCTGACTAAATCGGCCAGTGCCTACCCCAACTGCGGCGTAGTGACGGCAGACCATGTGCTCAATACAGAGGCAAAACCCAACTATGTGTTTTCGCCGGCTAACGTAAGCAAATATATGCTTTCTAATCCTCCGGCAGATTTGTTTTCCCGCCCGCAAGACCCTACGCAATGGGCCGGCATCAAATGGATCAATTTGTATGAGGCAAAAGATATTCAAACCCGTCTAAGTTATGTAGCTGATATTGGGGCCTTGCGCGCGTTAGTGCCCACCAAGCTCTCGCCCAACGGACGCATTTTGTCCATGCGTTTTGAAGGGTCTAAAGGCCATTACGAAGCCTCCACCCCGCAGGAAGTTCTATTTTTGCTAAGTGCCGGAACCCTGCGTTCTAATTTCTTTGACCTGGTGCCGCTTTATAAGGGCAAAAATATCCGCGCGGTTCTGGTGCGCGGGTACGACACCGGCCTAGGCGAAGGGCTTTGCTTGCGCGCGGCGGAGGGATTAGCCAAACAAGGCCGGGACTATCAAGGCATTATTAAATACTACTTCCCCGAGGCCCGCATCTTAGATACTACAGGAGCCATTCACTAATGGAAAAAACCAAAATTTTGTATTTTATTACCCGTTTGGACCAAGGCGGCGCGCAAGCCAGTGTGCTGTCCACCCTTAAAACCATTAACAAACAACAGTTTGATACGTACCTTGCCACCGGCCCCGGCGGGCGGCTAGACCATAAATTCAAAGGGGAAGAGGGGCACCTGTTTTTCATTAAAGCCCTTAAGCACGACGTGAAGGCCAAATATGTATTTCACGACTTGGTTGCCCTGGTGCAAATGGGGCTCGTGCTGCGTAAAGTTCGCCCGGATATTGTGCATACCAACGCCCCCAAAGCGGGTATTTTAGGCCGTGTGGCCGCGCGCCTTTTTTGGCGCAAAGCTAAAGTGGTGCACACGTTCCACGGGTTAGGGTTTGCCAAGGAACAAGGCGAAAAACATTTTAAATTTTTTGTATGGGTGGAAAAAACCTGTGCCAAGTTTACCGACGTACTGGTCTTTGTTTCGCGCAAAAACGCCGCCGAGGCCAAGGAGCTGGGCATTGGCAAGGGCGTGCGTTGTGAAATTATCCGCGCGGGCGTCAACTTTAACCCCATTTTGCCTTTAAAGTTTGACCCGGTTGCCAAAAAAGCTTCGCTTAACATTCCGGCTAACGCCAAGATAGTGCTAGCCCTGGCTAATTGTAAACCGCTTAAAAACCCGTTACACTTTGTGTTTGCCGCTTATAAAGTATTGCAGCAAATGAAGAACGTCTATTTTATTTTTACCGGGGACGGCCCCCTCAAAGAACAAGTGTGTACGCTAGTTAAAAATTTAAATATAGAAAAACAAGTGCTCTTTCTCGGGTGGCGTAACGACGCGCTGGAACTCTTAGCCATTAGTGACGTGTACGCCAGTGTGTCCTTGCGCGAGGGGTTGCCCATGTCGCTCTTGGAGGCCATGTCCATGCGTGTGCCGGCTGTGTGCTACGACGTGGACGGAATTAGCGAAGTCATCACCAATAATAAAACCGGGTTTTTGGTGCAACCTAGCGACATTAACACCTTTGCCGACAAATTAAAAGTGCTTCTAAAACATCCGCAGCTTTTGGAGCGTTTTGAAGCCAACATTGACCGGCGTGATTTTTCCGAATTTACCGCTACTACCACGGTCAAAAAGCAGGAACGCTTGTACCGCAGTTTAGTGCCACCGACCAAGAAAAACGGCGGCCGCCGGCGTTTTTTCCGCCGCAAACGTAAATTTACAAAACCTACAAACCAGGGGGCCCATTAAATGGACTACGCTATAAACGAAATGGAACAGGAAGTGCTAAATACCACGCGCGAACTGGCCCAGAAAAAATTAAAACCCTTACGCGCCGAAATGGACGCTAAGGAAACATTTTCTAAAGAAATGTATGAAGAGTACCGCAAATCGGGCATGTTTGGGTTGTGGTTGCCCGAAGTGTACGGCGGTCTGGGCGGGGGGATTACCTGCCTGGCTATGGCGTTTGAGGAGCTTTCCCGCGCGTGTGCGGGGCTTGCCTTAACGCCGGGTACGTCTGCCTTAGGGGCAATCCCGATGTTTTTAGCCGCTACGAAAGAGCAACGGGAAAAGTGGTGCCCCGATTTGGCTAGCGGCAAAAAGCTGTGGGCCTTTGCGCTGACCGAGCCCGAAGCCGGTTCCGACGCTACCGCCCTGAAAACCACCGCCCTAAAAGACGGCGATTTTTACGTTGTAAACGGTACCAAACACTTTATTTCCACCGGCAAAGAGGCCGATTTTTACACCGTGGCCGTCAACACCAATCCGGCCCGCGGCCCGCGCGGTATTTCGCTCTTAGTCATTGAAAAAGGGACCCCCGGCTTTAGCTTTGGCAAAAAAGAAGAAAAAATGGGGATCCGCTCCAACCCGACGTATGAACTGATTTTTGAAAACGTGCGCGTACCTAAAGAAAATCTGCTGGGTAGCGAGGGACGCGGGTTACTCTATTTGCAAGAAACATTGGACTATTCCCGCCCGGGCGTAGCCGCGCAAGCCGTGGGGATTGCCCAAGGCGCACTGGATACCACCATTCCCTATTTGCGCACCCGCAAACAATTTGGTCAGCCCATTATCACGTTCCAAGCCCTCGGGCACAAAGTGGCCGAACTGGCCGCCAAGACCGAGGCCGGGCGCGCGATGGTGTATAACCTGACGCACCGCATGGATACGGAATTTTTGCCGGCTGTTAAAAATGCGCTAGCCAACGGGACCCCCGTGCATGATGAACTTAAAAAATTAAAAGGCGAACGCTGGACCAAATACAGTGCCGAGGCAAAGCTGTTCTGCTCCAACGTGGCGATGGAAGTAGCGGACGAGTGTGTAACGCTGTGCGGCGGGATTGCGTATATGCGTGATTTCCCGTTGGAAAAATACATGCGCGACGCCAAAATTACCCAAATTTACGAGGGTACTACGCATATTCAAAAAAATGAAATTTTAACGGCCCTTATTAAAGAGTACGCCTCCAAAGAAGGCGAGGAGTAACGTATGCATATTGTTGCTTGTGTAAAACAAACCCCTAAATCGGATAATGTAAAAATTGACCCGGCTACCGGGTGTTTAATCCGCTCCGGCACGCAGAGTGCCATGAACCCCTTTGACGAATTTGCCTTGGAAGAGGCCGTTACGCTTAAAGAGCAAGTGGGGGGAAAAGTGTCGGTCATTACCATGGGCCCGCCGCAAGCCGAAGCAGTGCTACGCGATAGTATTGCGCGCGGTGCGGATGAGGTGTTTCAACTGGGGGACCGTGCGTTTGCCGGCTCGGACACGTGGTCCACTTCCTACGCACTTAGTAAAGGGATTGAAAAAATTAACAGGTTAGCGCACGTGGATTTAATCATCTGCGGCAAACAAACCAACGATAGCGACACCGGGCACATCGGCCCGCAAATTTCCGCGTGGCTTAACATCCCCAATGCGGCGTTTGTAAAAAAAGTGGTGCGTGTGAACGAAAAAAGCATTGTAGTAGAACGCCTGACCGAGGACGGCAGTGAAGTGGTGGAACTTGCTTATCCGTGTGTGCTGTCGGTCGTGAAAGAAATTAACAAACCCCGTGTGCGCAGTGTAAAAGGCCGCCTGCTAGCTAAGCGTGCCCCGGTTACTGTGTGGACGGCAGATGACGTAGCGGCTGATAAAACCATGCTCGGCATTAACAACTGCCCCACGCGCGTGGTAAAATCGTTCGTGCCCAAGCGCGAAGTGAACGCCACCGTGGTAGAAGGGGCCAACGGTAAAGAAAAAGCCGCTAAACTGGTGGAACTACTCAAAGAAAATAAATATATTTAAGGAAACACTATGAATTTACAAGATTATAAAAATGTATGGATTTTTGCCCAAGTGCAACGCGGAAAAATAAGCCCTACCGCCTACGAGCTTTTAACGGCCGGGCGTAAACTGGCGGACGACTTGCACGAGAAACTCTGTGCCGTGGTAGTGGGGCACAACCTTAAAAACGTAGCGCAGGATTTAATTGCCCACGGTGCCGATTGCGTGTATGTGTGCGATCACCCCGCACTTGAAAATTATTTAGACGATACGTACGCGCGCGTACTGGCAGACATGGTAGCGCAGTACAAACCCAACAAGTTTTTAATCCCGGCTACCAATATGGGCCGCGCTCTCTCGGCCAAAACAGCCGTGTTTGTGGGCACCGGGTTAACGGCGGACGCCACGGACGTAGCTATTAACGCTGAGGACGGACAACTCTATGCCACGCGCCCCACTTTTGGCGGCAATTTAATGGCCACCATTACGTGTGCCAAAACCCGGCCGGAGATGTGTTCCTTGCGCCCCATGGCGTATGAAAAAGCACCCGCAAAACCGGGCCGCACGGGCGAGGTAATTGAATTTAACATAGACCCTGCCAAATATACTTCCCCGCTTGCTAAATTTGTGGAGTTTATCCAAAATAAAGAAAGTGGGATGGATTTGTCCGAGGCCGAAGTAATTGTGTCCGGCGGGCGCGGCGTAGGCAGTAAAGACGGGTTTAAGCTACTGGAAAAACTGGCAACCCGCTTGGGCGGTGCCGTGGGAGCTAGCCGCGGGCCGGTGGACAGTGGGTGGATTGATTACCGCTATCAAATTGGCTTAACGGGCCGCACGGTAAAACCGAAACTTTACATTGCGTGTGGTATTTCGGGCCAAATTCAGCACATGGCCGGGATGAGTGGCGCAAACGTGATTGTAGCCATTAACAAGGACCCCAACGCGCCTATCATGAAGGCGGCGCATTTTGCGCTAGAGGGGGATTTGCACGAAGTAATCCCCGCCATGTTAGAGGCGTTGCACTGAGAAAACTCAACAATTTTATAAACAGGCCTGCAAAATATCAAACACATAATGGACTTTTGATAAACTGAGATAATAGTTTATCAGGAGTCAATATGCAAGTACATAATAACCGATTTTATGGGATAAAAATACGCAGAGCCGTACGAACCATAGAACGAGCCTTCCCC
>JAZRAH010000049.1:0-17230 GCA_045634505.1 Elusimicrobiaceae bacterium
ACAATTTGATCTGTTTTTGGAACCGTACGAAGAGTACGGACAACTCTTGTATAAGGGTTTTGTCTCACTCCAAAAACAGCCGCTTATCAGGTACAAAATGGCGACGGCTGTTTTGTACCGAATGTTTGCCGTTCGTAAGGACGGCAGACAGCGGCTGTTATGTACACGTGAGTGAGACAACGGGTGCATAGTAGCCGTTTTTTGTGTGCATTTTCCAAAACAAATGAATTGTAAATACCAAATCAAGAGAGGAAAATGTATGACAAAACAAAACACCCGGCGGGGTTTTACGCTTATTGAGTTGTTAGTAGTAGTTTTAATTATCGGTATTTTGGCGGCGGTGGCCGTGCCGCAATACCAAAAAGCCGTGGATAAAGCGCGTTTATCTGTCCTTATTCCCTTGGTCAAATATGTGCGAGACGCACAAGAGGTGTATTATTTAACCAATGGTAATTATGCTAGTAATTGTGAAGAATTAGGGATAGAAACACCCGGTGGTTCCTTTTTGAATAACCAGCATTGGATAGAAGATCAAAACGGAAAATTTTTGATACGGTGTACGGCAAGAAACGCTACTGGGATTTTGTTAAGTGAAACAAAACAAAATTTGGTGGCTTATACACAATTTTTTATACACGCGCCGGAAGATGGTGGTTCAATTACGTGTTGGTCTAATAACGAAGAACGCTATAAGAAATTGTGCCAGTCTGTCTGTGGCAAGGAAGTAGAAGAAAAGTTTAATGGGGATAAACCTAACGGGTTTGGTTGCACTTTCTAAACGCTTTCTGCGCATTCTCTTCTAAAATGCTAAAATGTCTATATAGACGCTTTAGCATTTTTTGTTGTAGGAGTACTTCACTATGGAAATTGGAATTGTCGGCCTGCCTAACGTAGGCAAATCCACTCTTTTTAATGCACTCACGTGTGCCGGGGCCGAGGCTAGCAACTATCCGTTTTGCACCATTGAGCCCAACGTGGGCATTGTGGCTATCCCCGATAAACGTTTGGATAAACTCTTTGAAATGTTCAAACCGCCCAAGAAAACAGCCGCTTTCATTAAATTTGTAGATATTGCCGGTATTGTCAAAGGCGCCAGCCAAGGCGAAGGGCTAGGCAATAAATTTTTAGCTAACATCCGCGAAGTGGACGCCATTATCCACGTGGTGCGTTTGTTTGAAGACGAAAACGTCACCCACGTCATGAACTCCGTGGATCCCTTGCGCGATATTGAAGTCATTAACACCGAGCTCATGCTAGCCGACCTGGAAAGTGCCACCAAAATTTGCGACCGCTTGGCCAGTAATGCCAAATCAGGCAAGAAAGATGCTGTGGCCGCTTGGGAGCGCATGAAGGAAATTAAGGCCGCACTGGAAAACGGCAAACCCGTTTCTTCGCTTGGCTTAGAGCCTGAAGAGCTCAAAGAATATCAATTTTTAACTTCCAAACCCGTCTTATACGTGGGCAACAATAGCGAAAAGCGCAACGCGCAAAACGCCGCCAAAGTGGCGCAATATGCCAAAGAAAACGGCGCCGGGTTTGTGGAACTGTCGGTAAAATTTGAGGCCGACATTGCCGAATTTAGCGAAGAAGAAAAGAAAGCCTTTTTGGCCGAAACCGGGAACGAATATACCGGGCTGGAAAAAGTAGTGCGCGAGGGGATGAAACTGTTAAACCTGTGCACCTATTTTACCGCCGGGCCGGAAGTAGAGGTACGCAGTTGGCTCATCCCCGTGGGGTGCACCGCACCGCAAGCCGCCGGCAAAATCCATAGCGATTTTGAAAAAGGTTTCATCCGTGCCGACGTCTATACGTTTGACGACCTGGAAAAATTCGGTTCTGAAAAAGCCCTTCGCGAACACGGTTTAATCCGCAGTGAAGGCAAAGACTATATTGTAAAGGACGGCGACGTTTGCCTGTTTAAAGTAAATGCTTAACTGTACACATTTTGGCACGTGCGGCGGTTGTACGCTTTTAAACCTGGCTTATGACGAGCAAGTGAAAAAAAAGCAAGCTAAACTGCGCGAAATTTTAAAAGACTTTTGGACCGGCGATATCCCCGTTACGGTGACGGACGAGCCGCAGTATTTCCGCAACAAGGTAGAGTTAGGTTTTTGCCACCAAGTCAAATGGCGCGCGGATTACAACAAAAAAGACCCCGCCAACAAAACCCGCCCCTTAGAATTTGAACAGTGCGTGGGCTTTAAGTTAAAAGGCCGCTGGGACCGTGCGGTGGATTTGCAAGCGTGTTTTTTATTTAACGAAAAACTAGTGCCCCTGGTGGCCGCTATCCGTGCGTGGGCTGCCCAAGAGAATTTGCCGTATTACGACCAACGCAAACACACGGGCATTTTGCGCCATCTCATGGTGCGCGAAGGCAAAAACACCGGCGAAGAAATTGTCGTTTTATTTGTAACGGACGATTTTAACGAAAAAACGTTTGTAGCCGCGGTGGAGTCTGTGCTCCCCAATGCCAACATTATGGCCGCGGTAAATAATGGCCTCGCGGATACGGCCGAGCCGGAAAGTTTGCGCGTATTAAAAGGCAAAGATCACATCTTTGAGAAAATCTTTTTGACGGATGAAAATGGACAGAAAGAGCGCGAAGTAATTTTCAAACTTTCACCGCAATCGTTCTTTCAAACCAACACGAAAACCGCGCAAAAGATGTATAGCCGCGTGCGCGGGATTGTCAAAAAAATTGCACCTAAAAAGATTTACGATTTGTACGGCGGCGCGGGCAGCTTTTCGCTCTCTTGTGCGGACTTGTGCGAAAAAAGTATTTGTGTGGAGTCCGTCGCTCCCGCCATTTACAACGGCATAGAAAACGCCAAGCTAAACGGGGTGCAGAACGTGCAGTTTTTCTGCTCGCGCGTGGAAGATTTTGTACGTGAGCAACCGATAGAGAAAAAGGACGCACTTATTATTTTGGACCCGCCCCGCGGCGGGATGCACCCGCGTGCGTGCAAGGCCGTGGCCGAGAGTGGAGTCACAAATGTGCTTTACATTTCGTGCAACCCGGTTACGCTAGCTACCGATTTAAAAACGCTCACGCAACATTACGATATTTTGCACGTGGAAGCGTTTGATTTCTTCCCGCATAGCGAACATATTGAAACGTTTGTGCAACTCAAATTAAAATGACTGTAGAAGAAGCAATCAGTTCGTTAAATCCGCAACAAAAAGAAGCCGCCTTGTACGACGGCGGTCCATGCCTCATTGTGGCCGGGGCCGGGACGGGCAAAACCAAAACCTTAACCACTAAAATTGCCAAGCTAATCGCGGACGGCTATCATCCGGCGCGTATTTTGGCCGTTACATTTACCAACAAAGCCGCCGGCGAAATGCGCGAGCGTGTGGACGCTTTAGTCCCGGGTGCCGGGCGGCGCGTGTGGATCCACACGTTTCACTCCTTTGGCGTGCGTATCTTGCGCCAAAATGCCGAGAAACTCGGGCTTACCAAAGACTTTGCCATTTATGACGATAGCGACCAAAAGAAAGTTGTTACCCTCCTTTTAGAGCAAATGGGCGTGAAAGAGCCCAAAAAAGAAGTCAATCAAATTGTCAGCATCATTTCCCGCGCCAAAGACGATATGGTAACTCCCGACGGACTTATGCAACAAGCCACCGCCAGTGGCCTGGACGGTAAAATCCGCGCGGCTGAAATTTACCGCCGCTACGAACAAAAACTCAAAGAAGCGGGCGCGCTAGACTTTGGCGATCTTTTGGTCAAAACGGTCATTTTACTGCGCGACCATGCCGACGTGCGCGAGTATTACCAAGATTTTTTTCAATATGTACTGGTGGACGAATACCAGGACACCAACCGCACGCAGTATTTAATCACGAAATACCTTACCGCCAAAACGCGCAAGCTGTGCGTGGTGGGCGACCCGGACCAGAGTATTTACTCGTGGCGTGGGGCGAATATCCGCAACATTTTGGAATTTGAAAAAGATTTTAAGGACGCCAAAATCATCACGTTGGAGCAAAACTACCGCTCCACCAAAGCCATTTTGGACGCCTCCAACCGCCTGATTACCAAGAACAAAAAACGCAAAGACAAAAACTTGTTTACCGATAAAGGCGCGGGCGAGCCAATAGAAGTACACGCGTGCCAAACCGAGGGGGACGAAGCCCGTTGGGTCAGCGTGCAAATCCAAAAACTGGTGGAGAACGACGGCGCCAGCTTGAAAGATATAGCTGTATTTTACCGCACTAACGCCCAGAGCCGTCCTTTTGAAGACCATTTCCGCCGTTACCAAATCCCGTACCGCTTAATTGGCACGGTGCGCTTTTACGACCGTAAAGAAATTAAAGACATTATGTGCTACGCGCGCCTGCTTATCAACCCGGCCGATAACGTGAGCTTACTGCGCATCATCAACACGCCCACGCGCGGTCTAGGTAAAGTGGCGCAGGACCGTTTGATGGCGTACGCGGAGGACAACCAACTATCCCTCTATGACGCGCTGAAAAAAGCCGCTTACGTGCCCGGCCTAGGAAGCGCAGCCATGAAAGCGGCTGTCCGGTTGGTGCAACTGTTTGAAAACTGGCGCGGGGATATGCTACTTACTGCCCCAGCAGATATTTTTAATAAGATTTTGAACGAGTCCGGCTACCTAGATAATGTAAAAGCCGAAATGGAAAAAGACCCCGAAGCCGAGAGCCGTTTGCAGAACTTGGACGCGCTAGTGAGTGCGGTTAAAGAGTATGAAGAACGCTGTGCGCGCGGGGAGAAAGAGCCCAGCGTGGCAGATTTCTTGCAAGAAGTTTCGCTCCTATCCGGCGAGGACGACAGCCAAGCCGGCGAGGGGGGCGCGGTAACTTTAATGACCGTGCACCTAGCCAAAGGGCTTGAGTTTAATGATGTGTTTGTAACCGGACTAGAGGAAAATTTATTCCCCATTGGGTGTGATAACGAGGACGACACCGAAGAAGAACGCCGTCTGTGCTACGTAGCCATGACACGCGCCAAAGAAAAACTGTTTTTGACATACGCGCAGTCTAGGCGTAAATTCGGCCAACGCCAGGAAAATCCGCCCAGCCGCTTTTTGTTTGAAAGTGGCCTAGTAACCGAAGAAGAGGTACAACAACGTCAAACGCGCTTTGCGTGGGGGGGTAATGCTTCCTACAGTGGCGGCAATTATGAACGCTACACCGCACGTAAACGCCAATTTAGTGAAAGCTACGGCGGTTTTAGCGGGTACGCGCGCAAAAGCCGTTTCCAAAAACAATACGATGAGGACGGCTACGAAATTGAACGAGCCGAAGATAACGATTTCCCTTCCTATGACGATATTCCGTCCGTGGGTAGCCTATATGCCACGCCCAAATCCTCCGCACCGCGCAGCTTGGCCGACCCGCGCCGCGTGCCCGGGTTTGTACAGTCGCAACAACCTACCGTGCCTACTAAGCCCGGCCCCAAGAACGAAGACGGCGTAGCCGTGGGCGGTCTTGTCAAGCACGGCGTATTTGGGCAAGGTAAAATTGTACAAATTGTAGGCAGCGGCGAGGCCGCCAAAATTACCGTGGCTTTTAGTAATGGCACGCGCCGGACGTTTATGCTGAAATTTGCCCCACTTGAGATTTTATAACAGCGGGCGCGAAGTTTCGTTTGGCGCATAAAATTTAAACACATAAGATGTTTAAATTTTATTGCTTGCCAGCGATACAATTTTCCATATTTGGGCACCTTTGCACCGACTTGCCCTTGACGTGTCATCCAGACACGCCTATGCGGGCAACTTACGGTGCAAATCTATCCCAAATCTGAAAAATCATCTTATCTTCTATTTCCTCCGGTGCCACTCTCTGACAGTTTCCAAATTTGGGCTATCTAAGGCCGACTTTCGCTTGCGTACCTGCGGCGCTGTGCGCCGTCCGCATGACGTACGCCACGCTCAACTTATGGCCTTACCTAGCCTCAAATTTGAAAACTCACCTGTCACTTACGTTTTCTACGTGCTTAAGCAAAACGGCAAACACGAGCTTGTGTTTATGTTCGGTAACAATTTTCTATTTGTGTGGTGTACTGTGTTAGTTAATAATGAAATATTTACCAATTGCCCACGCTTGTGTACGGGATTCATCTAAACGGCCCATGCTTTGACAAATAGATTTTGCCATATTGGTTTTAGAATTGCCGCTCCCTAAATTGCAATAAAACTTTCCCGCGTTTTGATCGGTACGTCCAGTTCTAAAATTAAATTGAAAATCTGGTAAATTATTATTTTTGGCAATTGCGAAACATTCCAGTTTTCTTGAACAAGTGTATGAGTAGTTATCCTCAAAAAGTGGCTTCCCAGCAGTAGTAACCAAGTTTTCCGGCACATTTACATCTAATTTAGAAATATCGTCCGTATATTCTCCATTAGCAAGATAATATATTTCCTGTGCTTCTGTGATGGCTTTAAGTATAGTTACGGCCTCCACTGCCCGGCTTTTATAAACTGCTTTTTGGTACTGCGGCACCGCCACCGCCGCCAAGATACCAATAATAAGCACCACTACTAACAGCTCAATAAGCGTGAACCCACTGTTACTAAATAAAAACGTCATGCCAAACTTGATTTGGCATCTTCCACGCAGGTTGTTTAAAAACGACAACGGCAAGCGTTGAAGATCCTGAATCAAGTTCAGGATGACTTGTTTTTTTAGGGTCATCCCCGAGTGTTTCTGTCGGGGATCTCCTCCTTGTGTGTTACTAAAAGAGGTGGGGATTCCCGATAACAACTTTCGGCAATGACTATTATTTTTACAGTTATTGTTTTGCATAATACGTCTCCTTTTTTATGTCAGGCTATACCCCGCATAAAAACCCTGCGGGGCAGGCTCTGACCTATAATTTCAATTTGTTTGTTTGGAGAACGTATGCAAAAAACGGCTGTCTATGCCAAGACTCATCAGGTGCTCTTTAACACAAACAGCCGTAGTACCCCATATAAAAAACGTGATACATTAAGCAAGAAATACGTCGGGAGCAACCCCGTTGCCTTTCTGCCTTTAACGACTGTTCTTGGACCTGATAAGTTTGTGTTTATCACAAAGCATTCCTATTCTGCATAGGATTCCAAAAACAGAATACAAATTGTACTTATAGTATAATAAAAAAACGTCGTTTTGAACAGTATTTAAAAATAAAACCCAGGTTGTTATTTTATTTTTCCAACATTACCACGTAACATGTTTAGTGGACTGAAATGCAAGATTACAAGGGCCGTTATTCTTCCGCTGTTTCTTCGGGGGTTTCGTGCGGGGTAATGTTCATAGAGGCTAGGAGCATATCCACTAGGCGTATGTCGCTGGGGTATTGCACCAGTTCGTGCGCTTTTAAGAGAGAAACCCAACGGATAGACAAAATCTCGCTCGCGTCGTGCTTGCCAATGCGGCCCAATTTTTTCATCAGGTACCACTGCACCATTTTTTTGATGTAGTTGCCTTGGAACGTAAATGCATATTTCACACGGATCATGGGGCGGATAATGGTGGCCTTGTAGCCGGTTTCTTCCAATACTTCGCGCAAAGCGGCTTGGCGGGGGGTTTCGCCCGCCTCAATATGGCCTTTGGGGAAGGTCCAAATTTTTTTGCCTTTCATGTTTTTGACTTGCACCAAGAGTACCTTGCGCCCGTCTAAAATCACGCCCCCGCATGAAAATTCCGATATAATCATTTGGTCGTTTTTTCTAAGTTGTGTGCCGTGTTTAGAATTTTTTCTTCCTGTAAAATAGGTCCGTAAAATTGCACGCCGATAGGCAGTCCGTTTTCGTCCTTACCAAAGGGGACACTAATGCCGGCTAGGCCGCCAATATTACCCTGGCACGTGTACAAGTCCGCCAAGTACAATGAGAGCGGGTTATCGTCTTGCTCGCCAATTTTAAAAGCCGTTGTGGGTGAGGTGGGCGTTAATAACACGTCCACTTTTTCAAAGGCTTTTTTGAAATCTTCCTTAATCAGTTCGCGCACTTTGAGGGCTTTTAAAAAACATTCTTCGTACCGCTCTGACGTAAGCGCGTAGGTGCCGATAATAATGCGTTTTTTAACCTCTAACCCAAACGGCGCGCGGGAAGCCTCGTAATAGGATTTTAAATCAGGGACGGTTTGGTCGCTATATCCGTAGCGGATACCGTCGTAACGGCCCAGGTTGGAGCTAGCTTCTGCACTCGTAATAATGTAGTAACACGGGGCCGAATATTTAGCCAGCGGCACTTCTACTTCTATGAGTTCAGCACCCAGTTCTTTTAGTTTTTGTGCGGCCAGTTCTGTTTGTTTTTTAATGGTGGGGTTTAAACCGTCCAAAAACCCTTTGGGTAGGCCCACTTTTACGCCTTTTAAATCAGCGGTAAATGCTTGCGTGTAGTGTGGTACAGGGGCGTCTAGCGAGGTGGAATCGTGCGCATCTTTGCCGGAAATGACTTCCATCACAAGTGCCGCATCCGCCACGTTGGCAGCCAATACGCCCACTTGGTCCGCGCTAGAGGCAAACGCAATGACGCCGTAGCGCGAAATGCGCCCATAGCCCGGTTTTACACCTACTACACCGCAAAAACCCGCAGGCTGACGCACCGAGCCGCCTGTATCAGTTCCTAAAGCGGCGGGCACCATACCGGCCGCTACTGCGGCCGCAGAACCGCCGGACGAACCGCCCGGCACGCGTGTTACGTCCACGGGGTTGTGTACAACCCCTAAAGCGGAGGTTTGGTTGGAGCTACCCATTGCAAACTCGTCCATATTGGTACGCCCGATAATAACCGCGTCAGCCGCCAGTAATTTTTCCACCACCGTCGAGGTATAAGCCGCGGTGTAATTGGCTAGCATATTGGAGCAACACGTGGCCTTGTGGCCTTGGTACAAAATGTTATCTTTAATGCCTACCGGCACGCCAGCCAGTACGCCCAATTTTTCCCCGCGTGCTTTTTTGGCGTCAATTGCTTTAGCTTGGGCAATAGCGTCCTGTTCAAATACTTCTACAAACGCGTTAATTTGCGGGTTTTTCTCTTGAATTTGCGCTAAGTAGTAGCGGGTAATTTCTTCGGCGGTCTTTTTGCCGGATATAATAGATTCTACAATATCAAAAATGGTCATCTTACAGTACCTTTTTTACCTTGGCTTGGTCGTTTAATTCTTGGGCGAACATAGCGCGTAGTTTAGCCGCGGCGGCTTCGTCCGTAATAGCTTGGTCTTTGCGGGTGTGGGCGGCCAGGGTGGCGTTGGTGAGTTTAACAGCGTCGGTGTTAATGGCTTTAAGGTCATTGACCCAGCCAAACAGGGCACGCAGTTGGCCCTCGTAAATATCGGCTTCTTCGGGGCTGACCGTCATACGGGCCAGTTTACCGGCTAGTTCTACGTCTTGTTTGGTAATCATAAAAACTCCTTATTTTTTATATTTTATATAATAATCACATACAGTGGAGGATTTTTTTATGAAGAACTCGGAAATTAACACACATTTTGTACTGGTAGTAATTGCCATTATTATTTCCTGCTTGGGTGGTTTTTGGACGATTCCCCTGGCCTTGGCGGCACTCGTGTTTTCTTTGCGCGCTAGCGACCTGGTGTATCAAAACCGCAACGAAGAAGCCAAAAATATGGCTTGGTGGGCCGGGCTATTTGGTTGGCTGACGGTGGGCCTGGCACTGATTCCTATTATCCTAATTATTATTTTTAGCGGCACGATTTTAGCCTTATTAGGGGCCGCCATTGCCGCCGGATAAGTAAGGATTTTTTCCTTTAAATACGTGTCTAGAAATGGGCACGTTTTTTTGTTATACTATACATACAATTTGATCTGTTTTTGAACCGTATGAAGAATACGGGATATGCCGCAAGGCATTCAAGGAAGTCAAAAACGGCCGATATAGGCACAACAGAGGTGTACACTCTGTTGTGCCGAGTGTTTCCCGCTTGCAAAAGCGGGAACTACGGCTGTTATGTTGGGCTATCTTCCTTGAGGCTTGGCATAAGGCCGTTTTTTATGGCTTCAAACAGGCAAATTGAAATTAAAATCAAGGAGTAAGTTATGGAAAACAAACAAAATACTTGGCGGGGAAATACGCAAAACGTATCTTATACGGGAGGGAACGGGTTGTTCTCTTCCCCCCTGGAGGGGGAAGATGTCCGCAGGACAGATGAGGGGGGAACGAAGCCCAATCAGTATATTTTGCATAGCGAAAAAAATGTTTCATTTACCCCTCACCCGGCCTTCGGCCGCCCTCTCCCTCAAGGGGCGAGGGGAGCAACACGCGGCTTTACGCTCATTGAGTTATTAGTTGTAGTACTCATTATTGGCATATTGGCCGCAGTAGCCGTGCCGCAATACCAAAAAGCAGTTTATAAGAGCAGGTATGCCACCCTTAAAAACTTAACGGAAAGTATCTTTCAAACTCAGGAAATTTATTACTTAGCTAATGATAGCTACGCAGATGACTTTACTAAACTAGATATTGAATTGCCTGCAGGCTATACCAACACCCCGGATGATAGAGGGCCCCGGTACGATTATGATTGGGGTTGGTGTCGTTCTTGGAAAAACCAAGCCCGCTCGGAATGCTACAATCATATTATTTCTATGAGTTATGATATAAAGAAAAGTGCTACTTTGAGGAAATCGTGTGTTGTTCGTGGATCGGAAGATCCTGCAGATATGCCTCTTCAAAGTCAAATATGTCAAAATGAAACCGGGAAACAAAATCCTAATTCGCACGAAACTAGTCAAGAGGGACCCTATATGAAATGGTATTACTGATAATATACTGGCAAAATATCCTTGCCAATAATTATTAAGATATAAGGGCATAAACAAACAGTTTATGCCCTTGTACTCGCTAATGGATATTCGCGTCGCTTTATTACTTCTGTCCCGTTCTATCCTTGCGGTCTGTATAGTGTGTATGGAGGAGTTGGTGCGCTTTTTTGCCGCCAATCTTGTCAAAAATGCGCCCATACAACGCCATGACTCCGCTGTTATCCTGGGACTTATACGCCAGTTCGGTATCCTCCTGGTATAGCCCGGCGGCACGGCGTTTGCGTGGGGCCCACCCGTCAAACTGCGGCTGGCCGGCCCCCGCCACACAGCCCCCTTGGCAGGACATTACTTCAATAAAGTCGTACTTATTTTTTCCGGCTTTAATGTCGTCTAGCAGTTTGCGGGCATTTTTTAGGCCGCTTACTACCGCTACGCGGATTTGCTTATCGCCAATGTGCACGGTTTTTTCCTTAAACACACTGCTCTCGCGCAGACTGGTAAATTTTACACTGCGGGCATTTTGCGGGTCCAATTCGGCCAATGCAAAGCGTAGCGCGGCTTCCATCACCCCGCCGGACGCCCCAAAGATGACCCCGGCACCCGTTTTGGTACCAAAGGGCATATCAAACCATTCGTTTTCCAGGTTTACAAAGTCAATACCGGCCTCTTTAATCATGCGGGCCAGGCCCACAGTGGTAACCACGTAGTCCGTATCGGGGTTGCCATTGACGGAAAACTCTTCGCGTGTGGCTTCATACTTTTTGGCCGAGCACGGCATTACGGCTACCACTACCAAGTCTTCGCGCTTGCCGCCTTTTTGCTCAAAGTCTGCCTTGATGACAGGGCCCATCATCTGCATGGGCGAGCGGGCGGTGGATAAGTTGGGCAAAAACTCGGGCGCGTATTTTTCCACATAGTTGACCCACGCCGGGCAGCAGCTAGTAAGTTGCGGCAAATTGACGCCTTTGGTAAAGCGTTCAATAAATTCGGTTGCTTCTTCTACAATGGTTAAATCGGCCGAGAATGCCGTATCATACACATAGTCAAAGCCCAACATGCGTAGTGCAGTGGCAATTTTGCCGTCCACGTTTTGGCCTTGCGGCAAGCCGAAAATTTCGCCTAGTCCCACGCGCACGGCAGGGGCAATATGCACGGCTACTTTTTTCTTGGGATTATTGATAGCCTCAAATACTTTTTCAATTTCTTGCGAGTTAGGCATCAAGGCTCCCGTCGGGCACACGCGCGCGCACTGGCCGCAGGACACACACTCGTGGCTTTGGCCAAGCTCTTTGTTAAACGCCGTGGCAATTTTGGAGCGAAATCCGCGGAAGGCAAAGTCAATCGCGCCAATGCCTTGTACCTCGTTACAAATACGTACACAGTTGCCGCACAAAATACATTTGCTGTGGTCGCGCACTAAGGCGGCAGAGGTAGCGTCTTTGTGGGAATCAATTTTTTTGGATTTAAAGCGGATTTCCGTTACGTCCATATCCTTGGCTAATTTCTGCAGTTTGCAGTTGCCGGATTTGGAACACAGCGTACAGTTGTGATTACCGGAGGACAGCAATAATTCCAAGTTAATGCGGCGCAAATGGCGGATTTCGTCGCTATTTACGCGCACTTTCATACCGTCTTTGGGTTGCACCGTGCACGAGGCCACAATCCCCATGCCCTCTACTTCTACTAAACACAACCGGCACGCGCCGTAAATAGCTAGTTCCGGGTGATAGCAGAAAGTTACAATGTTAAAATTTGCCTTGCGGATGAGCTCTAATAAATTGCGCTCTCCCTCAATCGGTACTCTTTTGCCTTCAATGGTTACAAATTGTTCTTTTTCCATAAAATTTCTCCTACGCTTGTACGCTGACCGCCCCAAATTTGCAGGTATTTTTGCAGCTACCGCATTTGATACATTTTTTGGGGTCAATTTGGTGGGGTTTACCCACATTTCCGCTAATGGCTTGTACGGGGCAAGCGCGTTTGCACATGCCGCAGCCTTTGCATTTAGCGGGGTCAATTTCATAGCGGGCGAGTGCTTTGCACACCCCGGCAGGGCAGCGTTTATCTACCACGTGGGCGATATACTCGTCGCGGAAATATTTTAAGGTAGAAAGTACCGGGTTGGGGGCCGTTTTGCCTAGGGCGCACAAAGACGCTTTTTGCACGGCTTTAGCCAGGTCTTCCAAGTTTTCCAAGGTTTGTAACGTGCCGCGGCCTTCTACAATATCATTAAGCATGGTAAGCATTTGTTCGGTCCCTTCGCGGCAAGGCACACATTTCCCGCACGATTCGCGTTGCGTAAATTCCAAGAAGAACCGCGCTACGTTTACCATACAGGTTTTTTGGTTCATCACTACCAGTCCGCCGGAGCCTACCATAGCTCCTGCGGCTTTTAACGAGTCATAATCCAAGGGAACGTCCAAATGTTCTTTGGTAAGGCACCCGCCCGAAGGTCCACCGATTTGCGCGGCTTTGAAAGCCTCTTTATTGATGGTACCGTCATCTTCGGTCGTACCGCCGGCCACGTCGTTAATTACTTGGCGCAAGGTGGTGCCCATGGGCACTTCTACGAGTCCGGTGTTGGCAATATGCCCGGTTACGGCAAATGTTTTAGTGCCGGGGCTGGAAAGCGTGCCGATTTTCTTAAACGCTGCGGCCCCCATTTCAAACACTTTGGCTACGGTGGCTAAGGTTTCCACGTTGTTGATAACGGTAGGTTTGCCAAACAGACCGCTATGGCTGGGGAACGGCGGCTTTACGCGCGGCATCCCGCGTTTACCCTCTACGGAGGCGATTAGAGCGGTTTCTTCGCCGCACACAAACGCGCCCGCCCCTTCCATGACGTTAATTTTAAAGTTAAGGCCGCTACCAAAAATGTTTTTGCCTAAAATGCCTTTTTCTTCGGCTTGTTCAATGGCTTTGCGGATGCGTTTAATAGCAAGCGGATATTCCATACGTACATATACATATCCTTCGTCGGCACCAATGGCGCGCGCGGCAATCATCATTCCTTCTAATACGGCGTTGGGGTTGCCTTCCATGACCGAGCGGTCCATAAACGCGCCCGGGTCGCCTTCGTCGGCGTTACAAATAACGTATTTTTTCTCGCCGGGTTCCACGCGGGTAAATTCCCATTTTTTTCCGGTAGGGAATCCAGCCCCGCCGCGGCCGCGCAGGCCCGATTCGGTCATTTCTTTGCATACTTCCTCAGGGGTCATTTGCGTGTAAACGCGTTTGGCCTGGGCGTAACCGCCATGGGCGATATATTCGTTAATATCTTCGGGGTTGATGCGTCCGCAATCGTGCAACAAAATGCGCTCTTGCTTGGCATAAAAGGGGATGTCTTCAATGGTTTTGGCTTTTTTGCCGTTGGCCGGGTTGTGGTACAAAAGGCGGTCAATCACTTCGCCTTTTAATACGGTTTTTTCCACAATTTCGGCTACATCTTCGGGTTTTACTTTGGTGTAGAAGATGTCTCCCACGCTTACTAAGGGACCCATGGCGCAAAAACCGCGGCAACCGCTTAAACTGAGATAATTTTCGTGGCAATCTTTGGTAATTTGCAAGCAAAAACCGACTTTGCGTTTTTCCATTTCTTTTTGGAAGGCTTCATATACTTTTAAGGAGCCGCCTGCAATACAGCCGGTCCCGCCGCAAATCACTACGCGCCCGGTAATTTTTTTGTAGGCGGTGTTATACTCTTTGGCAATTTGTTCAATTTCTTGTTTAGGCATGGGCGGCCTCCTGTTTGCGTACTTCGTCAATAATTTGAGCGGCTTTGTCGGCGGTAATTTGACCGTGGACCGTTTCGTCCATAACCATAACCGGGGCTAATCCGCACGCACCCAAGCAAGAAACACATTCTAAAGTAAACAGACCATCTTCGGTGGTATCCTGTCCGGGTTTTAATTTCAGTACTTCGCGTACCATGTTAATGACGGTGGCCGAACCCTTTACGTGGCAGGCCGTGCCGTTGCACACGCGCACAATGTGTTTGCCTTTGGGGGTGGTGGCAAAGTGGGCAAAAAAAGTCGCCACACCAAATACACGGGCGGGCGAAATTTCAAGCTCGTTAGCGACGTAGCGCATAATATCCTCAGGTAGGAATCCGTAAGCATCTTGCACTTTTTGCAAAATGGGAATAAGTTTAGCAGCATCCTTGCCAAATTCTTTTAAGATTTTGGCAGCAGGGGCGAAGCGGTCTGACATATATTCTCCTATAATTGATATGCAAAACAACGTAGAAATACTAAGCCAAGTACTTCACTTTGTATTATAACAAAAACAAGATGGGAAAATGCAAGGGCGATAAAAAGCTTAGCTCATTGTAGTATAACGGATTGCATGGAAGAGTCCAAAACAAGTTTTGGAATAATACATTGTTTTACAACTATATTTTCTTATTTTTTCGCCAGTTTCTCCTTGATTTTAATTTCAATTTTTCTGTTGAACAGAGCCAAAGCACCGGGTTTACCAGTGCTTTGGCGGGCAATTTATCTAAAGCAATTATTTGTGGTTACGGCGCAAGTATACCTGGGCGGCCTGGGTAACACGTAAAACAAAGGGAGTTTTACTGTAGTATTGGTCATCTAAAGAAACGAACCCGTCAAATCCGGCTTGGGCCAACCGGCGGGCATAAGGTTCCGTTTCGGTATAAGAGGTAAGGGCAATGATAGCCCCCTTGTAGCCTTGTTCACGCAGGCGCGCGGCAACATAATAGCCGTTGCTTTCCCCCAGTTGAATATCTGTAAACACAACATCGGGCACGTGTGAAGTATATCCCATCCACGGTAAAAACTGGGTGGCATCCCCATGCGTATGTAAGGTAGCACCTGGGAAAAGAACGCCCATATCTGCCAGCTGTTCAAAGTGCTCCAACAGGCTCGCGTCGTCGTTGACAATTACAATATGTTTTCCCTCTAAATCAACCCAGGGTTCCGGCAAAGCTTGCTGTGGATAAAGGAAAAAGGACTTTAGCTCAAACGGTGTTGCGTAGGATTTAGTGAGGGTGGGCAAGGTGTCCACTAAAAAGGGATCGACCATCGCAACCCCATAGCGTAGGTACTCTAACGCATATTCAAGGGGAGCATTTTGGGTTGTATTTAGATACAAAGATAGTAGTTGCTCGTACAGAGGGACCATCTGGTCTAGCCAACGGCGTTTTTCAGCACTCGAAATTTCCCGGGATTCCGTTGCTACAGATTGATAATACAAAAAGGGACTCGCTTCTTTTTTAAATTGCTCAAAGGCCGCTAACGTTTTCTCATAGCGGTTGAGCCAGTCCTTTTTTTGTGTGGGGGACAAAATTAAAGGCCGGGCGGGCAGAAATAGTTGGTGTAGGTGTAAAAATAAGTTTTTGGATGGCATGAGGGTTTCGTACATGGGCAATATGGGTGCGTGCGAGGGAACGCTGCAAATTTTGTTGCATTTTGCTAGGCAGGGCATGATTGCGTAGTAGTTGTACAAACCCCTTTTTGGGTTGTGCGGAACACACCAACGGAAGAAACAAGAAACATAGTAAAGTCCACTTTTTCATACTGATAGTGTAACAAGTGGACAAGCAATTGTGCCAGGGACTTAAGGCCCAACATGGATTAGGCCTTTTTATTTTTTTAGTGTTAAAATAGCCTGTAAAACGGGGTCTAATACGCCCAGGTGCAATCCTTCCACACCTCCCCGGTCTGCGGCGGCCGCAATAGCGGGGTTAAGCGGCAAGCGCGCTGTAGTGGAAATGCCAAATTTTCGGGCGATTTCTTGCACATGGCTTTTGCCAAAAATATCATGCTGTTTACCGCAATCGGGGCAGGTAAAATAGCTCATGTTTTCTACCAAGGCTGTAAGGGGGAGCTTCATGGTGCGTGCCATGTTGACGGCTTTTTCCACGATCATCCCTACCAGTTCTTGCGGTGTGGTAACAAATACAATCCCGTCCACGGGCAAACTTTGAAAAACGGTCAGGGTAGTGTCCCCGGTGCCGGGTGGCATATCTACAAATAAAATGTCCACATTATCCCACACCACTTCGGTCCAAAATTGGGTTACCGTGCCGGTAATCAGCGGGCCGCGCCAAATAACGGGGTCCGTTTCGTTTTCTAAAAGCAAATTTAAGGACATCAGCTGCACGCCCGAAGGGCTTAAAACAGGATATACGCCGCTTTGGTCGCCCTGGGCACGCTCATGTACGCCAAACATTTTTGGGATAGACGGGCCCGTAATATCCGCGTCCAAGACTCCGGCTTGTAAGCCTGCCTTTTGCGCGGCCGCGGCTAACAAAGCCGTTACCATAGATTTGCCTACACCGCCCTTGCCGCTACAAACAGCAATTACTTTTTGCACGCGGGCATGCGGGTTTAATCTTACTGCTCACAATTCCCCCGGCGTAAGCCGGGGGATACAGTGCAAGTCCCTAAATCTTCTTGCTAAAATAAATGTATGAGAGAGTTTAGAAGACAAAGTAACTGTGTGTATGATTGCACGTACCACCTTGTA
>JAZRAH010000050.1:0-9395 GCA_045634505.1 Elusimicrobiaceae bacterium
CGGATGGATATTTTGTATCAACGATAGGGGTAAATGAAGAAACGATACAAAGGTATATAGAAGAGCAGGGAAAAGAAGATTCAGGGCAAACTTTGTTTGAAACGGACTGATACCACGGGCGTGAGCCCGTGGAGTTTCATCATAACACAACTCAGGGATCAGCTTCGTCATGTTATGCTTAATTTCGGCTATTTTTGGACCTCAATGATACTTTTGTAAGTACTGCGTTTCTTAAACGCTTCCAAAAACAGAATTCAAATTGTACCTATGGTATAATAAAATTAAATAAGGTTGTCATCCCCGAAAGTTTCTGTCGGGGATCTTTACCTCTTTCTATTGCTAAATGCGGAGGAGATTCCCGATTAGATCCCGCATTACGACCCTGCGGGACAGGCTCCTCGGGAATGACGGATTTTTTGCACGACAAATACAACAAGCGTGGAAGATGCCCAAACAAGTTCGGCAATAATCTTAGGTTTTATTTTACGTCGGTTTGGCACCGGACCTACATGGATGAAGACAAATGTCTTTTACTCTTTGTCGTTCTCTATGATATGGCGAAACGTAGCATCATGCGCCGAGGCATTGGCACTTTCAAAGGCGGCTTGGGTTTCGGCCGCGCCGGAGGCGGGTTGCTTTTTATTCACGGAAATATGTGCGTATAATTTACGCACGGAGGGGTAAATTTTCTTAAATGCGGCTACAATGCGCGGGTCAAACGAGGCCCCCGATTCTTTTAAAATATATTCGTAGGCATCTTCGGTTTTCCACGCCTGTTTATATACGCGGAATTGACACAGCGCATCAAATACGTCGGCCACGGTAATGATGCGGGCTTCTAACGGGATTTCTTCCCCTTTTAAGCCGTTGGGGTAGCCCTTGCCGTTCCATTTTTCGTGGTGGTATAAGCTCATCTTGTGGGCAATTTTAAGTACTTTGGAGTGGGCCCCTTCCAAAATGCGCCCGCCGTAAATGGTGTGGGATTTCATAATTTCAAATTCTTCGGGCGTGAGTTTGCCGGGCTTTAACAAAATGTTATCGGCCAGGGCCACTTTGCCAATGTCGTGGAGCGGACTGGCGTTTTTGATAAGCTCGGAATCTTTGGTGCCCATGCCCAAGGCGCGTGCCAGTAAGTACGAAATAATGCTGATGTTTTTTAAGTGGGCGCGGGTGTCTTGCTGGTCGCGGTATTCGGCCGTGATAGCCAAGCGGTAAATGGTTTCCAACTGGGCTACGTGTACGTCCTGGTACAGCTTGGCAATTTCAATGGAGCTGCCCGCCAAGGTAGCCAGCAGCGTCAGCAGCCCTTCGTCATTTTTATCAAAGGGGGCACCGTCTGCTTTATTGACTACCTGAAAAACGCCCAGTACTTTGCCGGAATTATTTTTCAGCGGTACAGCCAGTAAGGTGTGGGTGCGGTAATCGGTTACCATATCCACATCTATGGAAAAGCGGGGGTCCTCGTATGCGTTGGGCAAGTTAATCACTTCACCCGTGCGCGCCACGATAGAAATAATGTTATTGCCCGCTAGCGGGACGCGGATTTCGGTATGTTCTAAGCCGCGGCCTTGGGCAATTTTGGACCAGAGTTCGTTTTTTTCAATATCTTTTAGGTAAATGGTACAGCGGCCCACATCTAACATGGTAGAAATTTGTTGGGCAATAATGTCTAACAGTTTATCTAAGCGGATTTCGCCAGACGTGCGGGCCCCAAACTCCACGAGGAGTTTGAGTTTTTGCTCGGCAGTGAGCTTGTTGCTTTCGTGAAAAATCTGCATAACTTACCCGTTTAACTTGGCGATATGGCACACCCGGGCAGTAGGATAAAACTGACGCAGTGACAACCCTAACTCCAGGGCGGCAAGCCCGCTTAATACAACCACCGTTTGCACTTGTTGGCGCGCTACGGTGCGGACTGCTTGTAAATTGTACGCATGGGCGCGGGACCCTTTTATAAACCCATATCCCGCAGGAACCACTTGCGGTTCCTTATACCCACACTCTACAAAATTTTTCTTAAAAAGGGAACGTACAATTTGGGCGGATTTTTCTTGGGCCGAGCTTTGATTGTTAAACAGGGCACTGGTCATCAGTAAAACAGGGTTGGAAATGGTTTTTAGGGCGGCCGGCTTTTTAGGCAAGTAGTCCGCAATGTAGCGGGTACAGGCGGCCAGATTTTGCGCTTTTTGCTGCCAGGCGGGGTAGCCCTCAAAGAGTTGTGGGGCTTGTATTAAAAAATGATAAACGTCTATGCTGTCGGTTACTAAGGGGAGTTTGGCTTTGCCCGTTTTTTGGTGGCGCGTAATCAGCGCGCGCAGTTGGCGGCGCGCGCGTGATAAATCCCCATACGCAAATTCAAAAAGGCCACACGCCGTATTTTCCCACACGGCTACGCGGTGCTTTTTGGTAAGCAGTTGATAGGTGCTTTGGGCAATATCCGGCAAGAAAAATTGCGCTTCTAACGAGGGTAAATAAATAAACGTGGGGCGCGTTTGGCTAAGGGCTTGAAACGGGCGCGGGGTGCGCGCGGGGAGCAGTTTGTTAAGATGTTTGAGCCACGCAAAACCGGGTAAGTACATCAGCACCGACCACCCTTGCAAGCGGCGCATCCACAAGCCCGTGTGGACTAAATAAGAAAATAAACGGGGGGCTGTGCCGCGCAAGCGCAAAAGTTTAAATAACAGGGTAGGCAATAAACGCGCTTGTAACGTGCGTCGCAGTTCTAAGACGTGTTGCGCAGTAGGAATTTGCCCCGGGCAAACGGCTTGGCAACGCCCGCATAACGTGCACGTAGTAAGCAGTTCTAATAGTTCCGTGCGCACTTGTTTGGGCTTTAGTTTCCCTTCCAACACACCGCGCAAGGCCTGGTTACGCCCGCGGGGGGAATTGCTTTCTTGCGGCGTTTGCTGATAAGCCGGGCACACCGGCGCGCACATCCCGCAACGGTTGCAAAAACAAACACTGTCATATAAGCTGCGGTTACCTAGTGGCGTGTGTAACGTACCAAGATGTTGGCGTTTCATACCAGCCCTCCCCCTAAGGTGCGCGTAAAGCGAGACCAGAGTTCGTTTGTTTCTGCCTTGTGAAACGGGCGCGGTTTGACGGGAGAGGGTTTGCGCGCAAAAACTTTAAACGTAAGTTGCGTGACTAGCCCCAGGGTCCCCTGCGACCCGGCAAACAAACGCGTAAGCGGATACCCGGCGGCGTTCTTCATTAGTTTGCCCCCGTAGCGCACGTAAGATCCGTCTGTAAGTAACGCCTCCACCCCTAACACCTGAGCGTAAAATGGCGGAAGTGTACCGCCGCAAAACAGACCGCCCAGCGTGCCTTTATCTTCGGGTAAAAGGCTGTAAACACCCGCCTTTTTTAAGGCCGTGTGTAGCGCGCTCAGCGTAACCCCGGCTTGCGCGGTTACGGTGTAATTGGCGGTATCAATTTCTAGGATTTGGTTGAGCGTGCGCGTTGAGAGTACGGCGGGATGTTTGGTTTTTAAATGAGTATTGTGCCCCGCAATTACAAAGGGGGTTTTGGTTTGCTGCCACGCTAAAAGTTGCGTTTGCAACGCTACAATTTCCGGCGGAAGCGGGAGTGCAGGTTTGGCTTTTTCTTTAAAATTGTGCGGCAAAATTTTAAGCGGGTTAGCCAGGTTTTGCGGGTCTAGCGTACGTTTGATTTTTTGGAAAAGAGACAGTGTATCGGCCTCATACTGACAGGCCATAACCGCGCGTTTTTCTACGCCAATGCCGTGCTCACCCGAGATGGTACCGCCGCAAGACACGCACGTTTTTAAAATTTCGTGCAGGATGTGCGTGGCACTGCGGGTTTGGAGTTTGTTGCGTTGGTCAAATAAAACGTGTGGGTGAAAATTCCCGTCCCCGGCATGAAAAAGCAAACTGGCTTGCAACGGATATTTCTTTAGAATTTCCTGTACGCGCGCTAAAGCGGCGGGGAGTTGGTCGCGCGGGACGGTGCCGTCTCCTACCATTACGTTGGGGGATAAGCGTGCCATGGCCGCGTACGCACTGCGCCGGCCCCGCCACAGCAAAGCGCGTTCTTCGTCTGTTTTGGCCGAAGTAAAATGTTGGGCGTGAAATTGTAAACAGACTTGTGTAAGGGCGGCGGCATCCTTTTTAGTTTGGGCGGGGGTGCCGTCCAGTTCCAAAATAAGTAGTGCCTCTGCCTCGGTAGGATACCCGGCATGTGCATACCCTTCCACGGCTTGCAACGTAGTTTTATCCATGGCCTCTATGCACCGCGGGATTACGCCGCGCGCTACTAATGCACTGACGGCTTGGATACTTTGGGTTAAGGACGGAAATGTTACCAAGAATGTTTGGATATGTTTGGCAAGGGGTAAAATTTGAACCGTTACTTGCGTAATCACCCCCAGCGTACCTTCACTCCCGGCAAACAGCCCGACAAAATCCGGCCCCGGTGTTTGGCGCGAAAGGGTAACTTCGGTGCCGTCCGGCAGGACCACTTGCGCGCTTAATACGTGATCCAACGTGCCCCCGTATTTTAAGCAACGCGCGCCGCTAGCGTTTTGGGCTAAGTTACCCCCAACGGTGCACGCTTGGGCACTGGCCGGGTCCGGCGCGTAAAAATAACCCAGTGGCGCCAAAGCGGCTTGTAAATCGGCCGTAATGACGCCCGGCTCCACTACCGCAAAACCGGCTTGTGTGTTGATTTCTACCATGTGATTTAGTGCCGTTACATTTAAAATGACACCGCCTTTTAACGCACAACAGCTGCCCGCGTGATTGGTGGCACTGGCCCGCGGTACAAACGGAATTTTATAGTGATGTAAGAGGCGCAAAACAGGGGCAACTTGCGCGGCTTTATCTAGCAGCAGGACTCCGTCCGGGCGGGTAGAGGAAAGGGAACAGTCGTAGCTATACAAAGAAAGAGAGAGTTCGTCCGTGCGGACATGGTCCGCCCCTAACAGGGAGCACAGTTCTTTTATGGCGCGCGGGGGAAGTTTCATATTTTGCTATACTATATTATAGTATTTAGGACGAAATTATGCAGAAGGCAACGCGTAAACTAATTGCCGTGGGAGATGTGCATGGCCAGTTTGAAGGACTGGTGGCAATTTTACGCCGCGCCAAACTGATTGACAGCGCGCATAACTGGTGCGGCGGAAGGGACCGGTTGGTACAAATCGGCGACATTTTAGACCGCGGGCCGTTTTCGTTAAAAGTGGACGCATTGCTAGACAAACTGCAAGCCCAAGCCCAAGGGGAAGGCGGGGATGTGATCCGCCTGGTAGGAAACCACGAGCTGGAACTGATGATGGAAAATTATTTAATTTCCGAATTTCAGCGCGAACAAGCTATGCAAATGCGCGAAAAACTGATTGGCCAAGTATTAGCCGGCCACTTAAAAGCCGCGTATGCGTATAAGGGGTTTCTGTTTACGCACGCCGGTGTAACGCGCAAACTACTGCGCATTTTTAATTTGCAATTAGAAGACCCCAACGCGGCTAATTTAGCTATTTTAATCAATTTAATTTTTAGAGAGTCCATTAAACACGCTTTTTTTAAGCACCCCATTTTCAACATCAGCCTCAGCCGCAAAGGGCCGGACCGCTTTGGCGGGATTTTTTGGGAAGATTTAGAGGACCTAATCGCCTCTTACCCGCAAGGCAGCCCCGTGTGGCAAGTATTTGGGCATACCCCCGTGGAAACCATGGTGGTGGACCGGGTAATGAATATGATTGCCTTAGACGTGGGAATGCACCAAAAATTACAGTATTTGGAAATTAGCGACCAAGGGGTTCCGGCGGTAGTTAGTTTATAAGTTTTGGACGAAACCGTCTAGAAATGCTATTGTATATATATGAATTTAGATACGCTGCTTAAAAAAACGGCCCGCACCTTATATTTAAGTGCCCGTATGTTGCCTGCTTCTATCCAACCGGCCTTTGCGGTGGCCTACTTGCTTTGCCGTTATGCAGATACGATTGCAGATACGCATTTATTGCCGGCCCAACGCCGCTTATACTGGGTGCAGAAATTCCCGCAAATCGTGCAAGCTGAAAAACTAGAACAGCAGGCGGTTTTGCTTAAAGAAATTACCGGCACCAGCAGCAACCCGTACGAAAAGACACTGCTTACCCATTTAGAAGACTGTTTAGAAGAATTTCGGCGGATTGAGCCGGATTTAAAACCGTTTATTATCCGGGTTGTAAAAGCTGTGTGCAAAGGGATGGAATTGGATTTGCAGCGTTTTCCGCAGCAGCAAAAAGCGCATGCCGTGCCTTTACAAACGCGCCAAGAGTTGGAACAATATTGCCAATTGATGGGTGCAGAGCCGGGCCTGTTTTGGAGTGAGCTGATTGCGTACGCTAGCCCGCTGCTACTGCCCAGAGAAGTATTTTTGGAACTGGGCCAGCAAATTGGAAATTCTTTGCAAATTGTAAATATACTACGGGATTTGCCGCGCGATTTGCGCCAAGGGCGGTGTTATTTTGCACAGGAAGAACTTGTTAAGGTGAATTTGACGGTAGACGATTTACTCCTTACCAAAAATTCTATTCATTTTGCCCCCATTAAAAAAGAGTGGATCAGTTGGGGACGTAAAAATTTGGAGCAAGCCGCTGCGTATTATGCCGCTATCCCCAAAAGCCAATGGCGTATCCGTGCTGCGGTAGCGTGGCCCATTTTGTGGACGGCAGACACCTTTAATAAATTAGCCCAAACGCCGGATATATTAAACCCGACGCGCCGGATTAAAATTTCCAAAAAGCGTGTATATTCCACCATGCTGATGTCGGTCCTGTTTGTAGTAAGCAACCGCTATTTTGAGAAAACCTTAATGGCCAAATTGGCCCCATTACATTAAAATTTAACTTGAGTTAGCCCCTCTTGTTCAAGGAGCCTGTATGGAATTATTTTATAAATCTATTTCTTTTTTAAATGACCACTGTTTAGGGTACGTGTTAGTGGCCGGTTTAATCCTGTGCGGAGTGTATTTTACGCTTGCTACCCGCGGAGTGCAGTTTGTCCATCCCAAGGAAATGTTACGGCTTATGCTAGGGGACGACGAAAAACGCGAAAAGGGGCATATTTCCCCTTTTCAGGCATTTGCTATTAGCACGGCTTCGCGCGTGGGGACAGGCAACATTGCCGGTGTAGCTCTGGCCATTACCGTGGGTGGGCCGGGGGCCATTTTTTGGATGTGGCTGATTGCCGTGTTTGGCGCGGCTTCGGCTTTTGCGGAAAGTACCTTGGCACAAATTTATAAAGTAAAAACCGGCAAAAACTTCCGCGGCGGCCCGGCCTATTATATCCGCACGGCACTACATAATAAACCCTTATCTATTGCCTTTGCTCTTAGCCTGATTTTGACGTTTGGATTTGTGTTTAACTCCGTCCAGGCAAATACCATTGCGCAAGCTTTCCAAACTACGTTTCAGGTTTCCCCGTTGATAACCGGATTTGTGTTGGCGGTGGTGGCAGCTGTTATTATTTTTGGCGGACTCAAACGGATTGCTAATTTTTCGGCTATTGTAGTACCGGCATTTGCTTTGGCGTATATTGCGATTACCCTGGTAATTGTGATCTTTAACCTCCCCAAAATGCCGCATGTGTTGGGATTGATTATTAGTGATGCGTTCAGTTGGAATAAACTAATGGCGGGGACTTTGGGGGCTACCGTCATGATTGGGGCGCGGCGCGGGCTGTTTTCCAACGAAGCCGGTATGGGCTCGGCCCCAAACGCCGCCGCTACGGCGCACACCTCCCACCCGGTAAAACAGGGTTACGTGCAAGCCTTTAGCGTATTTGTGGATACGCTGATTATTTGTAGCTGTACAGCGTTTATTGTGCTTTTGGCCGATTACACCAAATTCCCGGGGTTGGAAGGGATTGCCTTGACGCAGGCCGCCCTAACCACACAGCTAGGCTCTTTTGGGAACTACTTTTTAACAGCCAGTGTATTGTTGTTTGCATTTACCTCTATCATTGGCAACTATTACTACGGGCAGGCTAATGTGGAATTTTTAAGCCGCCGCCCCTGGGTAATGATGGTATTTCGCATAGCGGTAAGCGTCATGATTTTATTGGGTGCCCTCATGCAACTAAAACTGGCATGGGCGTTGGCGGATTTATTCATGACGATTATGGCCCTGATTAACCTTTATGCGCTGTTGCGTTTGCGCAAAGTGGTGTTGGCCGCTTTGGTGGATTACCGCCGCCAGAAAAAACGCGGCAAAAACCCCTCGTTTGGACCCTATAATGTGCGGCGTATCAAACATGCCGAAGCCTGGCTACAAGAGCCTGAAATTTAAAAGGCCCTTGCGCCTACGGTGCGAAGAAGTATCCGACCCGGTTTGCAACAACGAAAGCCACAATTTTAGACCGAAAAATAAACCCCCGCGTACCAATTCGGGGGTTTAGCTCATTCGTGTCATTATTATGACTCCATGTTCCTATTTCCTAGGGCAGGAACGCATCCGGGTCTTCACGCAATCGGCAACCACACTGTGACCGCTCAACTACAACCAAGGACACCGCCCAACGCCCAAGTACTAATAGTTACTAGTATAATAAGACTTTTTGAAAAAATTTCAAGGCCTAATTTTAAAAATTATTTTTTTTGCTATACAAAACTTCTCTTTTTTTGTTACACTATGGGTACAATTTAATTCTGTTTTTGGAACCGTATGCAGAGTACGGAGTGACCTTTAGGTCCACTATCACGCCAAGAACAGCCGATTATTAGGCACAACATGCCCAAGCTGATCCCTTGGGGGTGTTGTGCCGAGTGTTTGCCGTCTAGGACGGCAGGCCGCGGCTGTTATACTTTGGGACTGTGATAGTGCTCAAAATTAGCGGCCGTTTTTGCATGCGTTTCCCGGAGCAGAAAAATTGAAATTATAGGTTGGGTGCAACCCAACATTAAAAAGGAGACGTATGATGCAAAACAAAAACCAATCCGTCATTGCCAATGTTAACAATCCCGTCGTCATTGCGAGGAGCACCGCGACGAAGCAATCTAATCAAAACAAAAAAGGCTGTCATTCCCGAACGCTCTTATCGGGAATCTACAACGCACGCTGTTGTAAAATTAAGGGAAATTCCTTATTAAATAGGTGCGTGGAAGATCCCCGAGTCCTGCGGACGGCAAAATCGGGGATGACATCTTGTGTTACAACAGCCCACGGCTTTACCGCCCGTTCCGTCACCCCGACCCTGCGGGCGGCAATCTATGCGGGGTATAGCGGGCGTCCCGGCTTTACTCCCACTCCTCGTCATCATGAAACTCCACGGGCTCACGCCCGTGGTATCAGTCCGTTTCAAACAAAGTTTGCCCTGAATCTTCTTTTCCCTGCTCTTCTATATACCTTTGTATCGTTTCTTCATTTACCCCTATCGTTGATACAAAATATCCAT
>JAZRAH010000051.1:0-2089 GCA_045634505.1 Elusimicrobiaceae bacterium
AGTATTGAAGGCTAATATGCGGATAGTTGGTAATTGTGAATATGGCCTTTTGTTTTATCGTGATAAATTACCGAAATTTAACAACTTCGGCAAAATGGTGATGAATTGCATCGACTGGGAACGCGATACCGATACGCCTAAGGTTCACCCGACACAAAAGCCGGTTAAATTGTTAAAACAGCTTATTTCTCTCTTTACTGACGAAGGGGACGTGGTAATTGACCCGTGTTGCGGTTCCGGCTCTACATTGCTTGCGGCGCAAGATTTACTCCGAAAATCATACGGGTTTGAAGTTGACCGAAATTTTTTCAACGACAGCAAAGACAAATTACTGAATAGCTGGCAACCCGATATGTTCCAAATGTTGAAATACGAAGGCAAGAACATCTAACGATGGCAAACAATTTCAAACATAAGGACATATCGCAAATATTCGATATGGTACGAGACCGCGACCACTACACCGTGATTCGCGATTTTTTTGAACTCTCCGCAATTTCTCTCCGCAACAATTTCGACTTCGGCCCTGAACACGCCAACTTTGAAAAAAGGTACACTGAAATAGCGCAGGGTTACAAAAAGGAATACCTGGAAGGATTCGCCACGGCTCTAGGGTTGCTCGGCGAAAAGATCAGGAGCGCGGTGGAAGGAAACGCGCCTTTTGCAGACTGGGCGGGCGAACTCTACATGGATTCAGGGACGAGCAACGGCAAGGCGGGCCAGTTCTTCACGCCTTACTCCGTGTCGCAATGTATGGCGAGGATCAATTATCCGAAAGACGAAGTGAGGGGCAAACTTGGCGACGATGCGAACAAGGTTTTGACAATTTACGTGCCGGCGTGCGGCGCGGGCGGTCTAATCGTTGCTTCAATCGACGCGCTGAACGAAGCCGGGGTGAACTATTCCTGGAACGCATTTGTCGATTGCGGGGACATCGACCCGCGATGCGTTCACATGACCTATGTCACGCTTTCCTTGCTCGGTGTTCCAGCCGTGGTGCGCCTCGGTGACGCACTCATGATGGAATACAGACAAAACTGGTTCACGCCCGCCTACCTGATGGCGTGGCCGCATTTCAAGAGCCGAATTGGTCGCGGGGGCTATCCATACGAGGCTACCGTGAAGGAGCCTTCCAGGGCGCAAGAGAAAGCCCCTGCGGAGCCCGAAGCGCCGAAGGCGGCAGACGTGCCAAAGATGCCAGAAAATTTGCCAAAAGTCGAGAAAAACGGGCAATTATGCCTATTTTAGGGCCTATTTTGCGAAAATTCTGCAAAAAAGGCGCGTAAAATCGCCAAAAATCCCTCTTTTAAAAAAAAGTAAGAAAAAAGTAAGAAATATGTAAGTATTCTTTTCTTGCATATATTACAAAAAGTATGTATTTTATAGATGCAAAAACATTAAAAGCGAGGATTTTTATGCTTTTCGAATTATCTTACACCTTTATCCGACCGACCGAAACGAAACCCGTTACGGTTATCGAAACCCGCGACTCAAAAGAGACCGCACAAGCTCGATGGAGCCATGCCCGCTGGGTCATGGCCCGCAAGGGGTATAAATATCTCGGCGGATATTTCCGCCGCTTGGCTTAATGGGGAGGGGCTAACATGAAAAAAAACGAAGAAAAGCATCCAACTTGCTGCACATGCCCCGTTCATCATTTATGTGGAACTGATTGGAGAGACGAGTATGGAAGAATTGACTGCCGAGCTCGTGTAAAAGATTTTCAAGAAAAACAAAAATAGCTTGCGGGGATTCGCGCCACCGCAGACATTTAAAATTCAAAACGAGGATAATTAAATGAAAGTCATCAAATGCGAACGAGTTGACAACCCATTTTATAAGGCCATAGTTGAAAATCCGTGCATCAGGACGGAAAAAGAATTTGACACCGAAAAGGAAGCAAACGAATTTATCAATTCCGACATCGACGAATATATCGCCAAGTACGACGGCAACGACATAAAAGCGAACAAAATCGGCTTTGAATGGCAAGTTGGCGCAAATCTTAAGGATAATTCGCGATTTGGAGGCCTTAATATTTACTACGTGAAACAATGCTGGTAAAACGGCAAAAAATCACAAAAAAAAA
>JAZRAH010000052.1:0-9584 GCA_045634505.1 Elusimicrobiaceae bacterium
GGGTTATTTTAGTCAATTAAAGAGCAAGGTAAGGATACATTCGGGCCTAATTAGGGAGAGACGGATTAAACTGATAAAAAAGTTACTTAGCAAACCACATATTTAGACCTAATCACCCAGATTTTTGTCTATTAGGCCCAATTTGGCTGTTTTCGGAGGTACGCAAATCGGCTGCTATGATGGAGTAGTAGCGGTAACCCACACCATAACAGCCGCTGTTTCCCGCTCTTGCGAGCAGGAAACACTCGGTACAGCCAAAGCTATAGTCTCCGGCTGTACCTGATATATCGGCTGTTTTTGGACCGCTACTATGCCTTTGAGACATACCGTATTCTGCATACGGTTCCAAAAACAAATCAAATTGTATCTACAGTATAGCAAAAAAACGAGGAAAAACCAACATATACCACAAAAAAACCGCGGAAGAGGTTTCCCCCTCCGCGGCGGTCTGTATCAAAACCACTTATTTATATTTAGCTTCTTTTTTTAGATAGTCAAATACTTTGCGTTCCGTAAGCGTAGCAATAATTTGGTCCTTACGTTCGTTAAAGAAGGTTTTGACTTGTTTTTCGTCGTTCTTCTTTTCCGCTAAGGTTTTATCCAATTCAGCTTGCCAATCGACTTCGGTGGCTTGTAAGTTTTCTTTTTTGGAAATAGCGTGCACAATGTAGCCAATGCGCAAATCTTTTTCCACGCTGGGGCGGATGCGCTCGGCAAACATTTTGTGCTGTTCGGCCGTCAAGTGATGCGGGTCCAACTGCGTCATGCTGTGTACAAAGTTATGGAGCGAAGATTCCGTATATTCTTCCACCAGGCTTTGCGGCAGTTCAAACGTGTTGGCCGCGGCTAAGGCGTTTTCAATTTGGGTTACTTCGTCGCGCTCCGCGTTGCGTTTGGCTTCGGCGTCCAGATTTTCTTTGACTTTGGCTTTTAACGCGTCTAACGTTTCAAAGCCCATATCTTTGGCAAAATTGTCGTCCAAAGCCGGTACTTTTTTGTATTTAATATCGTCCACCGTTACGTGGAAAGAAAGCGTATCGTTGCCTTCTTTGGTTTCGTAATCTTTTACGTCACCTTTTTTAAGGCCTTTAATGGCATCCGCCAAGCCGGGCATGGTTTGCGGGGCGGACATATCAATCAGTTCGCTCTCGGCGGTTAATTTATAATCATCCGCACCGTTGCGTTTGCCCGTATAATGCACGACCGCGTAGCATTTATCGTCAATGACGGCACCGTCAGCCGCATTTTCCAAGCGGGCGTTGGCATCTAACACGCGGTCTAAGTTCTCTTGCACGTCTTTATCGGTAGCGGTGGTTTCTTTTTTGGTAATTTCAATGCCTTTGTAACCGGTTACGTCAAATTCCGGGGCTACATCTACCGCAATTTCAAAGGTAAAGGCCTTGCCGTCATTAAACGCGTTAAAATCGGCCTTGGTTAAGGTGGGCACAGCTACCGCATCTAATTTAGCATCCGTCAAAGCGGCGTTAATAGCGGCTTTTACAGCCAAATCCAACGCACGTTCTTTAATATGTCCGCCAAAATTTTGTTTTACTAAGTCCAGCGGTACTTTACCGGCGCGGAAGCCTTGCATTTGGGCGCGCGATTGTACTTGGACAGCGGCATTTTGAAAAGCAGTAGAAATTAAAGACGGGGCCGCTTCTACCGATAAGGTAACGCGGCAACCTTCTTTACTGAGTTGTTTGGTTTTTACTTCGCCGCTTTGGGCAGTTTTAAAAATAGACATGTGCATCTCCTTACTTCGGCCAGGCCGAAAAATATGGACGGAGAGGGACTTGAACCCTCACGGTGTGAACCATACGCTCCTAAGGCGTACGCGTCTACCAATTCCGCCATCCGTCCGTGATTTACTAAAAATGTGGGCCATGTGAGGCTCGAACTCACGACCTTACGCTTAAGAGGCGTCTGCTCTACCAACTGAGCTAATGGCCCTTGTGGTTTTATTATACCATATTTGCAGCGGGAAAGGAAAATTTATGACGAAAAAGTGCCAAACAGCGCGTTTTTACAGAAAATATATAGCTCAGGCGTTAGCCTGACGTTAATTAAGTAGCCGTCATTGCGAGGAACAAAGTGACGAAGCAATCTATTCAAACAACATAGATTGCCGCGCTCACGCTCGCAATGACGACACAGTAATACGGATTTGCACCCGGCTATAATCGATTAAAACCAGGTTGACAATCCCCTCTATTAAACAATAAAATATAGTAGGCAAATGTTGGGTTTGCCATATATTTAGCAACAAAAGAGATGAAAATGAATAAAAAAAGCGTATTTTTGGGTTTATTTGCATTAGGAATTTTTACATTCACGCCGGCCACCTTACCGGCACAGGCCAATTTTAGTCCGGATGATATTAGTACTATTTTAGAAGATAACGCACTACGGGATGTGGCGGCCAGATATACCTCCGTTTTATCGTTCTTCTTTCCCGAAGAGGCAACGCGGCTGGGTTTCTCCTCCGCCAACAATGCCCTTAACGACCGTTCCCTTCAAACGCAGGAGCAAGCCTTACAGGCGTTTAAATCCATTTTAGCTTCCCTTAAAGAGGTGGACCCGCTTGAGTTGTCCGCGGCAAAACGCGTAGAACACACCTTACTGCAAGATGCCATCACCCGCAATATATGGACGTTAGAGCAAAACCGCCTAACCACCGATCCCTTATATTATGCCCAAGCCTTGGATGCGCTTTATGATTTGCTATTATTGCCCACTAACGCTAACAATCAGCGCAAGCAACGCACCGATTTAATGGACCGTGTGGCGGCCTTACCCAAAGTAGCCCAACAGGCTAAGGAAAATTTGACGAGCGTTTCCCCCATTTTGGCCCGCCTAGCCATGGAAAAGGCCTACTTTGCCTATTTATCATTTGACGAGATAGAAAACCGTATTTTGAAGGGGGCCGCGTTGTCCAATGATGCGCGCGATACGGCGCAAACCGAAAATACGATTTTAAAAGCAAAAGCCACCGTGCGTGAACTATTTGATTTTTTCAAGAAACTATCCCAACAAGAAGAAAGTGATGGGACGGATTTTCGTTTAGGAACGGTAGCTTACACGAAGCAACTTCAACATGTTTATCAAATTAACGATAATTTAACCGACTTAGGCCGTCAACTGGAAACAGGGTTGGAGCAAGCCCAGCATGCTCTATTTGATGCCTTACAGCCCTTTGAATTATCTGCCGAAGATGAACAAATCACGCTTATAGAAGACGGAGTACTGCCGCAAGTTCAGCCGGTTACAGCGCAAACCGATAAGAAAAAAACACCTTCTAAACCCGTATATACTCCCCCCACCGCCAATCAATTTTATGGGATCGCCAAACAATTACAATCCCCTTTATCCCTAGATCAGGTGTTAGCACAAATTACCCAAAAAGCAACAGAATTATCTACTAAATGGGTCAAACAGGCCCTTTTGCCCACCCCGGTTAACTTAAAAATTAACCCGTTACCTACCTATTTTTCCTATCAAGATGCCTATCTGTATAGCGCGGCTTACAACACGTTTTTAATGCGTCTGCCTTTTGGCAACCAACTGGCCAAGGAAGAAATGCTACAGCGCGATTTTAATGAACCGGCTTACAAGCTATTTATCACGCAAGAACTGGTACCGGGGCGGTACTACCAAAATGCAGTTGCCAAAAGCAATATGCGCCGCTTATTTGGATCCCCGGCCCTGGCAAACGGGTGGACGTTATATGCAGTGAAAATTGCCCAAGAACAAGGCTATTTAATTACGGACGAGGAACAGCTCTTTATTGCCTGGAACCAATATATATGGGCTTTGTCGGCGTGGCTGGATTATCAACTAAATACCCTGGCATACACGTATAACCAAGCGCTTGATTTCTTAACGCAAGAGGGTGGTTTTTCGCAAGAGCAAGCCACGCTATTACTCAACCAAATTGTGCGTACCCCGGCCCAAGCGGTAAGCTACATTTGGGGTGCCCAAACCTGGCAACATGCGGCAGACACCTATAGCAAAAAGTTAAAAACGCCCGGGGCTTTACATGCATTACTACTCCAAGTGGGCAATGTGTCCCCTAGCGACCTTACCAAAGAATTGAAACGTGTTTATAAAAAGAAATAAACAAGTTTAAACAAAGGTTATCCCCGGTATTACTACCGGGGATTTTTATGGACTAAAAACCAGCCTCACATAGGAAGAAACCCCGGGCGCATGCCCAGGGTTTTTATAATTCAAAAATGAGAAAAACTTATTTTTCTGTTACTTGGGAACCCATTTTGATACTTGTTGGTGTTGCAGTAGACAGAGGACGGATCCATAGGACAAGTCCATTGTTTGGTCTAGCATAGCACGCTGTATTGCGTGCTACAAGCCATTTCATTGCACGGCAAATTACCTTAGCATCAGCGCATAATTAGCCTTACATACACAGCTACACGCGGCCTAATTTCAAAATGTACTCCCCGCTTGCTCTTTACGCGTGTCAATACTGGAGTATTCAAAATAACACTACATGCCGCACGACGAAGCTGAGTCAGCAGGGCAGCAAACTACATACGTTTTTTCGCCGCTCCCCTCTCCTTCAATAGAGCCAAGATCTATCCGTTGCGTTTTAACCGTTCCTTCACATTCGGCGCCCCCTAAATTGGCACCAAACAATTTTAATTCACCTATCTCAAGATTCTTTACCTCAAGCGTGCCAATAGTTAGTTGGTCGCTACCTATACGTAAATTTTGAAATTCCAATGTCACTGCGTCATTTCCATCAGCTGCGACATTGCCGAAATAAGCTTTAGGCGTATACACATCACTGTCCATCGTAAACTGGGCCGTAGAGCTATCTGTTTTATGCAGGATAACTTGTTCCGCTTCCAAGGCTGACTGGGAAACCCCTTCTTCTCCCAGATTCAATTCAAAGCCGTTTGTAGATGTACCTACGTCAAATTTATCGGACACATAAATATTATTATACGCCGCATATGGCACCGGGAAATAAGTAACCATAGCGGTTGTATTATCCGCCCAATCCGCCGCATAGACTCCTAGCGCCATAACGGGAAATACGAGCACACTGCTTAAACCAATTTGTATAAGTTTCTTCATAAATTCCTCTTAATTATTCATTTTCACATGAAATAGAACCGCTTTCTGAAGTAAACCCGTAATCCTCACACGCAGTACCATAACATTTCGTACTTACCTTAGGCTCATTTTCAGTATCGTCCCTTTGGTCAAACTCATCATACAAATAATAGAATGTGGTGCCCGCATAATCCCCACCAAGCCGTGTAGCACACACCCCGTTAGAGTAGGGACCACTCGGTTTAATTGAATATTTAAACGCCTTAGAACAAAACGAAGTATTCGTACTGGTTGAAGGGCATTCGTTTTTAAACTGGACCCGCAAATGCTTTAATTGAGGGCACGCACTATCTTCTGTACTATACGACGAACACCCCATATCATCCATGGCCTGTATTTTAGCCGCTTGCAAGCGGTTTAAAACAGTTTGCGCCTCCGCCAAGCGGGAGCGTTCAATCGTTTTTTCATACAACGGCACGGCCATCACGGTTAAAATAGCCACAATCACTACCGCCGTTAAAATCTCTACTAACGTAAAACCTTTTTGTTGTGTCATATCAATTCTTCCTGTCGGTTTCTGCCGTCAAGTTATACAAATCGCACTGGTCGGCAATTTCACTATAACAAGTGATTTGCGGAATATCTTGCCGGCTTAAATAAAAATCCGTTTTTCCGTCAATACTTTGCGCAGTAATATAATCTTCTTCCGGATTTAAAAAATATTTGTAGTGCTCGCACGTCATGGTGGTATCTTCAAAACTGCAACTAATGGTAGAACTATCAAACATATCCATGCGGGAAAAAACGGCCTTGGTAGAGGGAATGGACTCAAAATTACGGTACCCAAAAGAAGCTGCCAACCGTTCACCCGAATCATGAATAGTACGCAACATGGCAATTGCTTCCGTCGCACGCGATTTTTTGATTGCGCGGCTATATTGCGGCAACGCGACCGCCGTCAGGATGCCTACAATCAGCACCACGGTTAACATTTCAATTAACGTAAACGCCTGTTTATTCTTCATAAAACTCCCTATATACACCCACTGCGGTGGGTATTATCCGCCACATTTAAAATATCACACACGCCGGCGGTATCTCCGTCCGTGCACGAAAACTTATCCCCCCGGTAATAAATAGTAGCCCCGGTTAGTCCGCGGTTTTCCCCCCAACGGGGCTGTGCCGCCACACAGGCCTGGTTAATACCACTGGGCGCAGTAGAAACAATACTATACGTAAAATTTTTGGTTTGAAAGTTGCTATCCATCCCCGCTCCCTCAATATCTAACGCGCGCACACTGGGGGACACGGAATCTCCGTCTGCATTTTCCAGAGTCCCATTATTCCACGTATAACCGTTAAATATACGCCACCGTTCGCGCGACTCAAATAGCGCGGGCAGCATTTCCATCACTTCGGCCGCTTTGGCCCGGTCCATGGCCTTGCGGTATTGTGGCATCGCAATAGAGGTAAGCACCCCTAAAATAATCACTACCACTAATAATTCTATCAACGTAAAACCTTTCTTACCCATAAAAGCCTCTCTACCTAAAAGTATAGGGTTTTTTTACCCAAATACAATACTATTATAGCTAAAATAACCAAAATCTGCATTCTTTTTATTTATCTGAAAATTTGCTATGATGTACAAGGTTTGGGAATTTGTCCCAGCCGGGAGGTTTTATGCGAATTCATGACGATATCCAATTAGACTATTGCGACGTACTTTTGCGCCCGAAACGCTCAACCTTAGCGTCGCGCTCGGCGGTAGATGTACTGCGCGAATATACATTCAAATGGTGCAACCGCTCCGTACACGCCACGGGCATTATTGCCGCGAACATGTACACCACCGGCACGTTTGAAATTGCACGCGAAATGCAAAAACAAAATTTACTGTGCGCCTTACATAAACATTACAGTGCCCAAGAAATTATGGATTTTTTGGCCGCCAACAAACAAGATTTTGGCTCCAATGACCTTATTTTTGTAAGCTCGGGCGTGAGCGAGGGCGACTTTGAAAAACTTTCCACCGTCATGAACACCAAACTCGTGCAAAACATTTGCATTGATGTAGCCAATGGGTATTCCCCCTACCTGATGGATTTTGTACGCAAAGTGCGCCACACCTGGCCGGAAGCCCTTATTATGGCGGGCAACGTGGTTACCGGGGATATGTGCGAGGACCTTATTTTAAACGGGGCCGACATTGTAAAAGTAGGTATTGGGCCGGGCTCTGTGTGTACCACACGTAAATTAACGGGCGTAGGGCGGCCGCAATTTTCAACTGTGATTGAATGTGCCGACGCGGCCCACGGCGTAGGCGGTATGATTTGTGCCGACGGCGGTTGTACCGTTCCCGGGGACGTGTGCAAAAGTTTTTGCGCGGGGGCGGACTTTGTGATGCTGGGCGGTATGCTCGCGGGGCACGAAGAGAGCGCGGGCGAAATGAGTACCAAAATTTTTCAAACGGGCGAAGTGAATATGGTAGATGACGCGCACTGCGCCATGGTCCTAGAAGAAAAACAATACAAAAAATTCTACGGCATGAGCTCTGCCTATGCGCAAGAGCAACATTATGGCGGGCTGAAAAAATACCGCGCCAGTGAAGGCAAAGTAGTAGAACTGCCGTTCCGCGGGCCCATTGAGCCCACACTCCTGGCCATTTTAGGCGGTATGCGCAGCTGTATGACGTATATTGGGGCCAAGCGCCTAAAAGATATGCCCAAATGCGCGACGTTTTACCGCGTCAACAGGCAGTTAAACACCATTTTTGGTAATGAATGATTAACAACACTCTTGCAATGTTGCATTGAGCGCACGAAAGGCAGAAAAAAAGGGCGTCATCCTGAACTTGATTCAGGATCTCACCTTGGGTTGTTAAAAGTGGAGAGATTCCAAATCAAGTTTGGAATGACATCTTTTTTATGTTACAATAAAAACATATCCCCAATTAGGAGAACACAAAATGATTAAAGACGGCAGCAAAGTAAAATTTGACTATACCCTCACCGTGGACGGCCAAGTGGCCGATACGTCCGCCGGGCGCGCCCCGCTGGAATATACCCACGGCGCAGGCCACATTATTAAAGGGCTTGAAAAAGAAATGACCGGGATGAACGTGGGCGACAAAAAAACCGTCGTCGTCAAACCCGAAGAGGGCTACGGCCTGGTGCAAGAAGAAGCCATCCGCCGCGTGCCCAAAAGTGCCATTGGCGGGGCCGAAAACCTAAAAGTAGGCGATATGGTGGGTGCTTCTAATGCGGGGCACACATTCCGCGCGGTCGTCAAAGAAATTACCGACACGGAAGTAGTATTGGATTTTAACCACCCCTTAGCGGGCAAAACGCTTACCTTTGACGTGGAAGTCAAAGAGATTAACTGAACTTAAAATGTTGTCTAAAACAACCCCAAACCGAGGGGTTGTTTTTTGTTGAAAAGCCACGCTAAATTCATTATAATAAGAGGGTAGTAAACTAAAAATTGTAATTCTGTTTTTGGAACTGTATGCAGAATACAGTGTGCCGCCTAAGCGGCCCAACGAGAGTCCAAAAACTGCCGTATGTGTAAGTACAAAATAACGGGCCTTCGAAACCTGTTGTTTTGTGCTGAATGTTTATCGTTTTCCTACGGTAAATTACGGCTGTTTTTGTATAAGACACTCTCGTTGGCTTAGCAAAAGTAGCCGTTTTTGCATACGTTCCCTAAACAAATAAGACAGGAGAAAATACGTATGCAGAAAAAAAATGTTGTTATTTTTCCCCCTTGTGGGGAAAACGTCGGCTTGCCGACAAAAAGAGGGGCTAATAAGGAAAACCTTTTTGGGGCCCTCCTACCCCGCCTCTCGGCGGTACTCCCTCCACAAGGGCGGGAGATAGCGGCACGCGGCTTTACGCTCATTGAGTTATTGGTTGTGGTGCTGATTATCGGCATTTTGTCGTCGGTGGCCGTGCCGCAGTATCAAAAAGCAGTTGCAAAAACTCGCTATGCAACATTAAAAAATTTAGTGTCAAGCATCAACCAAGCTCAAGAACTGTATTATTTGCATAATGGAAAATATACAGCTAATTTTGAGAATTTAATTCTTCAAATGCCTCAACAAGGAGAATTGAATGAGGGAAAAAATACCTACACATATGACTGGGGAAGCTGTGTTATCACAGAATTGGTATCCGCCTGTAAAAACAATGCTGCAAATATGACTTATCAAAAATATCATACACATATAGACAGTTCATCGGCAGGACAAACAAAGTGCCTTTCTAGAAATAACATTGGTGACCAAATTTGCTTACAAGAAACACAAGATACTGCTCCAATATCTTATGCAAATACTACAAATCCCTATAAAGTATATATCTATCAATAAATAAACATCCCCCGGCATAGCCGGGGGTTTTTCACAGACGGGCCAAGCCCTTGCCTACTAGCTCTGGGCTAAAAGCCCTTCTTAACTGCCTGCCACACGCGACTTCCTCGCGTTGGCTGATAAGTTATTTTTATTAAGC
>JAZRAH010000053.1:0-1528 GCA_045634505.1 Elusimicrobiaceae bacterium
GGATATTTTAGCCAGTTAAAAAGCAAGGTGAGGGTACATTCGGGACTAATCAGAGAAAGACGTATTAAACTGATAAAAAAGTTACTGTCTGAACCCCAAATTTAGACCCTGTCACCAACAAAAAGTTCCATTAGGCCAAAATTCAAAAAGAATGGCCCCGGGTTTCCCCCGGGGTTTTTATAGGGAAAAACAAGGGTGTTTTTGTTGCACGGCTCCTTGCAAGAACGGTGGCGGGTTTACAACCACCAAGACTTTGAGTCTCTTGCTTCTTTACCTAAAGATTTACAAACCGCTAAACTGCGGGGGAGATTTGTAGTAGCCGAACAAAAGGATTTTCCTTGGTGTCCTCGGTCCTTTTCCTCTACATCTTCGTCCGCATAATGATCAAAATATATTTCTATATTGGTGAGCACATTTGTTGCAGTTCCATCTGCAACTATACCCATAACACGGGTACCATAACCGTTATTGCATTTAAGAACAAGGTTCACACTTCCTTTAGTTAATTTGAAAAGGTTATTATCCCCGCTGTTTTCAAAGCCACTGGGTAGGTCTGCCCCTAATTCTTCACAATCGGCGGCATAATGACCATTGGCTAAGTAAAAAACCTCTTGCTGTACTTTTAAGTTTTTTACAAGTGCAAACAATTCACTTGTGCGCGCTTTATCCACGGCCTTTTGGTATTGCGGGACGGCTACGGCGGCTAATATGCCAATGATGAGAACGACAACTAAGAGCTCTATGAGGGTAAAGCCGTGGACCGTTGTTAAATAAGGATATTGCCGAACTTGTTTCGGCATCTTCAACGCCTGTTGTTGCGGTCTTAGTTGCGTAACGGCCTGCGTGGAAGACCCTGAAACAAGTTCAGGGATATTTACTGAATTGTTTTTTACTGTTTTTTGCGTGAATCCCCTCCGGGTATTTTTGTGTTGCATGATACGTCTCCTTTTTTATGTCAGGCTCACACCTGACCTATAATTTCAATTTGCCCTATCTCTGGAAACGCATGCAAAAACGGCTATCATTGCCATGCCTCTTCTAGTGTCATAACAATAACAGCCGCCGTCCCCGCCTTACGGCGGGAAACGTTCGGCGCAACAAGATGTACGGTCTTGTTGCACCTAGTTAACGGCTGTTTTTGGACTAGAAGAGGACCTTGAATAACAAGATACTACGTATTCTACATACGCTTCCAAAAACAGAATCAAATTGTACCTATAGTATAACAAAAAAAAGACAGCAAGGGTGGAAGGATTGCTTCGTCTCGGTACTCCTCGCAAGGAAGGCCGGGGGTGTTTGGTTTGCACCTGTTCTATAATGGTTGTTGCGTGCCCCCCTCTCCCTCTAGGGCGAGGAGGAATAAGGTGGAGATCCCCGACAGAAACACTCGGGAATGGGTATAAAGGTTAAAAAGTGGTGTTTTTTAGTGTCTGAAAATAATTTTTTTACGTCGTAGATTAGCATAAAATACTAGCATAAGAGTTAAAACGGTTTAACTCTTATGCAAAAATCATGTACAAAATGTGGC
>JAZRAH010000054.1:0-35390 GCA_045634505.1 Elusimicrobiaceae bacterium
GGTTTCTTTTGCTCCAAAATCTCAGCTTCGCTTGATTTTGCCTAGCGCACAACTTATAAGAAAACTCTGTTTTCTTGCGCTAGGACTTTCATTCATCCCCAGGCTAACGCCCGGGGAATCCTGGATGGCAGTATTGAAACCCCCCGCGTAGTGCGGGGGTTTTTTATGTGCAACATACCGCGTTTATAAGAGCCCGTCATTGCGAGGAACAAAGTTTATAGGTTGGGTGTCAGCCCAACAGGAGTTGCAAGTAGGCTTTGGAATGTTTTCCGAGAAGCTAGGAAATTGTCAGGCTTACACCTGACCTATAACGGCAAGATGGCCGCGCTCCCGCTCGCAATGACGAATAGGCATAGATTGCCGCGCTACCGCTCGCAATGGCGACACAACGACCAAAACCCCCGCGTAGTGCGGGGGTTTTTGTTTGACATAAATACAACGTTTAGTCTTTTGGTTCCGGGCGTTCGCCGCGCGGAGCGTTGCCCTTAAACGCTTTGTTGTGCGGCCCTTTGCCCATAAACGCGCCTTTACCGTCTTCCATACGCGGCCCGTGTTTGCCGTGCCCACGCATGTGCGGGCGGGGAAAGAGGGCTTTTACGTCCCCGTTGGCCTCAATGAGCGCGGTGGTCTTTTCGCTGATCCACGCGTTTTTACCTTCGGCGGTGTTGTCTTTTTCAAACTCCGCTTTCATACGGGCCAAACGCTCTTCAAACTTCGCCAGTTGGTCTTTTCTAAATTCCATTTGCTGGTCGTGAAGGGCGCCGACTTCTTTTTCAATTTCGGCCCGTTTGGCTTCTTTTTTCTTACCGCTGGCCTTGTTATACTCCTTGACCAGTTTTTCCATTTTTTCTTGGGTAGCCTTTAACTGCGCTTTATGTGCTTCGTGTGCTTTTTGAAAGGCTTCGTGGTCCCGCTGCATTTCCAGCGCGGGGGCGTCGTTGCCCGGGTTGGGGGCTTTGGCTTCTTGGGCCAGGGTGGGCACCGCTAAGGCGGCCGCTACCAGCGTAAACAACAGTTTCTTCATACTTTCCTCCTAGAATGTTTCTTCTAACAAATCCAAATCGCTCAAAAAGGTGGCGTACTCGTCGTTTTGGGTTTGGCTCATATACGCCACTAAGTCCGCATTTTCAAACGGCGCGGTGTGAAAATGCACGCCCACACTTACTGCCACCAGTACTGCCGCAACTGCGCCGGCCAGTGCCATTTTGTAGCGGGCTAGCCAGCTTTTGCGCCGCGTGGTCTTGGCAAATACGCGCTCCACCAATTCGGCCGGAGCCGCCGCAGGGGCTAAGGCACGGTGGATGGCTTGGTCTAATTTTGTCTCGTTCATAAGGTTCCCTCTTGTGTTAAAATGGTACGCACCTTGGCTACGGCGCGGTGGCAATCGGCTAGCACAGTTCCTAACGGCTTGTGCAATACTTCTGCCATCTCTGCAAACGACAAATACTCCCGTAAATAAATCACTTCTTTTTGCCGGGGGGGGAGTTGGTCAATCACACGTTTTAAGTGCTCCAGTCCCTCGGCTTGTTCCAACTGCTCTAACTGCCCGGTTTCTTCGTCCGGCAATACTTCGTGCCAAAATTCGTTTCCTTCTTCGTCCGGCTCGTCTAGCGAGACGGCCTCCTTGCGGTCGCGCAAATAGTTTAGCGTTTTATTACGCGCCGTTAAAAACAGCCACGCTTTCACTTTGCCCCGGGCCTCAAAGCCCTCGGCGTGCTTGTAGAGGGATAAAAACACTTCCTGGAATAAATCCCCGGCGGCACCCTCGTCATGCACCAAGCTCATTAAATACTGGTACAAGCTATTTTTGTAGCGCAGTACCAACTCTTCAAACGCTTCCTCTGTGCCGGCGGCAAACGCCTTAATTAGTTCGTCATCACTTTGCGCGCTTCTGTTCATCATACTTACATAACCCAAGTTTCTACTTTTTTATTGCAAGATTTTTGTAGAATTATTGTATAATATATTAGGTAAGTAAAAATAGCGTTGTGTATGGCGCGCAGTTATAGTATAATTTTAAATAGAGATTATGATAAACACAAACTGGCACATTTCTTATATTACCCATTACGGGCTAAAATCCTTTAGCCCGGTACTATCCATTATGTGTGAACGCAAGCCGGGGAGTGTTTGTAAATAAGAATAAAACCGATTTAGTTACAAACCCGCCCTACAAAAAAAGAAAAGGGCGGGTTTTTACTGGAAAGCAGATTAGTAAAGCAAAGATTAGTAACGAGGAAAAATGAAGAAAATACTAGCCGTACTGTTAAGTGTAAACTTACTGGTGCTCAATGCAAGCCCGGTCCTGGCGCAAGTAGCTCCCAGAAAACTGGCCCAAGGTGCCGCTAAAGCGTTAGCCACCCCTACGTTCGAATTACCCGCTGGTGTCAAAATTCCGGCGGTCCGCACCCACCTGGGTGCGCAAGTGGAAAAAGCAGCCTTAAGCGGCATGCGCTTGCCCTTAACGCAACATTATGGGTCACTTTTACAAAATGCCAATCCGCTCTTACCCGCGGCGCGGCAGATGTTGGCGCATCACAATGCCAAAGAACGCGCGCTGTTGTTACGTTCGGACTTTGTAGCCCTGGCCTTAAACGGCCGGGCCAGTGCCCAGGATATCCAGGCCGCAACGGACTTTTACCGCGCCAACTTACAAAAGTTTCAGTTGGTAGATGGCCCTTTCGCTCAATCCCGTGAAAACGCCGTACAAGCCCTTGCGGATATAGCCGCGCTAGGGATATTAGGAAGTAAAACAGATGCTCCCTATATTTTGCGTGCCCTGCATAAAACAATCCGCACCACCGAGGAACCTGCATTTACGGCCGTAGCCGCGCGTGCGTTGCTGCGCTTAGGGGCTTATGAAGAATTGGAACATTGCGCGTCCGTTTCGTTGGTACAACCGGCGTTATGGGAAGGGATTGAAACCTATGCCAAGCAATACCAACTCCCGCTGCAAATTTTACCTACGGTAGCACCGCGCGCGCAAGCAGATATTTCGGACTTTAAGTCCCAACTGTCCGCCTACGGGCCGCTTAACCAAATTGCGATTGACCCGTCTGTAGAAGCCACTTACTTATATATGAACGCGGGGCGCAACCCCGTGTTGCCGGCGGCCCCGGTCTTGCCCGCCAAGAAGTCCGCAGGGCAACCGACGCAACCCGTAACGTTGCAACCGGCCGCTTCCCCAGCGTTAGCGGCGCAGGAAGGGGCGCAAACCGCGGCCGCACAAGCGGCCCAAGCCGCCGCGCCGCAAGTTACACCCGCGGTGCAAGCGCAACCCCTTACCAAAGCCGAGCTTTTAAACCAAACCAAAGCCTGGCTCAAACGCTTGCAACCCAAAGGGCTAACTTCGGCGGACGAAACCAAATTTGCCCAACGCGCCGCCTTGTATTTAACGGCGTTTTCTATCGGGCTGGAAATCGGCACGCCGATTATGGCCAGTATCCGCACCGCCCTTAACTTGCCGCTTTCCCTGGCGGTATTAGTAACCGTGGCGACCTATTCGCCGTATTTGTTCGGCTCGTTTATCGCCAATGCGCTGAAAAACAAATTCGGGCGCAAAGGCACGGTAAACGCCGGGTTGGCTCTGATGGGGGGGAGTTTTGCCCTGGGAGCGACTACCCTGGGGTTGGACGGCTCTTTTACCGCGTGGAATAACCAAATTGCCCAATTTTTAGGGATTTTAGGCGCGCTCACCGCGGCTAGCACCGGGGCGGTGTTTATTCACGGCTCCGTGGGCCCGGTGATGACGGAAATTAGCCACAAAGCCAACGGCTTGGTCCGCCAAAAACGCGGCACATACGTAGAACTGAGCCGCAGTATTGGGATGATCGCCTCGTTTGCGTTCCCGTTTATTGCTACCAGTATGTTGGGGATGGATTGGAGTGCCCCGTTTATCTTGGCACTGCCCGTGGTGGGGGCCTCGGCCTTAGCACTCAACTTGGCTAAACTGCCCAACACCAAGCCCAACCTCAAGGCAAACGCCGAACTTAAAACCGTGCAATCGCCGGTGATGGACGGCGTGCGCAAACCGCGCAAAGCCTTGGCGTGGAAAGAGAGCTTGCTCAACAACAGCTACGTACGCCTGCTGCGCGAAGAGCCCGGCGTGGGCAGCTTTATTAGCGCGTTATTTATTATGAACGCCGTGGAAATTGGCATTAACAGCGGGTTCTTGTTTATGATTCCGCAACTCACTTCCAATGAGGCCGTAAAATACCTCTTAGGCATGGGACAATTTGCGGTGCCTTTCCTGGCGGGACGCTATATGGCGGGGCACTTCTTAAAATGGTTCCCCAAGAGCAATTTAAGCGTAGCCACGCTCTTAGGCGGTGTAAGCTCGTTAGCGGCCCTAGGACTGACTGACAATATGTATGCGTTTACCGCCGCGTTAGCTATGTCAGAACTGGGGATTTCTGCCGCGTTTACGCTTGCATTTGCCCGCACGGCCATTAACCCCAAAACGCAGGACCGCGTAACCTCGCTGATTATGGCAACGGCCGTAGCGTGTGCAGTAGGGCCCATGATGCTAACCTGGGTGGCCGAAAGCCTGATGCACACCGGGATGACCGAAGCCGGTGCCACGTTAGCGGCGTTAATTGGCATTCCCTCGGCCCTGGCGTTTTTGTCGGCCAAGCTGTTTAGACGCATGGAACACAAAACCATCCCCGGTTTAAAAACCAGCGTCAACCGCGCGCTTGTAAAAGCCAAGAACTTATTTAAAAGAAAGTAAGTAAAACATTACGTTACTAATTACCCCCGGCCTTTGCCGGGGGTTTTTGGTTTAAAAAGGCGGGGTTAAAAACAACTTGACAAAACTAACATAATTTACTAACATAACTTTGTAGCGTTCTGCTACGTTCTGTAAAATTCAACTACAAAGGAAGTGTTATGAAAATACCGTACATTAAAATCTATACGGCGGATTTACTAGCCGCCAGCCGTTATTTAACCAGTGAACAACTGGGGGACGCCATCCTGGGCGTATGCGAACTTGCTTTTGAAAACAAAACCGTTTACGAGCCCAACACCCCGCGCGAAAAGGATTTTTTTGAAATGCTGCTGCAATGGAAAGAGGAGGCCAAAAATCTGTATAAACAAAACAAATCCATTGCGCGCCGTGCCGCCCGTTGCCGCTGGAAAAAAGACTCTGTTTCAGACGGTACGCCAAGCATAATTCACACTACTACCCCCACCACATACCAAACAGAAACAAAAACAGAAACAAAAACAGAGACAGAGACAGAAAATATAAATACTCTTACTGCGCCGCTAAACGCCGCGCAGGAAGCACGTGCTGTTTCTTTCAAAAAAACCGGGAAGTTGGGCCCGCTATCCATGGAGTTTGTAGAGCAAGTGCTTGCCCGCTTTGAAAGTGCCGTACAAACCCCGGCCCAAAAATGTATTTTTGTAAAGCGTAATGCCCGGTGCCTGAAAGATATTTTTGACTTTTGCGACCAAGATATAACGCTAGCTTTACAAACAATATCCGTCTGTGTGCGGCGGTTGCAAAAAGCAGGGCTCACGGGTGGCTACGAGGCCGTCTGCCGCAACCTGCCCGAATATTACGAAAAAGCCAAGGCTGAGCTGGCAGAGGCTCCCCATGCGTGAATTGCACCCCGCCCCAGCCACAGATAACCACGCCGCACATCAATTAGCCCTGGGGCTGACGTTGGTGCCGTATTGGGCATACAACCGGCGCGGGGAGTTGGCCCCGTTTTGCAAGTGGGTGATGTTACGGCCTGGGGAAACGGTGGCTCAGGCCGCCGTGCGGCTAAGCGTCCCCAAGCCACAGCCCGTGTGGACACCGCAACTCAAAGCAAAGGTGGCAATTATGTTGCAAGCCATGCAAGGGCCCACAAATGCAACGCAGGATGACGACTGATTTCTATTTTTTGTGCGCCCGTTGGACGGTTCGGGGGGAGTCGTTATCAAGCACCGGGCCACATAGAGGATAAGATGATTTTTCAGATTTGAGCCGTATTTGCTAGGGTTGGCAAGGGGTCCTAATTACTCTTTGCGTTTAGCCGTTTTTGGAATAGTGAGGCGCGGCAAAAAAGCGCAGACAATGTAACATTGGCAAGATTTTTTAACAAAGCCGAGCCCAAAAACGGCTAAACCCTCCGGGCCGCGTTCTTTTTAGTCTATGGCTTCCCTTTTTTGCTTGGCATAGGGGACTATGCCGGCGCAAAAAGCAGTGTGCCCTAACCTAAAAATTACAGCGGCGCAAAGGCAAGAAGGGCCCCTTGCCAACCCCTAGTTGCCCGAAGCTGTACTGGCAGGTACTGCGAGTGGCAAGTCGGTGCAAAATGGAAAGTTTGACATACAACACAACAGAGGGGGGAAATTTCAAACGAATTTGATGCAGTTCTAGGCGCGGGCCGACGTAGCGTACGTCCCCAGGCGGTCCGTAAGGGCCGCAAGTACGTAAGGAGGCCCCAACAAAGAAATGCATCAAATTAGGAAGAAATTATTCGTACCTTAGCGCGTCTATGGGGGTTAGCTTAGACGCCTTATACGCCGGATAATACCCAAAGAAAATCCCCGTCGCGGCGGAAAATCCGGCTGAAATGACAATGGCACTCACGCTCAGTTGCGCCGATAAAGAGGGCATATATTTTACCAAAATCAACGTGGCCACTACCCCTAGTATAATGCCCATAAGTCCGCCCATGCACGAAAGCGTGAGCGATTCCACCAAAAACTGCATCCGGATGTTCCACCCGGTAGCCCCAATGGCCATACGGATGCCGATTTCGCGCGTGCGCTCGGTTACGGACACAAGCATAATGTTCATCACCCCAATGCCGCCCACAATCAAGGACACCGCCCCAATAATGCCTAAAAATAAACTCATCATAGTGCCGGTACTTTTGGCTTGCTCCACAAACGAGGCCATATCGTCTAGCTGAAAATCGTCCTTGCCCAGCGGATGAATGCGGTGCACGTTGCGCACGGCGTTGGCAATATCTACTTTGGCGTTTTCAATTTGGTTAAAGTCGGCGGCGCGGATGACCACGCGGTCCAGGGCGCGGCGGTCGGTCTTGCTCCACCCGGCGTTTAGTTTTATTTTGCCGGTGGTGTAGGGGATTAAAGCCCCTTCGTCAATGTTAAATCCAAAGCCGCTGGAGCCCGTTTTCTTGGTTACGCCTACCACCGTAAACGGGATATTGTCTAACACAACGGTTTTACCCAGCGGGTCCACGTCGCCAAAAATCGTCTGCGCGGACGTGGCCCCCAACACCATTACCTGCGCGTAGGAATCAATCTCTTTATCATTAAACGCGCGGCCCTTTTCTACCGACCAATCGTAGGCTTTAAAAATATCCGTATCGGTCGCCAGGGCACTTAAACTCACACTCGTGTTTTTATATTTAACGCTAAAACTGGTTTGAATATACGGCGCGGCGGCCGACACACTGCTTAGCTCGCGGATAGCCCGTACGTCATCCATAGTAACGTCTTTAGGCGAGGAAATAGACTCATCCAAATCCCACGGTTGACGCAAAAAGATAATGTTTGTACCCATATTAGCAAAACGGTCCGCCAGACTTTTTTGGGTCCCGGTGCCCACGGCCAGTACCACAATCACCGCCGCCACCCCAATAATAATCCCCAAGCTGGTAAGCGCGGCGCGCATCTTGTTAGCAAAAATGGATTTGAGCGAAATTTTCAGCACCGATATAAACGCGTCTATCATAACGCCTCCTGTGCGCCGGGCGGGACGGCGGCGGGGGCCTGGAGCGCGTCGCTTATTTTTTGGCCGTCCTTAAATTTAATCAGCCGCGTGGCGTACTGGGCAATGTCCGGCTCGTGCGTGATGAGGATAATGGTTTTGCCCATTTCTTTATTAAGCCGGGTAAACAGGTCCATTACTTCTATACTCATTTTAGTGTCCAAGTTCCCGGTGGGCTCGTCGGCAAAGATGATAGGCGCGTCGCACACTAAACTGCGCGCAATGGCTACGCGTTGCTGTTGCCCGCCGGAGAGCTGATTGGGCAAGTGGTGCGCGCGTTGCGCCAGGCCCACGGCCTCTAGGGCCGCCATCGCTTTTTTGCGGCGCAAGGCGGCCGGCGTGTGGTTGTAAATCATGGGCAGCTCCACGTTTTCCAGGGCACTGGTACGCTTAATTAAATTAAACCCCTGGAACACAAAGCCGATTTTGCGGTTGCGCACCCCGGCCAGTTTAGATAATTCGGTAGCGGTCACGTCAATACCGTCTAACAAATACGTGCCGCGGGTGGGTTTATCCAAACACCCTAAAATATTCATAAACGTGGACTTGCCCGAGCCCGACGGCCCCATCACGGCCACAAACTCGCCTTTTTCAATAGCGATACTCACGCCGTTCAGGGCGCGCACTTCCACGTCGCCCACTTGGTAGATTTTGTATAAATCTTGCGTATCAATTAGCGGCATAACACCCTCTCTTAGCGGCGGCGCGGGCCGCGCGGACCCATCATGGGGGTAGTGCCGGAGGCTTTCAAATTATTTTCGCCTACAATAATGCGCTCGCCCTCTTTCAAGTCCCCGCTTATAATTTCTGTATTTTTGGTGGCAATAATGCCAATTTCCACGTCCACCCGCACGGGCGGCTGCCCTTTTTGGGCTTTCCACACGCCGGTGTTTTCGTACGTTTTTTTGTTAAACGAGGGGGAAAACCGCAGGGCCTCGTTGGGCACGGTGAGCACGCCTTTCTTCTCTTGCGTGTAAATGGTTAAGGTGGCGGTCATACCGGGTTTAAGGCGTAAATCTTGGTTATCCACGTCCACAATCACGGTGTAGGACGTAGAAGAATTGGCATTGGCCGACGAGGACGTATCCACATAATTGGTACGCACCTGGCGCACGGAGCCTGCAAACTTTTCGCCCACGTAGCCGTCTAAGGTAAAGGAAACGTGTTGGCCGGGTTTAATTTTAACAATGTCCGCCTCGGACACTTTGGCCTCAATTTGCATTTTCGTCATATCCTGCGCCACTACAAACAGCTCCGGCGTGGAAAATCCGGCCGTAATGGTTTGGCCCTCGCTCACTTTGCGCGTTAACACGACGCCGTCAATGGGGGAGACAATTTTGGTGTTGGAGAGGTTCTTCTCGGCACTGTCCACGTTGGACTGCGCCCGCACCACACTGGCCTGTGCGGCGTTGAGCGCGCTTTTAGCGTTGACGTAAGACAGCTCGTAGCCTTCCAAATCCACCTTAGACACATAGTTTTTTTGGTAGAGCACTTGGTAACGCTCGTAGTTGCGTTTGGCCAGTTCGTAGGCTTTTTGGGCCGAGGAAAGGCTCTCTTTAGCCGACGATAAACTGGCGCGTGCTTCTTCCAAAGCCGCCAAAATTTGGGTTTGGTCTATCACGGCCATCAGGTCGCCTTTTTTCACCTCGCTGTTATAATCCACGTAGATTTTTAAAATCTCGCCGGATACCAGCGCGCCGATTTGCGTGGTATTAACGGGGTTAATCGGGCCGGAGGCCTCCACCAAGTCGGCAATGTCGCCGCGTTTTACTTCGGTGGTGCGGAAGGGGGGGACGGACGGCTTGGTAAAGTAGTGTGCTTTTACCCACCACGCACCGGCCGCCACTAGCACCAGTATTAAAAGTTTGACCCACCAGGGGCTGTGGAAAATTTTTCCCAATATCGTTTTCATAGTTCTCTCCTAAAAAGTTCCCATGGCTTGTTTTAAGTCGGCCACGGCCGCGCCGTAGTCGTAGCGGGCGGTGAGCAGGCTTAGCTCGGCGTCCGTGTAGGCTACTTCGGCGTCTTTAAGCGCAATCATATCGCCAATGCCCTCGTTGTAACGCCCGCGGGCCAGTTCCATATTTTCTTTGGCTTTTTCTACGTTGAGTTTCGCTAGCGGAATACTTTGCGCCGCCTCGTTGAGTGCAATATACGCTTTTTGCACTTCCAAAAAAACGTTGTTAAGTAAACTGCGGGTGGAGTTGCGCGTATTATCTAACCCAATTTGCGCTTGCTTTACATTATTATAGGTACGAAACGCGTTAAACAGCGGAATCTCTAGCGACACCCCCACATGGGCGTTTTCGGTGTCTAAATACAGGCCGCTCGTGCCGCTTTTGGTGTAGCCGGCGGAAATCCCCAACGTCGGGAAATAGCCCGCTTTGGCTTGCGTAAGTTGCATGTGGCTAAGCCGCGTATTTAGGTGCGCTACTTGCACATCGGGGCGGTGTTCGTACGCGGTTTTAACAGCTTCTTCCAGGGTAAGGTCAAACGCGTCAAAATCTTCTATCATTTCTACGCTAAGCACCTGGGGCGTGGTAACCCCCAACGTGTTAGCCAGTGCGGCGGAGGCCGTTTTCACGGCGTTAGTAGCGCGGATGAGGCGCAGGGACTCGTTATTTAAATTTACCTCAGCCGTAGTAACGTCCACCTTCGGGCGCAGACCTAGGCGATAGTATTCGCTGGTGCGTTCGTACTGGTCCTGATACAAGGCTTTGGATTGGGTGCGGATATCCACCGCGCGCTGGGCCGAAAGCAACACATAATAGCTTTTGCGCACGTTGCGGATGATGTCTTGCCGGACGCTTTGCACGTTGAGGTCCGCTTGTTCTACGGCGGTTTGTTTCATTTTTACGTTGCGCGCCAGGTCGGTCAGCCCGCTTAAATTTAAGCTAGCCGTGGCGTAGGTGTTGGAGGAGCCGCTATCGTGCACAGGCGTGCCCATGTTGTAGCGGCTGTCAAACCCGGCGGAGGCCGTCGGTAAAAATTGCGATTTGGCTAAATTCAAATTGACCCGTGCATTTTGCGCGGACAGTTGCGCCGCAATCATAGCCGGGGAATTGGCCAAGGCCAGTTCTATACAATCTTGCAAAGAAAGCGTGCCGTTTACGTCGGGCAGTTGGGTACCGTCGGCGCGGGTGGTGGCGGCCAGGCCATGCACTACGGGGGCGGACGGTTGCGCCGCTTGCGGTTGCGCAGTTTGCGGTTGCGCAGTTTGCGGTTGCGCCCCTTTCCCTACGGCGGGCGATACACAAAAAAGCCCTATTAAAAACAGTGTAAATTTTTTCATATCTTATATTTTACCAATAATTTAGGTGTAATTTATAACCCACTTTCCGCCCAGTTTATTGCATTGCCAACCCATCATTTTTTTATTATACTATAGATACAATTTTATCTTGTTTTTGGAACCGTATGCGGAATACGGGCTCTTTAGGAAACTAAAGACCATATCAACGCCAAAAACAGTCGTTCAAAGGCACAAAACAAAGTGGGTAGCTCCCATATAGTTTGGTGTCTAATGTTTGCCATTTTTGGTAGGCTACGGCTGTTGTATGTCAGGTTGCGTTGATATGACCTAAATATAATAGCCGTTTTTGTATGCGTATTTCCACCGGATAAATTGAACTAAAACTAAGGAGCAAAACGTATGCAAAATAAAAAAAACGTAGTTGTAAAACAAAACTGTCATTCCCGAAAGTTTCTATCGGGAATCTTCCACGTACCAAGCCGTTACGTACCCCAAGGAAAAACCTTATATATTAACAACCAGCACGTCGAAGATCCCCGATTACAGTCCTCGGGGATGACACCTTTATATAACAACGGCGGTTTTACGCTTATTGAGCTGTTGGTAGTTGTGCTTATCATTGGTATTTTGGCGGCAGTGGCATTACCGCAATACCAAAAAGCGGTTTACAAAAGCCGCGCGGTGGAGGCACTGACTATGTTAAATGCCATTACCCAGGCCCAAGAAGTGTATTACTTGGCTAACGGAGAATATACGGACGATATTAGTAAGTTGGATGTGAATGTGCCCGAGGAATTAATTTCCACTAATCCCATAGAAGGACTTTTTGAGGATAGATATTCGTATGCTTGTACCGCACAAAAATGGTGCGTTGCTTCGGTAAATAACGCAAACATGCCTTTTTTTCAAATGAATTTTGCACATAGGCCCGAGATATGGACAGCATCTAAAAAATTTTGCCATGTTTATGGCTATCCTAACGATAAAAATGATACGGCCAAATCCATTTGCCAAAGCATGGGAACACTAGACACCTCTGTTGATGGAGATTGGTTTAACGGAAAGTATTTCCGCTTGAACTAGTGCCGTGAGCAAAACGCAAGTAGGCCGTACAAACAGGTAGCATAGGAAACAAACACCGGGTAAAACTAAAAGTAAGCTGATTTTTCAAAACCGAGGGCAGTTTGGCGGGAAAAGTTGGGCCGTAGCGTACGTCATTTCGCCCGCGCAAAGCGCGGCAAGTACGCGAGCGAAAGTCGGCGCGAAATGGGAAGATTTTGGCGAATTGTTGGTCCACGTATAACATCATATCGCGCCCGCCGTTAAAAAATTCTACAATATACTTATGTGGAAACCTATTGTACTCTTATGTGCCTCTAACCTATTTATGACCATCGCTTGGTACGGGCACCTTAAATTTAAATCCCGCGCGTTGTGGGCGGTTATTTTAGTGAGTTGGGGGATTGCGTTTTTTGAGTATTGCTTGCAAGTACCCGCCAACCGCATCGGCAGCGATTACTTCAGCGTAACGCAACTAAAAGTCATGCAAGAGGTCATCACGCTGGCTGTGTTTGCCGGTTTTAGTATGCTCTACTTTGGCGAGCGGTTTAAATGGAATCACCTCGTCGGGTTTTTGTGTTTGGTAGCCGCCGTCTTTTTTGTATTCAAAAAGTAGTGCGAAGCCACGCACCCGGGTTGTTATATCATCATTAGTTTGTCATCCCCGAAAATTTATGGGCGTCATCCCCGGGTATTAAATAAAGCGTCATCCCCGAGGGTCTCTATCGGGGATCTTCCACGCACCTGTCGTTACGGTAACCCCCAGGGAAACAACAAGCGTTGTAGATTCCCGATTACAACTCTCGGGAATGACAATCATTTTATTACTTGCAAAAATCCGTATCGGTACGGAGTCCGGGCCGACGATTCCCGCGCTAAGCATTTAAGAGCCCCCTTGCGTTTACTACCGCGAGGGGCCTGTTTTTTACTTACAAAAATCCGTATCAAGTGGGTTTATTTCGCAATAACGGCGCGGCCCGCCCGACTTGTACGGGGAGCGCGCACAACAATCCGCCTGATTATACACACATTGGCACACGTCTTGTTTGCCCTCGGCATTGATAAAAAACCAATCGTGGAAATTACAATTATCATACGGGCTCGTGCGGATTTTAACTAGCACACCGCCCTCAAAATAATACGTCACGTTTTGCGCCGTGTAGGACGTAACCGTGCCGCTAAGCGTAGCTTGGGTTTCGCTCAATAAATTGCCATTCCCGTCGTATATACCGCGCTCCAGGGGGCCTTGCGCACTCATCAACCAATACTGGGTAATCACCCCGCGCGACGCATTTTCCCACGCACACGGGAACGTACCGCCGCGTTGGCACGCTTTTAAACCTTGCTCAAACGGGGTCGCCGTTTGTTTGCGCCGGGGTTTGGAAAGTTTGGCAGGCACAGCCGGGGCCGGACAAATTTCCGGCGAGGTTGCAACCTCTTCAAAGGCAGGCTCGTCCTGTACTTCGGGCGGGAGCGGGGGGAACTCGTCCGCTACTTCCGGCTCCCCGTACGGCACCACCGGGGCTTGCGTTTGCACGGGCACCGCAGCAGGCGCGGGTGTTGGCTTATAAAATTGTTTTCCCACCCACCACACAAACGTACACAACGCCGCCAGCACCACCGCCACCAGCGGGATAAATAACACAGCTATTAAATTAGAGGAATTTTTTTGCATACCTTATTATATTAAATACGCGTTTGCAAGCGCGGTTTATTTTACTATAATAAGGTATATGACTAAAAAACAACAACCTACCGTAAAGCAAGAACAAGAAGCGATTATTTCTTTGTTAACCGGCACTAAAAAATACGTCAAGGACCACAAAAAACGCGTCCTTACAGGTGCCGTGATTTTGGTGTTAGCCGCCGTATTTGGCTATGCCTACAATGCACACGTCAAAAAAGTGCAGGAAAATTCCTGGGCGGCCTATTACAATGCCCAACTGGCCGTCATGCAGGACCCGGCCGCCGTCACGCAATTAGACGGGGTTTGCGCGCAATACCCGGGCACGCAAGCCGCGCAGTACGCGCAACTGTTAAAAGGGGACATTTTATACGCGGGGGAAAACTTCGCCCAAGCCGCCGACGTTTACGAACCGCTTACCAACGCCCGTAACGAAACCTTGCGCACCGTGGCTACGCTTTCGTTAGCCGCCACCAAACAGGCCATTGGGGATTATGAAAGCGCCATTCAACTAATGACGCAGTTTATCGCCCAAAACCCCAAAAGTTTTGCGCTGCCGCAAGCGTATTTTACCCTGGCTATGAGCCAAGAGCTCGCCGGGCAAAAAGCCCAAGCGGTGGAAACGTACCAACAAATTTTGGCCAATTACACCAAAACGTATTTTGGTAAAGTAGCACAAGATAAATTAGCTGTTTTGAATAAATAAGTAGCACCCCGTTAGACTTAGCCTAACGGGGAATTTTTTTGTGTAGGAGTCTTATGAAAAAATTACTCATTGCCGCCGTATGTTGCGGCTTACTCACAGACTTAACCTATGGGGCAGGGTTTGCCTTGTATGAATTTAGCGGCCGTTCCACCGCCATGGGCGGCGCGGTCATGGCCAGCACCGCCGAGCCGGCCTCCTTGGCCTCCAACCCGGCCCTCATTACCGAGCTTGCCGGCACCCAAGTACAACTGGGCGGCACCGTCGTAACGGCACATGCCAAAACGTCCGTATCCGGCCAAGCCCGCACGTTAGAGCGGGACGCTTGGTTACTGCCCAATTTTTACATCACCCACAAATGGAGTGATGATATTACCTTTGGCTTAGGGGGATTTAGCCGCTTTGGGCTAGGCGGAAAATACAAAAATTGGCAAACGTGGCCCGGCAGTAATTTGGCCTACAAAGTAAAACTGGAAACGTTCTCTTTTACGCCGACGATTGCCATTAAAGCCAATGAGGAACTGTCCGTAGCTATGGGGCTGGAGGCTATGATTATCAGCTTTTCGCAAGACTCGAACCTAGCCGCCGGAAATATCTATCAACCCTATTTAAATCAGGCCAACTATCAAATTAGCGGCTCGGGTACAAGCTGGGGGGGAAACTTCTCGGTACTTTATAGACCGCAATGGGCGGAGAAATGGTCCATGGGGGCTACGTACCGCACGCAAGTAAAACAAAATTTGGACGGCCGCATCCATGCGGGTTCTTTCCCCGGTTTGGCCGCGTATGATATTTTGGACCACGATGCCAAAGGTGCCATTACCTTGCCGTCTAGTTTAGCGGCGGGGGTTGCTTTCCGCCCCGACGACAAATGGACCTTTGAAATCGGCGCGGTGGGCACGTTCTGGAGCTCGTACGACCAAATTCTAATTGAATATAAAGATATTGAAGGGGCCCCGACTATTCACAATAAAAAGGAATATAAGGACACCATCCGCGCGAACTTTGGGGTAGAATATCAGTTTATTCCCAAATGGTTTGCCCGTGCCGGGTACGTCTATGACAAATCCCCCATTCACGAGCACGAAATGGACACCCTCGTCCCCGTGGATGACCGCCATATCGCCAGTATCGGGTTAGGGTACAAAACCGAAACCTGGAGTGCCGACTTTGCCTACGCGCACCTTTTTGGCCGCAGCTTAAAAGGGGACTCCAACACCCAATTTGGGGACCGCGAAATGCGCTACAGCCAAGGCCGCGGGGATATGTTTGCACTCACCGTAGGCTACAAGTTTTAACACTTCCAACTAACTAAAAACCTCCACATTGCGGTGGGGGTTTTTGTTTTCTATAATATATATAATAAGCGTCATCCCCGATTTCGCCGTCCGCAGGACTCGGGGATCTTCCACGCACATTGGTTGTTGTATCTTCATTAAGTTGTCATCCCCGAGAATTTATGGGTGTCATCCCCGGGTATTAAATAAAGCGTCATCCCCGATTTCGCCGTCCGCAGGACTCGGGGATCTTCCACGCACCCTGGTTGTTATATCATCATTAAGTCGTCATCCCCGAGGGTCTCTATCGGGGATCTTCCACGCACCTGTCGTTACGGTAGCCCCCAGGGGAACAACAAGCGTGGTAGATTCCCGATACCGACTTTCGGGAATGACACCTTATTGGATTATTTGATACACTAAACTATGGGTTTTGTATATATATTAACCAATCGCTCCAATCATGCATTATACATTGGTACAACTAACCACTTAATACGTCGCGCATATCAGCATAAAGCGCACTTACTACCCCAAAGTCATACGGCAAAATATAATGAAGTTAAATTAGTCTATTACGAAATATTTGGCACAATGCTAGATGCCATCGCACGAGAGAAACAACTCAAAAAATGGAACCGTTCCTGGAAACGTCACTTAATTACTAAATTTAATCCACACTGGCGTGATTTATACGATGAGCTTTGCGGTAATCTTCCCCCACAAAACACAAACATTCCTCCTATTAAATAACCCCCAACTAACTAAAAACCTCCACATTGCGGTGGGGGTTTTTGTTTTCTATAATATAGTAAATGGGAGGTCTTTTATGACGAAAAATTGTGAAATCAATGACCGCAAAGTAGCTATTATCGGTTGCGGATTTGTAGGCTCGGCCAGTGCCTTTGCGCTGATGCAAAGCGGGCTATTTAGCGAAATGGTCCTCTTGGACGTGGACCCAAAAAAAGCCGAAGGGGAAGCGATGGACATCTCCCACGGCGAGGCCTACGCCCGCCCCATGAAAATTTACGCCGGCACGTATGACGACATTGCCGACGCCGCCCTTATCATCATCACGGCCGGGGCCAACCAAAAACCCGGCGAAACCCGCCTGGACCTGGTGCAAAAAAACGTCGGCATTTTTAAAACCATTATCCCGCAAATTGCCAAGCGTAATTACCCCGGCATTTTGCTCGTCGTCGCGAACCCGGTGGACGTACTAACCTACGCCGCGCTCAAACTAAGCGGACTACCCGAAAACCGCGTCATCGGATCCGGCACCGTGCTAGACACAGCGCGCTTTCGCGAAATTCTAGGCGAACACTTAGGCGTAGATAGCCGCAGTGTGCATGCGTTTATCGTCGGAGAACATGGGGACAGTGAAATTGCTGTTTGGAGTACGGCCAACGTGGCAGGCGTACCCATCAATAAATTTTGTGAACTGCGCGGGCACTTTAACCACCAAGAGGCTATGCAGCGTATTGCCGACGACGTTAAAAACGCCGCGTACGAAATTATTGAACGCAAAAAAGCTACTTACTACGGGATTGCCATGGCGGTAAAACGCATTTGCGAGTGTATCGTGCGCGACGAAAAATCCGTCCTGCCCGTTTCCAACCGCATGCACGGTGCGTTTGGCATTGAGGACATCACGCTAAGTATGCCGGCCGTCGTCGGCAAAAACGGGGTGGAAGTGCAAATGCCCATTACGTTAAGTGCCGCCGAAGAAGCCGCCCTTAAAAAGTCGGCCGCTATTTTAAAAGAGACCGCCCGCAACGCCGGGCTGTAACAAAACACAAGTTCCGCAAACTAACTAAAAACTCCCACCGCACGTGGGAGTTTTTCCGCTTATATTATCCGTATGACCCGCATTAACGTAGTGCCCGTGCAGGAACTGTCCGACGCGTGGCTCCTGGCCGAATACCGCGAGCTACCCCGCGTGCTCAAACAACCCGTCAATATAACGGGGGCCCCCGCACGTTACCAACTGGGCACAGGGCACGTGAAGTGGGCCCGCAAACACGGGGTGTTTGTGTGCAAACGCATGGACCAATTAGTGCAAGAAATGTGTTACCGTGGTTTCTGCCCGACGTACACCCGGGGGCTGCGCGCTTTTCTAACGCCTGATATGTTGGACTACACCGTTACCGCGCAGGACTTACAACTCAACCGCGCCCGGCTGAAACACAAATACCAACTGCGCCCCCACGTACACGTCTGGACGCGCCGGGTAAAGCCCACTTATTTGCGGGACACTTTTTCCAGTAACTTTTGAACTAAGCGCGAAACGGCATACTTAGGTAAATCTTCCACCGGGATTTTGATAAACCCCTGTGGCACTTTACGCGCGGGGGGAATTTTTACCTTATATATATAGGCGTAAATAATTTGGTGGGATAGCACATGTTTAAGCGGCCCCTTGCCAACCGCCTCGTCGCTTCTGTCCCCCTTGTGGGGAAAGTGGCCCGTAGGGCCGTAAGGGGGTTTTATATAAGCCTGCACCTTAGCCGCCCCAAACCATTTTTTTAGTAGCGCACTTGCGCCGTCTAACGTCGCGCCGTCCGTCTCCACCAGCGGCAACTCATACAAATTCTGCCACACATCCCCGGGCCCGCGTTGGTGCAACCAGGTAAACTTCCCTTGCTCTACATATATATAGTGAAAATAGCGCGTAGAAATTTTCGTTTTTTGCGCTTTCACAGGCAGTTTTTCCGGTGAGCCCGCTTTGCGCGCCGCACACCGGTTGGCTAGCGGGCACGCTGTGCACTGCGGGGCTTGCGGGGTACATACCATGGCCCCAAAATCCATAATCGCCTGGTTATAATCGCCGGGATTTTTTTTATCCAGTAAGGCTTGCGCCAAGGAGGTAAACTGTTTTTTCCCGTCGGTACTGTCTATCGGCGTGCGGATGCCAAACACCCGCGCCAGCACCCGGTACACATTTCCGTCCACCACCGCGTAAGGCATATTATAGGCAATCGAGCAAATCGCCGCGGCGGTATAATCGCCCACGCCCTTTAAAGCGCGCACGCCCGCATAGGTGGGGGGAAATTTACCGTGCATACTTTGGGCGGCGGCGTGCAAATTGCGCGCGCGGGAATAGTAGCCTAACCCTTGCCAGAGTTTAAGTACCTGGTCTTGGGTGGCGGCGGCCAAATCAGCCGGGGTGGGAAACGTTTCCACAAACCGGTTATAATACGCCAACCCCTGGGCCACGCGGGTTTGTTGCATGATAATTTCGCACAGCCAAATTTTGTAGGGGTCTTTGGTATGACGCCAAGGCAAATCGCGCTTATTTTTCTGGTACCAAGCCAGGAGGGGGGCGGAAATGGGTTTCATATATATAAGGTATTGTACTATTTTAAGTAGAAATGTTGTAGAATAGGGAGGTAGTAAAAATTACAAGTATGATCTGTTTTGGGAACAGAAAGTAAAGCTATATATCCCCAAAACAGCCGTTTTATCAAGCACAACTTCGACGGGAAATCTAGAGCCCTTTGAGGTTGTGCTGAGTGCTTGCCGTTTATGCGGCGGGCCACGGCTGTTTGTTGCGGTTTTGTATAGCTGACCCGGCAAAAAGCCGTTTCTGTTTAATCCCCTAAACAGAAAGGAGCCTATATGAATCAGCTATACACCCGGCAGGGTTTCATGCCAACAAATCATAATAATGTCATTCCAAACCGTGCCTATTACTACGAAGGCACGCCCCGTAAGGTTGTAATACGGGGTCTAATAAAACAGATTTGGAATCTCACCATTTTCAGAAACATAAAGGTGAGATCCCGTATCAAGTACGGGATGACGCCTGTATGTAATCACGGTGACTTTACACCTAGACGTCATGCTGAACTTGTTTCAGCATCTTGTCGTTCTATTAAAAAGGTGGAGGCCCTGAATAAAGACTCTTTCAGGGCTCCGCTTCGCTCCGGCTTTACCCTCATAGAGCTTCTGGTCGTCGTCCTTATCATTGGTATTTTAGCGGCTGTTGCACTGCCGCAATACCAAAAAGCCGTCATCAAAAGCCGCTACGCCACGTTAAAAAGTCTTACACACGCTCTAGCGCAAGCCCAAGAAGTATATTACCTGGCCAATGGAGAATATGCCGATGATTTTGATGAACTAGATGTGGACGGGCCTTTTACGGGAGATACCTACCACCCTACTACATCAGGATATTCCCACTTGTTTCGTAAAGATACTGATTTTGGGTATTGTGATATAAACCTAGTGAATAAGCGCATTAGTTGCACTAATCCTTCTATAAAAATGGAATATTTAATACGGTTTCACTTTGCCAGTTGGGGGGGGGATACCCGTGTGTGTATGGTATATAATGATGACACCACTTCCATCCAAGCCAAAGTCTGCCAAGCGGAAACCGGAAAAACTACACCCGGTTATACAAACGCGAACTTTAAATACCAACAGTATGAGTATGATAACCCGCAATAAAAGAAAGTATAGACAACTCAGCAATCCGCAAAATTGCACCTAATTTTGCGGTTTTTATTTTTATATCTAATTTTGCAAATTTACCGCTTAATTTAAGTCATCTTAGCAAAATTTTCACTCAAAAATATTTTCGTCATTGCGAGCGCAAGCGAAGCAATCTTTTCTACAAATCCGCCCCAAAGTTTGTTTGTTACACTGTTTTATTTAAGTGATAGCCAGGCAAGCAACAACCCCTAAAAATCTTGTTCCATTTTACACGCGGGGGGGAGGGGAAAACCTTAATTTATCACACCGTATTAGGTTTTTAAGCGGCCTATATATACCCAAAACTTAACACCGCTACTTAATTTTTACGCCTATACAGAGTTGCCTCACTCCTGTTTCCCGTCGTAGAGAGGGGGTTATCCACTTCGCTTGACATATAATTGACATAATAAACATAATGCTTGACATAAAATTAAAAAATAGCTATTATATGTCTATCGCGGGGGATAACCCCCGTGGATAACTTGTCAACATAAGAGGTTATACACAGTATGAACAGTGGGGAAAACAACAACTTAAAAATACGTTTTAAGCTGCCTAGCGGCGAAGAATTTGAAGCCGAGGGCCCGCGCGAATTTATTGACCAAGAACGTGCCAAGTTCCTGGCCCTGGTAAACCACCACCCGGCAGTGCCACAACCCACACTTACACCCGCCCAAATTAAGCCCACTGATCAGCCTCCCACAGAGCTGTTTTTTTGGGAGAAACTACTTAAAGAGGACGGCTCTACCTTGGTGCTACGCCGCAAAACAAAGTGGACCGCGCAGGAAACCGCGCTTGTACTCTTGGCCGGGGCCCGCGTACTCTTAAAGCAACCGGCATACCCGGCCCTGGAATTGGCCCGTTCCCTGATTGCCTGCGGGATAGAGGAGGGGCGGCTAGACCGGTTGCTGGCTAGCGAAATCCAGGCCGGACGCATTGTGGGGGAGGGGATTAAGCGTAGCCGCACCTATCAGCTAACCAATGAGGGCTTTGCCCGCGCGTTTGTACTGGCTGAAAAGCAACTTAAAGAACTAAAGCAGCCCCCTTTTTAACACAATTATAATAAAATAGTGTAATTTTAAAAGTACTTATATTTTAAGTACTTTTATTTTTTAAATTATTTTCGCGTTTTCCCCATTTTTATAAAATATTTTTTACAATTCAACAACACTTATCCACAAACAGATTCAAAACAGGCAAAAAGTGCACGCAAAACCGGGCAAGGGGGGCTATTTGTCAGCGTATATTTAACTAACGAGAATAGGTATTATGTTAAGTAATTAGGATATCAAAAGTTATTTTTCTTTACCTTTAAACATTATTTAATATTTCTATTTTATACTTATTTTATAATGTTTTTTATACTATTTCTAATACTATTTATAGAATTATTTAAGGTGGCAGTACTAATTATTTTATATGCTCAAAAAATTGCTATTAAATTTAAAATGGGGGCTATACCTGGGGTCGGCTACTAAATTGGAGCGTGAACGAATTTTTGTTTGTTTTTTCTCCCCCCACTACTGTTTGCAAAATTAGAGCCATTTTTAAAATGCTCTAAAACAGAAATAGGGTACTAAGATATAGGCAAAATTAAACACAATTTTTAAAAATGCCCCAAAACGATTTGGGGGATATTAGGATATGGGCCAAACCAAAATCGTGTTTTAATCTAAACGCCCCAAAACGATTTTGGGGGTATTAGGATATGGGGCAAATCAAAATCGCATTTTAATCTAAACGCCCCAAAACGGTTTTGGGGGTATTAGGGTATAGGGCAAATCAAAATCGCGTTTTCGCCCAAATGCCGAAAACGGCTTGGGCTGTACTTAGTTTCATACTTGCCTACTTTACTCTTGGCGGTGCTAACGCACACGGCCGCTTGTTTTCTGCCACTTGGGAAGTGGCCCACCCTGCCACAGAGAATGAACTTTCACTTTGCCAGGGGGCTCCAGTTTCCTCCGTACCAGGAAATTTCTTGAAAAAAGTAAAAGGGAACAGCCGAAAAAAAAGAGGGGGGCAACACACCCCTTTTTTGGGGCCTAAGGGAACTTTTTGCCACATAAAAAGGGGGAGAAACCAAACTGTTTCTCCCCCCATTCACAAAACCTACCCATCACTTCTTCTGTTTTTCTTTCCACTTAGCGCGGTCCGTAACCAGTTTATCAATCCCCCCCAATTTATTTTGGTTGGGGTTTACATCCATATTCTGGTTATTTTGAGCCCCCAGTAAACTGGCCTTAGCGGCAGCATCTTTAGCGGCTTGGTCCGCATTGGAATTCCCCAAATTCATACTGCCACCCCCCGTCGGGGCGGCCTTAGTTTCGGCGGCAAAATTTTTAGCTTGCTTGGGCTGATAATTACTCATAGAGGTAGTTGCTTTAGCAGAAGCCATGCTTTTCGCACTTGCGTTTGAAGCCGCCCATTTTTCTTCCACCGGCACTGTTTGCGGGCGTGCCACCTCTGCCGTCGTTTGCGGGTGGATAACCTGCACGGTAGTGGCCGGATGATTTTCCCCCCCTTGCGTCGTGGGATGAGCCACAGCCGCCGTTGTTTGCGGACGGCTAACCGTTGCGGACGTCGTAGGCCGATTGACCTGCACCTGCGTCGTGGGACGCAAGGCCCCACTTGGTGTAACCGGGCGTTGCACTGGCCCCGTCGTTTGCGGGCGTTGCACGGACGTGTCCGTCGTAGGATGCAACACCGGCGAGTGCGCGGGGGCAATAGGGCGCGCCACCCCCACACTACTGAGCACACATACACTTGCTAAAATCGCCACACTGCGTTTCATAGCATCCTCTATTTTTTAGCGGGAGCCTTCGCCGGGGCCGCGGGCATCGCACCGCCCATTAAGGCAGCCATATCAGGCATCCCCGCGGGCATAGCCGCCGCGGCTTGGGCATTGGGTTGGGCGTTACCGCCCGTTATATTTCCCATCGCACTCATCATGCCCTGCACTTGCTGCATCATGGCCGCCGGGTCCACATTAGCCGGCACATTGGCGGCAGGTTGTGGAGCGGTAGCCGTCGGTGCGGTTGCTTGGGGGGCTGTAGCGGGCTTAACGGCAGCGGCTTGCGTTTTAGATACAAGCTGTGACGGAGTGTTTTTATCAAAATCCACGGCCGAGGTCCCTGCCACTTCCGTCTGTACCGTTTGGGTTTGCACCCCTTGGCCCCAGTTGCGGTTATTGTAATTACTAAACGCACGGAAATTTTGTTGCTGGGGTTGCTCTTTTTGTGCGGAACCAAAATTCGTACGGTTGGCTACCCCGGCCTGATAAGCCCGGGCCGGTACCAACGCCACGCACAGCCATAGTAAACAAGCTACATATTTCATAAATCCTCCTCGTAAAACGGTACTTATAGTATAGTAGTAAGGGGGTATTTTGTCAAGCAAAAACCCCGGCTTCCTGCCGGGGTTTTTAAACGTTTAGCGGATGCGGATTTCATCCGGGTGCGGCTCCATTATTTGTCCGCGTTTTTTGGCTCTGTAGCGTTGGTAGCGTTCCACCTGGCTTTGCACTAACATATAGAACAGCGGAATCAGTACCAAGCCCGCCAACGTACCAATGAGCATGCCGTAGAACACCGGCACCCCCAACGCGCGGCGGCTAGCCGCCCCGGCCCCGTTGGCCAGCACCATGGGAATCATACCTAAAATAAAGGTAAACGCCGTCATAAGTACGGGGCGGAAACGCTGAATAAGCCCGTCCATAGCGGCCTTATACACGCTAGCGCCGGACTCATGCTCGTCCTTGGCAAACTCTACAATCAAAATAGCGTTCTTAGCCGATAACCCGACGAGCAACACCAACCCTAACTGCGCGTAAATACTTAACGACTGCCCGCTAATCCACAACCCAAACAACCCCCCGCCTACGGCCGCTACGACAGACATCAGCACCGGCACCGGGATCATCCAGCTTTCATACTGGGCCACCAAGAACAGGTAGGCAAATAGTACCGCTAAAATAATCAGCGTATTGATTTGGCCTTTGTTTTGTTTTTCCTGATAGCTCATCCCCGTCCATTCGTAGGCGTAACCGGGAGGCAAGTTTTTCATAAGCTGCTCCGTTTGGTCCATCGCTTGGCCGGAGCTGGATTTTCCGTCCGGCGTCGCCATTACCATGGCCGCAGGGTATTGGTTATAGCGCGTAATTTGGCGCGGGGACAAAATATACTTTTGGTCCACCAGTGCCATCAGCGGTACTAACTCGCCCGCGGAACTGGTTACATACATTTTGTTGATATTTTCCGGCGTCATACGGTATTTGCTGTCGGACTGTAAAATGACTTTGTTAATTTGCGTAGCAAAGTTTACGTCCCCTACGTACGAAGAGCCCAAGTAGTTTTCCAGGACCGAGAACACACTGGAAACCGGCACCTTCATACTTTCGGCTTTCTGGCGGTTGACGTCCAAGTAAATGTTGGGCGTATCGGCACGGAAGGTGGAGTACGCTAGCGACATCGTAGGGTCCGTCATCATTTGATAACCCATCCCCGTGGCAACCCCGGCCAGTTTTTGGTAGTCAAAGTCGTTGAGGGACTGGATACGCAAATCTAGCCCGCTCGTTGTACCTAACCCAGGGATAGACGGCATTTCTATCGCGCGGATAGTTGCATCGGGGATTTGCGCAAATTGCCTATTAAACTGAGCGGCTATATTGCTTTGCAATAAATCCTTGGATTGACGTTTGTCCCACGGCGTTAAGCGCACGAATATCGCACCGGTATTTTCCCCGTTTCCGCCCAGCAAGCTAAAGCCCTGTACAGACGTAGCATGTTGTACCCCGGGGGTTTGACGGATTTGGTCCATCACGTCGGCAACTACCTTACGGGTACGGATCGCCGTGGCCCCTTCAGGCAGTTGGATATCCACAATCACCACCCCTTGGTCCTCTACCGGGATGAAAGAGGTGGGCATAATTTGCAGGAACACAAAATCCAGTGCCACAAAGCCGCCAAAGAGGAGCGCAATGACAAACTTGCGCGCTAACTTACGCACTACGCTGCGGTACCCGCGCGAGCTGCGCTGCACCGCCATGTTAAACCACCGCAAGATCCATATATTCGTCTCTTTAATGGGGCGTAACATCGTGGAACAAATTGCCGGCGATAGGGAGAGCGCGTTTAACGTAGAGAAACACACCGCCACCGAAATCGTAACGGCAAACTGCGTATAGATTTTACCGGTAATCCCGCCCATAAACGTAATGGGAACGAAAATAGCCAACAGCACAAGCGTCGTGGCGATCAGCGCGCCGGAAAGTTCGTCCATGGCTTGTTCGGCCGCTTGTCTGGCGGGGAGCTTGTCGCGGTTCATGAGCACAATTACACGCTCTACCACACAAATCGCGTCGTCCACCACCAGCCCAATCGCCAGTACCAAGGCAAAGAGTGTAAACATATTGATGGAGTAGCCCAGTGCCATCATTACCGCATACGTACCAAGCAACGAAACCGGAATCGTAGCCGCCGGTACTAAGGTGGCGCGCCAGTCCTGCAAGAAGACATAACACACAATTACTACTAGCACAAAGGTCAGTAGTAAGGTGCCCCCTACTTCTTCAATAGAGGCGTTAATAAAGTCCGTCGTATCAATAGAAAACTCATACTCCAAGCTAGGCGGGAAAAACTGCTCCAAACGTTTGAGTTCCGCACGCACCGCCTCAATGGTTTCTATGGCGTTCGCCCCGGAGGAGAGGTTAATCATCATAGGCACCGAAACTTTCCCGTCAAAAGACGCGTCAAAACTGTAGTTTTCCTGTCCTTCTTCCACGCGCGCAATGTCCGACAAGCGCACTAACCCGCCCTGATTATCGGTACGGATAATGATGTTTTGGAAGTCATCCGCTCTATTTAAGCGGCCGTCGGTTTGCAACGCATATACCGTCAGCACCGTGCCATCATTGGGCATGGCCCCAATTTTACCCAAAGAGGGCTGATAGTTTTGGGTGGCGATGGCATTTTTAACGTCGGCTATGGAAATATCCAAGGCGGCCATTTTGTCCGAGTCCAGCCACACCCGCATACTCTTGTTCGCGCCGAACACACGGGCTTCCCCTACACCGTTAACACGGCTGATATTTTTTTGGACGTTGTTATTTAAATAGTCGCTAATATCTAAGGAGCTAAGCGAACCGTCTTTAGAAAGAAAGGAGACAATCCCCAAAATGTTAGACGAACGGCGGAACACACTAATCCCCTGGCGGGTTACTTCCGTAGGCAACAGCGGCGTAGCTTGGGAAACACGGTTCTGCACTTTTACCTGTGCAATATCCGGGTTTACCCCCGTTTTAAACGTAACGGTCAACATATACGTACCGTCGGCCGAGTCCGAAGACATATAGAGCATGTCTTCCACCCCGTTGACGGAGGATTCCAACGGGATCCCCACCGTTTTTGCAATTACTTCGGCACTGGCCCCCGGATACGTGGCACGCACCACTACTTCGGGCGGCGTGATTTCGGGGTACAAGGCAATGGGCAAATTTTTAAGCGAAATGCCCCCCGCCAAACACAAAATAAGGGAGATAACAACCGCAAAACGGGGGCGGTTAATGAAAAACTTTGAAAACATTTAGTTATTTTCCCCCTCTTGGGCAGGCGCATACGAGTGAGACTCAAAGGCTTCTTCCTGTGCATCTGTGGCCGGTTGTTTCGTTGCGGCCGGTTGCGGGTCCTGCGTGGGCACTTCGCTCACGTTGACAGGTTGCCCGTTTTGCAGTTTTTGCTGCCCGATGGTAACCACACGGTCCCCTTCGTTCAGGCCGGATACAACCACAAAATTGGTCCCAACCACATCCCCCAACGTAATGTATTTTTGCACCACTACGTTTTGCTCGTTTACAGTCATTACGTATTGGCCCGTAGCATCTTGCGAAACAGAGGTTTGCGGGATCAGCAGTACCGGGCGGAATTTATCCATGCTAACCGTTACCCGTACGTAGTTACCGGGGATGAGTTTATTTTCTTTATTATCGGTTTGGGCATACACCGCCATGGTAGCGGTTTGGGCGTTAATTTCGTTATCGGCAAATAAAGAGGCTTCAGGCATTTCAATGGTTTGTCCGTTCGGCAAGGCTACTTGAATGTCCGGGCGCATATTGGGATTGGTCACTTGGTCCATGCCCGACAGACGCTCTTTATCCGTAATAGAGAACACCACCCGGATCGGGTCCATTTGCACCACACGTGCCAGTTTGCTGACCCCGGCGGTAGCCAAGTTGCCTTTGGTTAACAACGCTTTACCAATGTAGCCGGAAATAGGGGAGCGAACCTCGGTATAGTTTAGGTCCAAGCGGGCCAAATCCAGCGCGGCTTTAGCGGCTTTTACGTTGGCTTTCGCGTTGGACAAATTGCTCTCCGCCAATTCCAAATCGGACTGAGAAAGCATATGGTCTTTGTACAAGGACAGTTCGCGGTTATAATCGCTTTGAATTTGCTTTAAAGACGCGTTGGATTTTTCCAACGTCGCTTCAGCCGACGAAACCGCCGCTTTATAGCGTTTTTGGTCAATGACAAAGAGCACATCCCCTTCGTTTACAAAAGAGCCGTCGGCAAAGAGCACCTGGTCCACATAGCCCGACACTTGCGGCACTACATCTGTGGCGTTAATCGCCTCCACCTTGGCAATAAAGTTTTTACCCAAAGCCACGGGTTTGCGCTCCACGGTTTTGACTAGCACACTGGCTTGTCCAGCGCCCCCATAGCCTGCTTGTACGGCGTCCGAAAAGAATTTTCCTTTCACGAAAAATCCAATAGCTACCCCAATTCCTACCAGTAGCAGATATTTAATATAGCGGTACATCGTTCTTCTTGTCATAATTTATTTCCCAATACTCTTGTATAGATTTGCTTTGCTAAGCAGTAAATTGTAAAAAGCAGTAATTTTGCTTTGGCGCGCATCCGCCAACTGGGCTACGGCGTCTAACAACTTTAAAATATCACCCTTGCCTACTTGGTAGTAGCGAAACGCCACGCGGTGGTTTTCCTCGGCACTGGCAAGTACCGTTTGGCTGATTTCATAAGCGCGTGTGGCCGTTTTGTAATTTTGGTAATTACTCCACACTTCGTTTTGAATGGATAAGCGCAAGTTTTGCGTGTTGGCTTGTTCCTGGCGGTACGCCCACGCGGCCGATTTTACCTTATACATATTGGAAAACCCGGTAAACAGCGGCATGCTAACCGAAAGCCCGGCTACATGATCGCGCCCATAGTAAGAATGGTGTTTCCACGTGCTGTCCTCCAAGGTGGCCGAAGCGTTGGCACTAATGGACGGAAGCATATTGGTTTTGGCCGACGTCACGCTGGACTTGGCGGCCTGCTCTTTACTGGCTTGGGCGCGCAGTTCCGGGCGTTCCCGCAGGGCATCTTGCATGAGTTCCTGCACGTTGTCTTTTTCAATAGAGGTGGCCTTTTCATCAAACACGGGTTTTTTTACATGCAAGGTTGTATCGGGCGATAAATTTAACAATACCGCCAGTTGCCCGCTATATTGTTTAATTTCGTCCTCGGCTAGCACGACAGCCATAGATGCTTGCTCATAGCGGGTTTGGGCTTGCAGTTTATCACTTAAAGACACCATGCCCAGTTTATAGCGTTTTTGCGCCTCGGTATAAGATTGTTTGTAAGAATCCAAACTGGCATTGGCACTGACGAGCGTTTCCTGCGCGGCTAATAATTTTAAGTAAGCCGTTTGCACAGAAAGCATCAAGTCGTGCAAGGCGGCGTTGTAGCCAAAGTTGGCCGCATCCGCATAGGCGCGCAAGGTGTTTACACGGCTTTCACGTCCGCCAAAATCAAAGAGCAACCACGAGGCTTGCGCCTGGCCTTGATAGGGTTCCGTTTGGCTGTAACCGCCATGGCTTTCCACCCGTTTTCCCTCAATGCCTGCGCTGCCCGTCAAGGTAACGGTCGGCAAATACTGGCTGCGCCCGGTGCCCAAATTAGCCTCGGTCGCTTTTACGCCCATGTATTGGGCACTTAAGGACGGGTTGGTGCAAATCCCAATTTGTACTAAGTCCGCCAGGGCAAGTTCGTCCTGGGTGATGTTGCGGTCAATACAACCCTTAGGCGGCTCTATTTGCGACGTAAACAGCGGATCAAACGCCAGCGCAGGGAACGTCACAGCGCAGAGCAACCCTACAAGCAGATGTTTATTCATGATTTTTTCCTTTCTGATATAATTTTAAAATAGCCAACGTATTTTTCCACACCACGCCCTTAATTGGCTCGTGCAACTGGGATGAAAAATGTTTTTGTCCTAAAGCGCGCAGTAGCACCATGCACTGGTAAATTCTTTATCCTGTGCAAACCGTTTGTGCTGCTCACTCGCCAGGTATTTTACAGTAGCCAAATAAGGAGTGTAAGCCGGGCATCTTTTATAGATAAATTGTAGCAAATTTAATAGTCCAGTTCAAACACGCGTTTGAATGAGCCCTCAAACTAGCCGACGGACACCTGCCCCACCCTTTTTGATACGCCGCGTTTATCAAAGGGGACAAAAAATTCCCCTAACACCCCGGGGGTATTGTATTAAGTTTGCTTACTGGTCCTTAAACCGTTTTAACAGGCGTTTTAAATAAGCGTAGTAATTGTTTTGGGGAGCACTAGCTAACTTCTCGGCTAACTGGGCAGGCGAAATAAATCCTTTGCGCAAAGCAATTTCTTCCAAGCAGGCAATTTCCACCCCTTGGTTAAGCTGCATGCTATGCACAAAGTTACTGGCTTGTAGCACACTTTCATGCGTTCCCGTATCCAACCAGGCAAACCCGCGCCCCAGGTGAGCGACGTGCAAGTTGCCTTGGGCTAAATACAGTTTGTTTAAATCCGTAATTTCCAGTTCCCCCCGTGCCGACGGACGCAAGTCTTTGGCCAGTTGCACCACGTGGTTATCGTAAAAGTAAAGCCCGGTAACGGCAAAATTGCTCTTAGGTGCTTTGGGTTTTTCTTCTAGAGAAATGGCTTTGCCGGTGCTATCAAATTCCACCACGCCAAAGCGTTCGGGGTCGTTGACTTCGTAGGCAAACACCGTGGCCCCGGGGCGCGGCACAGCGGCATGGGCCAAAATTTCTTCAAACCCGTTTCCGTAGAAAATATTATCGCCCAAAATCAGCGCGCACGCCTCTTGTCCAATAAAATCTTCCCCCAAAATAAACGCGTCTGCAATTCCGCGTTTCACGCGTTGGACAACATAAGAAAGCGCAATGCCCCATTTGCTGCCATCCCCCAAAACGCGTTTAAAATTGTCGTTATCTTCCGGGTTCGTAATAATCAAAATATCGCGCACGCCCGCTTGCATCAGTACCGAAAGCGGGTAATAAATCATGGGTTTGTTGTACACGGGAAGTAAAATCTTGGAAATAGGAAGCGACGCCGGATATAACCGTGTGCCCGCTCCCCCTGCTAAAATAATTCCTTTCATCTCTTTTTCTCCTAATCAGTTATTATAAAAATTCCTGTTTGATACGTTGGGCGGCGGCTTGACACGTCTGGTACAAATACGCCACCTGCTTTTCAAACGCGCGCCCCTCCAGGCCAATCGGGTCCTGTAAATCCTGGGCGTTATCAAACGCAAAATCCGTCAGCAACCACAGTTTATCGCTATACTGCGCATAGCGGTCCTCCAAGCGTGCTACGTGCGCTTGTTCCATACAAAAAATAAGGTCAGCCCGGTCTAAATCGGCCGGCGTTAATGCAGTGGACGTATGCCCCGTAAACACCACGTGGTGTTGTGCAAGGGCTTTTACCACTTTATCCGGCACTGCGTAAGACGGATTTGCATACAGCCCGCGGGAAAAAACCTCCACGCCCGGCACCAATTGTTTTAAAAATTCCTCAGCCATAAAACTGCGGCAGATATTGGCATGACAAATGCAAAGTATTTTCATCCTATTTATTACTATAGCAAATTTGGTAAAATAACTATATGAGTTTATTTTTAAAACTAATTATAACTATAACGGTTTTTTTTACACCGTTTAGTTTTGCCGCTACCGAACCGTGGGCTTTTAGCGTATTGCAAGGGCTCGTGTTACTGGGATGGGTGGCGGTGTTGGTTTCACGGCGACAGCTTGTCTATCCTTCTTTGTTTAAAGCCGTTGGGGGCGTGTTTGGGGTACTCATCGGATTGTCGGCCGTGCAATGCTTTTTTCCCCAAACCCTTTTGGACACAATTCCGGGTCACCCCATTACGCTCATGCGCCTATATACCTTAGAGCATCTGTCCTTATTTAGTACGTATTTTGCGTTAACGTTGCTTGTCGTGCAAGTTTATACTTCCTTAGATGAGGTCAAACAACTGGTATGGACGCTTATTGTGTCGGCAGGCGCAGTGGCTATCTGTGATTTACTGTTTCCGGGCGGCCAATACATTACGTTTTTAACGGGCGTTACAGCCAGTATGGACAGTGTGGGCCCCTTTTTAAACCGCAACCACGGGGGTATGTTTTTAACCTTAAACGCGTTGCTGGCGGTAGGATTATTTTTTACCCATCAGTTACATTATTACAACGTAGTAACCCGCGAACAACGGCGTAATGTAACGGTGCAACAAGCCTGTTTGGCGGTACTAAGCCTGGGGCTTATTATAGCAGCGGTATATTCGCGTTCCCGCGGGGCGATGCTGTCGCTTTTAGTCGGGTTATTTAGTTATTCTTTTTTATGTTTTTGGGCCGTCCCCGGGAAAATGCGCAAACAAGTAAAGGGATTCTTTTACACGCTCTTACTACTGCTGGCGTCTGTAGGGTGGATTTACACGCACCTGGAGGAAATTGGCGAATTTTCCCGCCGCACGACAACCACCTCCTCCGACATACGTACCATGCTTTACCGCTCCGCCGGGCGTATCTTAGAAAAGTACCCCGTCTGGGGGATTGGGGTAGGCGCGATGCCGGTGGTAATTAACGAATTTACCGAATATGATGTACACCAATACATAGAACGCTTACACAACGACTGGTTGGAAATCGTCCTGGGCATTGGTTACGCCGGGGCCGCCCTGTTGCTGGTTCCGCTTCTTTGGTTTATAACTATGGCCTTACGGCGACTCAAGCACCTGGAACTGCGCAAACAATTTATGTTTGCTGCGTTTTTAAGCGTCCTTTTAGCGATGGGCGTAGGCAGTTTTGTGGACTTTCACTTCTTTATTCCGGGCTGTGCCGTGGTATTTTTTATGGTACTGGGGCTGTGCAACGCCCCCACCTTCCACGCCGAACATGTGCATCGTTTCCACCACCTGTTTCCGTTTATTTTACTGATTCTGGCCCTGGTTGCGGCGGGGTATCTTCCCCTGCAAAAAACACGTTGTTGGCGCATGGATGTATTTGGCGACGGGCTTAAAACGGAGCCCAAATTAACCGCCTATGAGAAAGCCCTGTCTTACTATCCCGGTCCCCGGCAAGCTACCCGCCTGGCCAGCGCCTATTACGTAGCCGCCAAGCACACCCCAGACCCGGTTGTAAAATTGTATTATTTTGAACGGGCCCTGGAGATTGCCCAAACCTATTTGGAAAGGTATCCCAAAGACAAGGAACTTTCCCGCATTTATATGCAAGCCAAACGCAAACTGGGATAGCGTTTTCCCTCTTAAATTTGCTATAATAAAAGTAATATGAAAAAACAAACTGTTTCTTACGTAACTTTACTGATTTGCACGGGACTGATTGCAGGTTGTACCAGCTACTCCGTTTCTACTCCGTCCACGGTGCAAACAAAAATGCTCAATCAGGACGTTACCTCTGCGTTGCAGAAAGTGCGTTCTTCCCAAGCGTATGTATTACAACCGGGCGACTTGGTGGATATCCAGGTATATATGGAAGACGATATGAACCGTGTACTGCGTTTAAGCGGCAACGGGACTATTACGTTTCCGCTCGTAGGTAACATTAAGTTATCCGGTCTTACCCTGGAACAAGCCGAACAACGCCTTGCCAGCCGCTTGACTTCTTACATTAAATATCCGCAGGTTTCCATGCTCGTCAAAGAATATGGCAACAAAACCGTGTACGTACTGGGGCAAGTTTCCAAACCGGCTTCTATTGAAATTCCGCCGGAAAAGCCCTTAACCGTCCTGGAAGCAATTACCTCCGTAGGCGGATTTACGGATATTGCAAACACGTCTAAAGTGCGTGTACTGCGTATGGAAAACGGGAAACAAAAAACGATTGATGTGGATGTAAGCCAAATCACCAAACAAGGCAACAAGAGTATGGATATTGCCTTGCAACCGGGGGATGTGGTATTTGTCCCGCAAAGCATGTTCTAAAGGGAAGCGTATGAACGACGAAGAATTAGATATAAGCGCTCTTATTAACGTAGTGTTTAAGCATTTTTGGCTGATTGTGGCTACGGCCCTGTTTGGGTTGCTGGCCGCTGTGTTGGTAAACATCTTTATGCGCCCGGTGTATGAAGCCTCGGCACTCCTAATGATTAACCAAGAAAACGCCGGGAAATTGGACGAATCGGCCTACGGCAGTTTTGCCAGTATGGAAGACTACTACCGCACCCAATACCAATTGTTGGAAAGCCGCTCGCTTTTAGAACGGGTATATAAGCGGTTGGATTTGGGGCAATATGAAGAGTTCCCCACATTAGCCGCCTTGCACAAAGCCATTAAAATTGATCCGGTAACCCGCAGCCGTTTAGTTAACGTAAAAGTGCGCGCGTACGATGCCTCATTAGCTACCGATATTGCCAACACGTTAACGGAAGAATTTGTGCAGGAAAACATTGGCAACCGTATTTCCATGGGGCAAGACATTATCCGCGCCCTGGAAAGCACAGAAACCAGCCCCGAAGAGCAAGAGCTGTTAAACTCCATGCCCCAAGTGGTCAATAGTGATTTTATTAAATCCCTCAAACAGCAAGAAGCCGCTTTGGAGCGCAGTTGGGCCCAGTTATCCTCCAAATATACGCCCCAACACCCGGAAGTAGTTTCCGTAAAACGCCAATTATCGGCTACACAAACGCAAATTGCCACCGAAACACGCCGGCTAGTACAAAGTATTAAAATTGAACTTTCCGGCCAATTTTCCGGCAACAACGTGCGTATCGTGGACCCGGCTATTGTGCCTAAAAACCCCATCTTACCGCGCAAACTCATCAATATTGCGGTGGGTATATTGGGCGGTGCTTTAGTTGGGCTGCTCTTGGTATTTTTAATGGAATTTTTAGACCAGACCGTCAAATCTTCGGACGATTTGGAAAAGAAACTAGGTCTTGCTTTCTTAGGTTTTGTACCGCAGGAAAAACTCAAAAAGAAAGAAACGGAATATGCCTCCATGCTCAAAGAGGGTAACATTTTGTTTGCGGAAAACATCCGCAGTATCCGCACCATGTTGGACTTTACCCTGGCGGACAACCACCATGCGCCCTTCTTAGTGAGCAGTTCCATGCAAGGGGAAGGGAAAAGCAACCTGTCTGCGAACTTAGCCGTGGCGTTGGCCCAAACAGGCAAACGGGTGCTTTTAATTGACGGCGATTTACGCCGCTCCCGCTTACACAAAGTGTTTAAAGTTTCTCCGGAAAAAGGGCTAAGCTATTTGTGGGACAAAAACCCCGCCAAAGCAGATTATGCCGCCAATGTTCAACCCGCACCGGACATTGCCAACCTGTTTATTATGACGGCCGGCCAACGTCCGCCAAACCCCACGGAGCTACTCAATACCCCCCGCCTGGCGCATTTCGTGCAATGGGCTCAAACGCAGTATGACCACGTGATTGTGGACTGCCCGGCTATCTTGCCGGTGGCAGACACCATGCTGTGGGGTAAATATATCCCGCGCACCATTTTTGTCATCCGCTACGGCAAAACCAATGTCCGTGCGGCCCAAATGGCCTTGAATAAGCTCCAAAAAGCCGGGGTAAAAATCCTGGGTGCTGTTATTGGGCACTACCGCCCGGAAAACACCGGGCTTTCCTACGGCAAATATGGTTACTACCAAAGCGGGTATAATTATTACTACTCCAGTGACCATAAATAAGTATTTAGATGCACCAAAGGCGGCCCACAGGCCGCCTTTTTTATGCCGCGCAAAGTCTTATTTAGGGTCTAATGGTCACAAAAGTTGATAATACCGTCTGAAAAATGATTTGAACAGATTCTAGGCCGTTTGCTTCCCCCCGTGTGGGGGAAGTACGGCGTAGCCGGGATGGGGGGTTATCCAAGGGAATTTGCTTATTTTACAACCCCCTTTTGTCGCT
>JAZRAH010000055.1:0-19109 GCA_045634505.1 Elusimicrobiaceae bacterium
TTTGCCTTTGTGTTTACCCCATTTAATAATGTCTAAACTTCCACATTTATGGCATACTTTTTTATCATATTCGGCTCCCAAAAATAATATTAAATCATTTCTAGGACGGTATTACCCAGATTTTTGTCTATTAGGCCCAAAAATAATGGTTTTAGGCGCATTAAGCACCTGTTTGTGTGCGTGCGGCCTACACCCTAAAAAAGAGGGAACTATGACACAACATTGGGATAAAGTTTTTAAACCAAGTGATAAAGTAACCGTGCAGAAAGTGCACTTTCAAAACCGCTATGGCATCACCTTAGTCGGGGATTTGTATATGCCTAAGCAAATGGGAACAGAAAAATTAGCGGCTATTGCTATTAGCGGCCCGTTTGGGGCGGTCAAAGAGCAATCTTCGGGCTTGTACGCCCAAACGTTGGCCGAACGCGGCTTTATTACCTTAGCCTTTGACCCTTCTTATACGGGGGAATCATCCGGCGAGCCTAGAAACGTCGCTTCCCCGGATATCAATACGGAGGATTTTAGTGCCGCCGTGGACTATTTATCTACCCATCCCCATGTGGACGCTGAAAAAATTGGTATTTTAGGCATTTGCGGGTTTGGGGGCTTTGCATTGAACGCAGCCGCTATGGACACCCGCATTAAAGCCACCGTTGCTTCCACCATGTACGATATGACGCGCGTTTCAGCCAACGGATATAACGATTCTATTGACGAAAAAGCCCGCCACGCGCTTTTACAGCAGTTAAATGCCCAGCGCACTGCGGACTACAAAAATGGGACTTATGCCAAAGCTCCGGGCCTGCCGGATAAACTAACGGGGCAGGAACCGCAATTTGTGCAGGATTATTTTAATTACTATAAAACCCCGCGCGGTTTTCATGCCCGGTCTATTAACTCTAACGGCCATTGGAACACTACGTCCGCGCTTTCGCTTATCAATATGCCCATTTTGCAGCGCAGTAGCGAAATTCAAAGCGCGGTGCTTGTGATTCATGGCGAAAAAGCCCACAGCCGCTATTTTGGGGAAGATGCCTTCAAAAAATTAAAAGGCCGTAACAAAGAGCTTCTTATTATTCCGGGGGCAAGCCATGTGGACTTGTATGACAATATGCAAAAAATCCCCTTTAATAAATTAGAAAACTTCTTTAAAACCAACCTACAATAGCAACTTACAACGTATAACCTGCCCCCTGGAATGATTGGGGGCAGGTTATTTCTTAGCAATTTCTAAAAATAGCTGGCAATTGTTCTTATTGCCGCAAATAGCTTATGGGAGCCTACAGCAATTAAAATTTCTTTAAGATTTGCGCGGAAGGGGGGTGGTACGGCAGGAGTCAAAAATATCTAATTTTTTGTCATACCATTTGCTATCTACTTCCATAAGTGCCAGTAAAGAGTGTGATAAATGGTCATGGGAAAAAGATTCTTCCGCCGCCTTTTTCTTCAAACAATCGTAGTCTATGTGGCTCGCTTTTTTCATTACTTCGCTCATCCATACCAACATAGGTACCTGGGTTTGTTCTTTGGGGGCTATCAAATAAGGCATGCCATGTAAATAAATGCCGTTTTCTCCTAAAGATTCCCCATGGTCGGATACATACAGTAGCCCGCTTTCATAAGCCGGAAATTTTTTCAATAGATCAATCACCGATGAAACAATATGGTCCGTATATAATATAGTATTATCATACGTATTGGTAATTTGCTCGTGTGTACACGTTTGTATTTCTTCCGTATCACAAGTAGGTGTAAACTGTTTAAATGGGGCAGGGTAGCGGCGGTAATAGGTTGGTCCATGGCTGCCGATAGTGTGCAATACAATAAAAGCATTTCCTTTTAGATTTGCCAAAAATTGCTCTAAGCCTTCTAATAAAATTTCATCCTGGCAATACTTGCCGTCGCAAAACGGCTTGTTTGCTACGTCCATTTCTTCGTGGGGTACACGCTCACATACTCCTTTGCACCCGTTATCATTTTCCTTCCATAAAATTTCATACCCGGTCTGTTGCAACAGGTCTAACAAGTTTTCCGTATATTTGGCTTCGCTGGGGCTAAACTCTTTTCGGGATAAAAAAGAAAACATAGCCGGTACGGAAAACGCCGTGTTCGTTCCGGCCGCTTGCATATGGCGAAAGTTCACAATATCCTGTTTTTAAGTTGGGGGTTGGTTTCCCGTTTATAGCCGTTTAATGAAAAATTCATGGCACGGGCTGTTTCGCCTACAATCACTATAAAAACGGTTTTCTTTTTATCCGGGTAAGAAACCAGTTGTGCCTCTTCGTCCAATTTTGTAAACGTTCGTTTTGTCTCATGCTCTTTTTGAAAATAACGAAATATGGCCCGTGTATAATTTAAGGGGTTAATCAGGTGGCGCACTTGGCGGTTGTTTCGTCCAAAAGAAACATACTCCTTATACAAAAAAGGGCCCAGCATTAGGATACATAGTAGCAACACCAGGCAACGCTTCGTTCTATCCCATACCTCGCTTTTAAACGAATCAAAGGTAATTTTCACGCGCGCTAAGCAAAGGGCAGGAACAATCCCCAATAAGGTCAGCCACAATACAGAACGCACGGTAATTAAATCTTTTATTTCCCCGAGGTTGGTTTCAAACGTATTGCGTATCATATCCGAATCAATAAACACCCCAAACTGATACATAAAATAGTTGGTGGCGGCGGAAATAATAAGCAGCAGGATTAGCAGCGGCTTGCCCACATACGGAAGTACTAATAAGCTAAAAATTGCATAGAGTATCGTAAACAGCAGTATGGGTACCGATACGATAAATAATCCGTCGGAAAAGCCGGAAAAATCAATATGCGTAAACATAAAACGCCAAAAACTAAAGTTTAGAAAAACCAAAAAATAAAGGGAAATAAGCGTTACGAGGCGGGTGGCCGCAATTTCAGGATTTCTACGAAAAAAGGAAAGTAAATTTTTCATATCGGCGCTGTCATTTTTATACTGCACTATATTTTACCATTTTACAAAGACCCAAACGGTGCGCATATTGTCTTTTCCTCTATTTATCCCAAATAATTAGAATAATTTGAGCAGGCCCAGTTCTTGAGAAATACATAAAACTTGACTTGGAGTCCTCTCCAACTGCTACAATAAAATCAGGGACTATAAGCAGATTCGTCTCGGAAAGATTAAGGAGAAAACCATGAAAAAAGTACTTATACTTTTAATAACGGCACTATTAGCCAGTGCCTGTAATGCCAAACCCCCATCCGCTCAACCAACCAAACCCAACGACGGCAAAGTATTGGTAGTGTATTTTTCCCGCACTGGGGAGCAATACGGCGTTGGGAACATTCAAGAAGGCAATACAGCTATTGTTGCCAAAATGATTGCTCAAAAGACTGGGGGTGATTTGTTTGAAATTAAACTTAAAAATGATACATATCCCACCCAGTACCGCCCCTTAACCGAAGTAGCCCAACAGGAAAAACGGGCCAACGCACGCCCCGAAATAGCCAATAAAGTGGAAAATTTTGACGCGTACGATACCGTATTTATGGGTTGCCCTAACTGGTGGGGGGACTTGCCCATGGTGCTCTATACCTTTATAGAACAGTATAACTGGACCGGCAAAACAGTGGCCCCATTTGTAACGCACGAAGGGAGCGGCTTGTCCTCCATCCCCTCCAGTATCAAAAAAGCCACTCAGGCAAACGTGTTACGTGGGTTTGCACTATACGGGCACGAAGCACAAAACGAACGCGAAAACGCGCAACTCAAAGTAAACGCCTGGCTTAAAAAGTTAGGGTTTTAGATGAAAAAAGTTCTTCAGCCTCTGCGTCTAATGGTACAGGCCTGCTTTATGGCGGGCCTGTTTTTGCCGTTTTTGCCATTTGCCGATAGTATAGGGTCAAAAATTTGGATTACCATTTTGTTTTGCGGCGTGTTTTTCTGCGGATGGATTTGCCCGTTTGGAGCTCTACAGGATTGGTTGGGTAAACTGGCCCAAAAGATACATTTACCGCGTTATAAATTACCTGGCAAGTACCAACAGTATATGCAACTGTTGCGTTACGTTCTCTACGGGCTTAGCACGTTAAACGTTGTGTTTTACTTTTTAAACAGCCGCTTTTATTTTGGTCATAGTGTGGCTGTGGGAATGTGGGACTGGGTGAACGGTTCGGTGCTTATCGTCTTTTTAGTAGCCACCCTATTTACGGACCGGCCTTTCTGTAATTATTTTTGCGTACACGGTGCGGCGATGGGGGTGTGGAGCGTGCTTCGCCCGTTTGGAATTACCCGTAAGGAAGCGGCGTGCGTGCATTGTGGCTTGTGCAACAAGTCCTGTCCTATGCATATTTCCGTGTCAACTATCCCATTTGTGCGCCACCCCAGTTGCATAAACTGTATGCAGTGCATAACGGCTTGCCCGAAACAGTGTATTCAATTTCACTTAATACGTCTGCATAAATGAACAAAATCTTTTTACATAGCCCGCGTGTAGTTTGTTATAATGTTTATAATGAAAGGACTAATCCTCGCACTTGATTTATTAGGCGGCCTGGGGGTATTTCTCCTGGGCATCAAAATGATGAGTGATGGCTTGCAGAAAGCCGCCGGGGATCGTTTGCGTTGGCTTATTTCGCGCGCTACTACCAACCGTTTTGCGGCCACGCTATCGGGTATTTTAGTTACTTCTATTATTCAGTCCTCCTCTGCCACCACGGTTATGGTCGTGGGGTTTGCCAGTGCCGGGCTACTTAACTTATCCCAGTCTTTGGGGGTCATTTTTGGGGCCAATATCGGTACAACCACCACGGCGTGGCTCATTAGTATCCTTGGCTTTAAGGTGGATATCTCTCTGTTTGCCATGCCCATGATTGGGGTGGGTTTTTTCTCGCAATTTATTAAAAAATGGTCGCTAGCCCGCCGTATAGGGGAGGCTATGCTCGGCTTTGGGCTCCTCTTTTTAGGGCTTTCTTTGATTCAAGGCTCCATCCCCGATTTGCAAAACTCTTCTGCGGTAGTGAACTGGATTGTAAAGTTCCGCCCCAATACGTTGCTCTCGCTTTTAGGCGTGATTGGGGTAGGCAGTGTGCTGACGGTTATTTTTCAATCCTCCAGTGCAGTGATGGCGGTTACGCTGACGTGTGCCGCCAAAGGGCTGATTGATTACCCTACAGCCTGTGCGTTGGTGCTGGGGGAAAACATCGGCACTACTATTACAGCAAACATTGCCGCTATCGGTGCTCCGCGCGCGGCGAAACGGGCCGCTTTAGGGCACATGCTCTTTAACCTGCTGGGCGTGATGTGGGCGGTTGCCCTATTTCATCCCTTTTTGGAGCTGATTGCTTGGATCGTCCCCGGTTCCACCGAAGGCAATACCCCCCAAGTGTTACTGACCAGTATCCCGTACCACCTAGCCGCTTTCCATACTGCGTTTAATGTCATTAACACCGCTGTCATGCTGATTTTGATAAAACCTTTTGAGCGGCTTATTTTGTTCTTCCTGCCGATGAAGCGTAATGAGCAGAACCAAACGGAGCTGCGCTACTTAAAAGTAGGTATTACCACCACCCCGGAGCTGTTTATCAGCGCGGCGCGCAAGGAAATTGACCTCATGGCCGGTATGGCAAGTTCCATTGTATCCAAACTGTTACACGCCATGAAGGCGCAATCAAGCGAATTGTTTGAGCGCATGGTGCAAGACGTATATACCCAAGAAAAGGCCAGTGACAGTTTAGAATACAAAATTACCGAATTTTTAAAAAACCTCACGCACGAGCAACTCTCACGCGATATGGTAAGCGAAGTCATGAAACTATTGGACCAAACGAACTATTTGGAGAAAATCGCCGACCACGGCGAACGGATTGCCAAACTGCTTACCAAAGCCTATGACCAAAAACTATTTAGCGAGCCTGATTATGAACGTTTAGATACCATCGGCAGACAAGTGAAACAAATTATTAAACACATGCGTACGGCCATTTTACCAACGTCCAAAATGGATAAAGCCGCCTTACTGGCACAGGCCATTGAACGCGAAAAAGCTCTTAATGAGTTACGCCACCAACTGCGCGAAGAAAAAACCTCGTACGATTTTAATAAACATCAAATCTCCCCCGTTGCCCTTACCCTTTATACGGATATTTTGACCAGTTTTGAAAAAATGGGCGACTATGCGTTAAATGTGGTAGAATCCAGTACAGGCCAACCTAAACACTAACGGACAAGTTCGTTTACGTTGGGTGCTACCCTACAAATTATAAAACCGGGGAACTATATGAATATTTTATTTGTCAATGCGTGCCTACGGAAGGATTCCCGCACCAAACAGTTGGCCGATTATTTATTAGCCAAATTACAGGGTACTGTCTGTGAGCGAAATCTTGCTGCATCCGCTCTTTTGCCGCTTAGCGCAGAAACATTGGCCCGCCGTACCGCTTTAATTAGTCAAGGGGATTTTACGGATCCTTTGTTTAGGTTGGCCAAGGAGTTTGCCGCCGCGGATTGTATTGTGATAGCCGCCCCCTTTTGGGACTTATCGTTCCCGGCCTTGTTGAAGCTCTACATAGAGCATATTAACGTTACAGGGGTAACCTTTGCCTATCAGGCAGACGGCCGGCCCTACAGCCTGTGCAAAGCCCAAACACTTTATTATGTAACTACCGCCGGGGGACCCATGGTAAATGATGCCTACGGCTATGGGTATATACAAGCACTGGCTAAAAATTTCTACGGTATTGCGGATATTTACTGTATAAAGGCCGAAAATTTGGATATAGACGGGGTGAATGTAGAAACTATTTTGCACCACGCCCAACAAGACATAGATGCCCTGTTTTAAGTTTTTATGCGGCTAACGGGGGTATTTCCCAATAATAAAGAAAAAGGGTACTTAATAGAGTTCTAACAACGAAGGAGAAGGGCTATGGCCCTTCTCCTGGTTTTCATACAAAGGCGGCTATAGGTTAAAAGTGATAATGGGTAACCGGATCGGTTGCGCAATACACGGTAAACGTTCTTGTATAGTAAACGCCCATGGTTAAGGCCACCAACGTTTCGTCAATCCAATCATTATTGGTTACCATTTTAACAATTTTTCCATTTGGGCAAATCTTGGAAAAATCATGCTCGTGTTTGCGGCCCATCCCCCAAAAGAAAAAGTGGTCTCTTTCTGAATATTTTTGAACATTTGAATAGTCTTCCGCCTGCTTATCCATAATGAACTTGGAATTTGTACAACCGCACAACACACTCGCGCACAGCATTGCACACAGCACAAATAATTTGCATTTTTTCATGGGTCCGTTTCCTCCTCAACTGAGGGCTCAGTTGTTTTAGGTTTGAGTTTTATCTTAATCTTAATTATACACAATATTAAGAAAATAACAAAACAAATTCATAGGGGCGAAGACAGGGGCTCGTTGCCTAGAAAAAGGTTTCGTCCAACGCGTCTTTCTTACTTGCCGTTTGTGGTAGCAATGGTACGTAATACCTTGCACGGGTTTCCCACGGCAATACAATTTGCAGGGATATCTTTCGTAACCACACTTCCGGCCCCAATAATGGCCCCTTCTCCAATGGTTACACCCGGCAAAATAGTACAGTCCGACCCTATCCACACCCGGTCCCCAATGTTAACAGGGCTAGGCGTCAAATTCCCGCGCGTATAGGGATTTACGTCGTGGTTTAAAGTGGCAATCGTGGTGTTATGGCCAATAAGTACGTTATCTCCAAGGGTAATGCCGCCCTGGTCTTGAAAACGGCAACAGGCATTGATAAATACATTTTTTCCCACATGGATATTTTTACCGCAGTCGGTATAGAAGGGGGGAAACAAACCAAAAGAATCGTCTATCTCTTGTCCGGTGAGGCGGCTAAATAACGCGCGGACTTCGTGCGGGGTGTGATATTTATTATTTAGCTCCATGGTCAGTTGGAGTGCTTCCTGGCTGTATTGGTGAAATTGGGCAAACAGCGGGCTGCCTGCCACTACATGTGTGCCGGAGGCCATTGCTTGGCGAAATTGTTCTACGGGGGTTCGTTCTTTTTCAAGGGTAGTCATAACTATATTGTAGAAAATTTAGAGCGTTCTTTATCGTATCCGCCAGTATAATAGTGCTGCATCATAACAAAAAAGACCGCCCGTAAGCGGTCTTTCTTGTTTTTAGGTTAAATTATTTGCCTAATTGTTCAATCAAATAATTTTCCATACCAATCTCTTCAATGAGAGAGAGGTGTTGGCGTACCCAATTGTAGTGGTTTTGTTCTTCTACAATAAACTTTTGCACCATGTCTTTAGATACGTAATCATCTTCAAACAAGCTAAGCATTTTGCTCATCATAGGCAGGGCCTCTGCCGCATCTTTGCAATCATATTCCAACATCTCTTTAATATCGGTAATCACCGGATATTTGGCAATTTCCACTTCCGGTGTTTCGCCTAACTCAATTAAACGCGCATTGACGGTTTTGGCTTCTTCCCATTCTTCGTCAGATTCAGCGGCAATCTTATCGGCCAACGCCACATACCCGCGTTTACGCAGCAGTTGCGCATGGATAGCGTGTTGTTGGGAGTTGCCAAACCATCCTTTGGCAAGGTCTTTTAAGAATTCAATTTTTGTCATGTTCCTCTCCTATATATTTTTTTAAATTAAAGCGGCCACGCACTTTTCTACTTCTTGTATATCCGCCGTTGGTTCAAACCGTGCTACCACGTTTCCCTGGCGGTCCACCACAAACTTGGTAAAATTCCATTTAATATCCGGCGAACTCTTCCAGTTTGGGTCTTTTTCAGCCATCATTTTCTCCAAAATAGCTTTATGCTTATGCTCCCCAAACCCTTTAAAACCTTGTTGGCCTTTTAGGTACGTGTACAGGGGCAGTTCGCTAGAGCCGTTTACGTCGGATTTCTTCATCTGCGGAAACTTGGTATTATAATGCAGCGTGCAAAACTGGTGGATTTCGTCGTCGCTGCCCGGGGCTTGATGCCCAAACTGGTTGCAAGGCACGTCAATAATCTCCAGGCCCTTGTCGTGGTAGCTTTCATACATTTTTTCCAACCCCTCATACTGGGGCGTAAATCCGCATCCGGTAGCGGTGTTTACAATCACTAACACTTTGCCTTTGAAGGTGGCTAAGGGCAAGTTTTCGCCGTTAGCGGCGGGAACGTTATAATCGTAAATGCTCATAGTACCTCCCTATTTATAAAGTAGCTGTCTTTATGGTATTATATAAATATAGGTACTTATTATGTAAGTAGTATCTTTTTTAATACTATAATTTTTAGAAGAAGAACAAACTATCTATGACCCCAAAATTACCCCAGCAACTATGTCCCATTAAGTATTTAATCAGCGTATTTGGTGGCAAGTGGAAACTGCCTATTATATGTATCTTAGCTAGCGGCACCCCCGTGCGTTATGGGCAAATCAAACGTGGCCTTGGCCCCATTACCAACATGATGCTCTCTAAGACGCTCAAAGAGTTAGAAGCGTCCGGCATTATCAACCGTAAGCAGTATAATGAAGTGCCCCCGCACGTGGAATACACGCTTTCCAAAGAGGGAGAAACCATTCTGCCCGTACTTACCGAAATGGGCAAGTGGGCCGTCAAGCAAATGGACACAAAGCATATCGTGGCAAATTGTCCGAATTGTTTGGCAAATTCCAAAGGGGAAAACCCACCTCTAAATTAAATGGAATAACTTAGTTCTTTCCGTCTGTGTATGGTAGAAGTAACAGCTGTTATCCAACCTAAAACGCCCCGGGCTCAATCCCGGGGCGTTGCATTATAGAGCTGCTTTAATATCTTCCATTATCAACTGCGGTGTTAAACGGTACTTGGTGTAAAGGGTCTCACAGGGAACCTTATCCGTGAATTCCTTGAAAGATCCATAATTAAGTACCTTTACGTTGCTATTGCCGTAGAAACGGGCTATTTTTTCGCCAAACCCGCCGTCCAGTTCGCCGTCTTCCAGCGTTACCACAAGTTGGTGGTCTGCCTTCAAATCGTTTAACATCTCGGCGTCTAGCCCGGTTATAAACCGCGGGTTAATCAGCGTGGCATCCAGGTTGCAGGTAGTTTTCAATAAAGCTTTTACTTCACGCGCTTTTTCAAAGAACGTGCCCACCCCAATCAGTGCCACTTGGCTTCCCTTTTCTACCATGTTGAATTTGTTCAACACGGAATAATCGGTCTCATCCTTTGCACCAGAAGACACAAAATTCATGGGTACACGAATTGCCACCGGATATTTATTTTGCTGTACAGACCAGTCCAGCATCCGCACATATTCTTCCTTACAAGTGGGTGCTAAATACACGATATTGGGAATATTAGAAATGAGCGGGATATCAAAGGTGGTGAGGTGCGTGGCATCTGCCCCCGAAATGCCGCCCCAATACACAAGTAAGGTGGCCGGGCTCTTGTTGAGGGCCAAATCCTGGGAAAGTTGGTCATAGGTGCGCTGCACAAAGGAACTGGACACACAAAACACCGGTTTGGCTCCGCTTTTGGCTAGGCCGGATGTCATAGCTACTGCGTGTTCCTCGGCAATGCCCACATCCACGTAATGCGGGCCCATTTTGTCCCGGAACGCTTTGTTAAAGCCAAATATGCCGGGCGTAGCGGCGTTAATCGCCACAATAGGCAGCCCTTCGCTTACTTTTTGCAGTAAATAATCTTTGGTAATAGAATTATAGTCTTCCCCTGCCGGTTGAGGGGTGTCGCTTAGGTGCGCGATCGTACCCGGCATAATCCAGTGGAACGGCTCTTTGTTTACTTCGGCCGGTGTAAACCCTTTGCCCTTTTGGGTGTGGATATGCAAAACAACCGGGTGGTCCGTATCTTTGACTTGTTTAAACAAAGCAATCAATTTTTGAATATCGTTCCCTTCGTCCAAATAAAAATACGCAAGGCCCAACGCTTCAAAGAAGTTGTTTTCCACGTTCCCTTTCTGTTGGCGCATCTGCGCGAGCATCTGGCAGATACCGCCCTGATTTTCGGCAATAGACATATCGTTATCGTTTAGTACAATGATAAAATTACTGCCCAACACCGCGGCATTATTGAGCCCCTCTAAGGCCTCACCCCCGGTAAGGGATCCGTCGCCAATGAGGGCGATTACGTTGCCTTTTTGGCCAAGCATATCGCGCCCTTTGGCAAGCCCCAAAGCAAGGCTAATCGAGGTGGATGTATGCCCTACTTTAAACATATCGTGCGCGCTTTCTTCGGGGGCGGTATAGCCCGTATATTGGGCGTAAGCGTTGGGGTCGGTAAAACCCGCTTTGCGGCCGGTTAACATCTTGTGTGGGTAACATTGGTGGGAAACGTCAAACACAATTTTATCCATGGGGGAATTGAATACATAGTGTAAGGCAATCGTCGCCTCAATAATTCCCAAGTTAGTGCCAAAATGTCCTCCTGTTACGTCCACCCGTTTGATGAGGGTTTCTCGTATTTCTTTAGCCAAAAGGGTAAGTTCTTGCGGGTTTAATTTTTTCACGTCTTGCGGGGTGTTAATCGTGCTTAATACGCTCGTTACGGTTGCCATGACCATTCTCCTTAAAACTTATATAAGCATATTGTACCAATTGAAAACAAACTCCTGTCTAATAATTTTACCCAACATGACTGTAGCTACGACGGTTGCAGTCCGTAATCCTTCCGATAATTTTCATACAAAATCTACTGAAAATGCTTAAATTTTAATGATTTTTATAAAACAGTAAGAGTATGTAGTGCAGATAATTTTGTTAATTTTTTCCCGCTCGGGAATATTTTAAGAGAAATGGCAGAAATTTGGAAAAATCTTCCCGTTCGGGAATTTTTATCTTAACATTTTTTTAATGCTAATCTTAACATTTATGCTTATTTATCATCTAAGATAGTTTTTTTAAATCTTAACATTTTGTGATAAAAAACCCCGCATTTAGCGGGGCTTTCTATTTTAGTAAAAAGTTTATTTGCCTTGACCGTACCCTTCGTAATAGTAGGACTGGTCAATACCCTTAAAGATTACTTCACAGTCTTCGGTTTTATTGGTTAAATTCGGCTCTAAAAGGGCACGTAACTCCAAATCATTGACAGGACTGCGCTCCATGGCCTGTAAGTAGAGGTCTTTATCCACGTTTTGCCAATTCACTACCTTGCCTAAGTTCTTTTTGAGGATGAGATCTAACCAAATGCGTGTGGAACGACCATTGCCTTCCATAAACGGGTGGGCGATGTTCATTTCTACGTACTTGGCGATAATTTGGGCAAATGTGCTTTCCGGCATCGTATCAATGGCTTTGAGCACATCTTTTAGGTAAAGGCTATTAGCAAAACGGAATCCACTTTTAGAGATATTTTTTTCGCGGATTTGGCCTGCGTATGGGTATAATCCTTGGAACAAATAGGCGTGGATTTGCTGTAGGCCTTTAGTTGTGCCTATTTCCACATTTTTAATATCGCCCGATTCGTATAACCGCCGAGCGTTTGCCAAACTTGCTTCGTCAATTTTGTTTTGTTCCATAAGATTACCTACTTTTATTTTACCATAAATAACTTACTATTTCCCTACCAAATCCCCAATATCTAAGCCGATTTGTTTACATGCTTTGTTATCTTCGCAGATCGTCTTTTCTTCTACGCTTGCTAACGTCATTCCGCGCTTGGGCAGATTCATAACCGCCTTGTGTAAGTGAGCAGGGGCTAAATGGGCATAAATCTCAGTCATTTGGATGCTACTATGGCCCAATAATTTAGATACTGTATAGAGTTCTACCCCATTTTGCACCAGTTGGCTAGCGAATGTATGGCGCAATTTATGCAGGAAACTGTCCACGCCTGCCGCTTTGGCTACTTCTTGATAAAAGGTTGTTAAATAATCGGGGTTACAGCGGTTCCCTTTCATGGGCTGGCATACACAGTGACCACGTATTCATGTTTGGCGCGTTTATGGGCCTCTTCTAGGGCATTTCTAAGGTCTTGTGTCATGGGTACAAAGCGGTGATTTTCTGTCTTATTCGGAGCAATGTACAGTTGGTTATTGTCAAAATCAACATCTTCCCACTTTAAATTAGACATTTCTCCTCGGCGAAGTCCGGCATCCGTTCCCAGTAACACCACAATCTTCCACGCTTCAGAGGGGCAAGCGGCTAATAGTTTGTCTATTTCTTCCGGGGTGTGGAACACAACCCGTCGGCGTGGTTTTATGTCAGGCATCTTGCCTGCATACACATTCACGCTTCTTATAGGGAGAGAAGTCAAGTTAATTATGATGATTTTTGGATTTTAGGAAAGCACTTCCACACGGGTTAAATCATCGAGGTTAATGCGCGTGTCGTCAGCTAACACAAGCATGCGTTTGTAGAGGTCCATTTTTTTAACAGGGCCCGTGTAGGTGCGGTACGCACCGCCTGTTTTGTAATCGTCCTCTTCAAAGTATTCCAACGTTACACGCGGCGAGTGTTGGGTGGTAGCAAGCACCTCAGCCAGTTGGGTCAAATGCTCGTTAATGAGGTTTTTTTCACTATCGTCCAGTTCACGTTTATGGGTGGTTTTTCGGGCCGTTTCTTGGAGTCCTTCTTCAAACCCGCTAAGTGCAGCAAACGGTGAGAACTGCGCCGCCCGGTTTAAAAGCGACATTTTGGGATGCCTTTTAGAAACCGGACGGGACAAGTGAATAATATCCTTGTATTCTGTATCACTCATGCTTTGTGGCCCCCTATTTGTTTGTTGCGCTCCATGGCCTTGGCCCCCTTTTGCAGGTTCATGCCTTTAACAATAGCGTTTTTGCCAAACTGCTCTTTAATGTCCAAAATCGTCTCTTGCAGGTCATGCTCGCGTTGGAGTTCTTCCTGCTCCTGGGCTTTTTGTTTTTCAAGTGCTTCGTAATCGGTAAATAAATCAAGCTGCTCCAAAACAGGTTGCTCTTCAACTTGGCTGGCCGGAATGACTCTACCCGCCGTCACATAGATCTTACGCACAAGGAGGTGCTCATCCACCACTTCCTCATACAACTGGCTCATAGCGTCCATGATGATTTTGGTAGATGAGGTAAATGCATCCAGGGTAACGCTCCCATGCGCGGGCTTTGGCATTTTGCGTCCGTAGCGGTCCACCGCATAGCCCCCGGTATAACCTCGCACGATACTAGGGTTAGCGAGGTTTTCCACATCATACTCCACCGTTAGCACCAGTTGGTCGGTTACCAGGCCTTTCTCTACAAGGTCTAGCACCAGTAAATCGGTCATCTCACGCGTGATTAAGTGGCCCTCTTCATAGTTGTAGGGTCTATCTAACACCTGACCGGAACCCAAGCTATGGCCCGAGGGTTTGTAGGCTTTGATTTCTTTCATGGTGCAGGGCTCAATGCCCCAGGCATGGTCGATTAACAACTCAGCATTTACGCCAAATGTTTTATAGAGCAGTTCTTCGTTATAATACTCATCATCTTTGCCCAGTGAACACCGCGCAATATCGCCCATGGTGTAGAGCCCCAGTTTTTCCAGCCGCTCGGCTATTCCATGTCCTACACGCCAAAAGTCCGTAATGGGCGAGTGAGACCAAAGGGTTTCTTTGTAGGTTTGTTCGTTTAGCTCGGCAATGCGCACGCCGTCTTTATCGGCAGGGATGTGTTTAGCCACAATGTCCATGGCTACTTTGGCAAGGTACAGATTCGTGCCTATCCCGGCGGTAGCGGTAATGCCGGTAGTTTGCAGGACCTCGCGGATGAGTTTCATGGCAAAGTCGTGCGCGGAGAGTTTATAGAGCTTTAGATAGTCCGTAGCGTCAATAAACACTTCGTCTACGGAATAGTTATGGATGTCCTCCGGTGCTACGTATTTGAGGTAAATATCGTAAATTTGGTTGCTAATCTCCATGTACTTGGCCATTTGGGGCGGAGCGGCCACGTAATCCACCGCTAGACTGGGGTTTTGGGCTAGTTCAGGGGCATGGATGGATTTGCCCGTTAGACGGCGATTGGGGGCCTTGGCTTGGCGTTTATGGTTGACCTCTTTTACGCGCTGGACCACCTCAAACAAACGGGCACGGCCCCCGATTCCATAGGTTTTAAGGGATGGAGACACGGCCAGGCAAATGGTTTTTTCGGTACGGCTGGCATCGGCCACCACTAGGTTGGTGGTAAGCGGGTTTAAGCCCCTTTGCACGCACTCTACAGACGCATAAAAGGACTTGAGATCAATTGCCAGGTAGGTCTTTTGCTTTGCCATATGTCTATTTTATCAAATGCGGAAAAGAGGCATGGGGTATGGTGTGGATTTGGTACAAAATATGGGACCGTAAATAAGGGTAAAAGTATAATAGATTGTATAGGAGAAGCGGAACAATGGTTAGGAAACGAAAGCAGTACACAAAAGAGTTTAAGCGACAGATATTGGAGTTAAAAGAGCAGGGCAAAACCGCGAAAGAAATCAGCAGCGAATATGGCATCCGGGAATCATTAATTTATCGGTGGAAAAAGGAATATGGCAAAATTGGGTCCACAGAGGAAGGAGAAAACGGTATAGGCCGTGTTGTAGTAAGCAACCCAAGCCGATATGCCATCATCCCAATATACTAAAACAGGACTTCAAGACCCCGACGGTTAATCAGGTGTGGTGTGCGGATATCACGTATATATACACGTTACAAGAAGGATGGACGTATTTCGCAGGTGTATTGGAATTACATAGCCGCAAGGTAATTGGCTGGGGTTATAGCCGAGTTATGGATACGGCATTGGTCTTGAAAGCCATTAAAAATGCCTGTAATGCGGTGTGAAATACACTTAGTATTGTATTACATACCGACCAGGGTAGTCAGTATATGAGTACGGAGTTCGAGCAGTATCTCAAAACCAGAGGATTGGTCCATTCGGCCAGTCGAAAAGGATGCCCGTATGATAACGCTTGTATGGAATCTTTCCATGCAAGTTTGAAAAAGGAAGAAGTTTATACGAAGCAATACAAAAATTACGAGGAGGCTCAATTACATTTGTTTAAATACATTGAAGGTTGGTATAATACAAGAAGATTGCATAGCAGTCTTGGTTATCAAACCCCGGATGATGTTTACCAAAATGGTTAACTAATTATCAGGCATGTTATCTTATTTACTGTCCCACTTTGTGTACCAATACCATGCTCTTGTGGGTTTTTTGATATACTATGAATAAGTATTATAATTCTATGAAGATTTTATTAATGTTTGTATTGGGGACAATGGCATGAAGAAAATATTAATATTATTACCTGTTTTGATGGTATTTTGTGGCTGTGCTACAACAAATCAATTCAAAGATAATTATAACGATGAAGGGTTAAATATTTTAAAGAAAACCCACGTGAAAGCTAAAATTATTGAGACTACAAATCTTCAAGAGAGAGTATTACAATATGCGGCCCAGGGGTATATTGTCTTAGGGAGTTCTCATTTTGAGGGTGAATGGGAGGCCCGAATAAAAGCAAAAAAATGGGCGGAAAAAATTGGCGCGCCTCTTGTTATCATCGGTTCGCAACAAACAGGTACGCAAGAACACCGGTATACCTTGGCTGTTCCTCAGGTCAATACGACATATCATCAAGGATCTATAAATACGACTGGATACCATTCAGGGACAATGAATTCCTCCGCATATACTTACGGTAATATAGGAAATTCTAATTTTAGTGCAAGAACGTATGGAAGTGGCTCGTATTCTGGAATGTCTTCTTATAATACCACCTATTCGGGGACATCGACCTCTGTATCTACTTCTTTTGTGTCAGGGGCTTATGAAACGGCTGTTTTTGAACAACTGGCTGTATTTATGATTCCAAAAGAACAGGTAGAAATTATGTCTGAATATCCCGCAGAGGGCAATTTTGATAATGTGAAGGCGGAAGAGAGAGAGGAACAAAGCCTATGAGAAAATGTATTACGTTAGTGTTAGCGGTAATTTTAACTACAGGATGCATGTCTTTCCGAAGTGGTTCTCTTCCTCGCATATCTAAAGAAGATCTCAAAGTAGATAAAGGTTACAAGAAAAGAGATGTTTCTTTTTCTGTTTCTTATTATCAGCAAGTTGGCGATGATATAATCATTTCCCAAAAACAATTACAGAAAACTATTAAAGATTCTTTTAAAAAATCGCAGTTGTTTAATCGAATATATTCAACAACATTTGCTACAAAAAGTGACTATCATTACCACTTCGATTTAAAACTAACTGGCACGTCATATGAAGACCAACAAGCAACAGGATTGATGGCAGGTTATCTATTGCTAACTATCCCTGTTTGGATGAATTTTTATCTAGATATAACTATGTATTTATTCGTTGATGGAAAAGAAGTTTATTCTGTCACGACATCTGATCGTGTTACGGATTTAATATGGCTTCCACTTGCTGTTACTTGGATATTTGCGAACCATGCAACAATGGGAGCGCATATTAGAAAACATAGTCTAAAATATTTTATTAGTGAAATTAAAAGGAATAAACTATATGCTATCCCGACCGCTGACCATTCCGTACAAGCTCGACCGAACAATTTGAAATTCTTAGATGAAGATAATTCTCAGAATGAAGAAATAGAAAACGATACAGATACAGCATCAAGTGCAGAACTACTATAATTCGTTATTCCTTAATCCAATAACCGCTCCTAGCAATAGGGGCGGTCTTTTTCTTACTTTTAGTGTGCCTTAAAAAAGCAAATGGGCACTATAGAAATGGCGGTTCGATATTATATTAGCTCTAGAACTTTTTAGTGTTATAGTGTCCATATTGTGTCCACTACTTTCATAGTTCTTTTTGCTAATTTTGCTCATTTTGCATACTTCTTCGTCGAGAACCCCAAAATGTATAAATGCCTACTTTGCGCAACGAACTTTATATTTTTGCGCTATTTTCTGCCATTATTGTGACCACTTTTTGCTTCCAAAATTATAAATCCTCGTCGAGAAAATGGTAAAAATATAGTGTCCAAATCTTGCTTTTTGTGTGTCCAAAATGGGCGATTTTCGGGGTTTTTGAAAAGTGATAGTTTTTGAGCGATTTGTCGTCGATAAATGATAAAAAAATACCCGCTCTTTTTTAGAACGGGTTTTTGCTTAAAAGTGCGCCCAACAGGAATCGAACTTGTATCTTCAGCTCCGCAGGCTGACACTCTATCCATTGAGCTATGGGCGCGTAAATCGTTGCGGAATTTATCACTAATACACTATTTACTACCTAATTAGTATATCATTTTTGCGTAAAAGTTTCAAATATTTTAAAAGCGCAACCCCAATCGTACCTGTAAACTGGTTTCTGTGCGGGAATCAATTTTAAGTAGTTGCGTTAATTCGCTATGTGCGTAATGAATATAATTTCCTTCCAGGGCCACAAAGAACCATTTCCACACGTCCGCTTCTAGGCCAATGCCTGCGCGCCAATAATTCCAATTTTTCGTAACGGCTGGTGCCAACCGAACGGGGAAGAACGAGTGGTCATACTGCACTTTATGTTTGCTTTTCCCGTAACCGCCGATCATGTAAAAGCGCGGCGTCGTATTGGGGGACAAAGTCAGCTTAATAACGCCTTCTTGGCGCGTTACCTGGTAAGATTTCACCATAGGGTCTAGTTTCTCATCACCCAATTTATCCAGTTCCGCTCCAACAGCTAGCCACGGGAGGGGGGACCATAACGCCCGGATTGCTCCTCCTTTTAAACGGGAAGAATCATCTTCGCCTGTTACATATTTGATGCGGTTGGAAGTAACCAAATAACCGGCGGATAGTTCCCCATGAAGAAGAGAGCTCGTCCCGGAAGAGGGCTCCCCGGCACGGTAGATAGGTCCGCCAAAAGCAGAAGCACTCCCTAGTAACAAACAACATCCACACACCCAAGCAAGAAGTCTCATATATTTATATTATAGAAAAATCACGCATCTACTAAAATAATGCGTATTAGTTAGAGCTATTTTTTTACCTACTTAATTACAAATTATGTAGAATAAGAGTGTAGTAAACTAAAAATTTGGCCTAATAGAACTTTTTGTTGGTGATACCGTCTTAGAAATGATTTAATATTATTTTTGGAGTCAGGTATGATAAAAAAGTATGCCGTAAATGTGGTAGTGTAGACATTATAAAATGGGGCAAATATTTAGGGAAACAGC
>JAZRAH010000056.1:0-51835 GCA_045634505.1 Elusimicrobiaceae bacterium
AACTATGTGATATTTACAATAGTAAACACAATGTCCCTGCTTATAAAGTTTCATACTATACATTGTAGCAGAAGATTCAGGGGGAACTCCCTCCACGGGCTCACGCCCGTGGGGTCAAGTGCGGTGCTACCTGAACCGCGGCCTTTACCGCTTGGCCGCGCCCTGAAAAGTTTTAATTCAGGGTCTTATCAAACAGTTTCAGGATCTCGTCGTTTTATGAAAAAGGAGGAGGCCCTGAATAAAAGCTCTTTCAGGGCTCCGCTTCGCTCCGGCTTTACCCTTATTGAGCTCCTTGTCGTGGTGCTCATCATTGGCATTTTAGCCGCCGTGGCGTTGCCGCAATACCAAAAAGCAGTATGGAGAAGCCGTTTTGCTACTATAAAAGCCTTGACAAAAAGTATCGCTCAAGCCGAAGAAATATATTATTTGTCAAATGGTAGCTATACTACGGATGTAAATAACTTAGATCTTGATTTTCCTACACCCTTATCAGTTGATATAGAACAAACTACAACAGGTTATGGGCAGTATTACTTTCCATGGGGGAAATGTACATTAGAAGTAGTAGAAAATATTGTTGCCGATGTATCTTGTACTTTGCAGAAAGAAACGGAGACTAACCCTATCAAACTTTTAACGTTTTATGTATATCTCAATCATTCTCAACGTACACCGGGAAAAAACAGTTGTTACTCGTATGCGGCGGATAGTATTTACTACAATGTATGTCAAAGTGATACCGGTCTAACTGAACCAACAAATAATTACACTTCAAGTCAACGTTGGGATTATTAGCCGAAACCTAACATTACACCCGCCGTTCATCCATAGAAAAAGCCCTACCTTTCGGTAGGGCTCCTTCCTTGCAAAAGAGAGTTCGTTATTTATTCGTTACAAACACCCCAGGGCCCATCGTCGAGCTCACCGAGATGCTCTGCACATAAACCCCTTTAGACGTGCTGGGTTTTACGCGCAGAATGGTTTCTAACACCGCTTTTGCGTTTTCCGCCAATTTGGCCGCGTCAAAGGACGCTTTACCAATAATGGCGTGTACGATCCCGTAAGCATCGGCTTTAAACTCAATACGGCCGGCTTTTAAAGCCTTAATCGTATTGGCTAAGTCAAACGTTACGGTGCCAGATTTCGGGTTGGGCATCAACCCGCGCGGACCCAAGATTTTAGCGGCTTTGGCCAAATCTTTCATGGTGTCCGGCGTGGCGACGAGCACGTCAAAGTCAATTTTGCCTTTGAGCACTTCTTCCACAATATCTTCGCACCCTACTTTATCGGCCCCGGCGTTTTGCGCTTCCTGCGCATGTTCACCTTTGGCGATAACAGCAATGCGTTTGGTTTTACCCGTACCGTGCGGCAAGGCTACCGTGGAGCGGACCTGTTGGTCGGCTTTTTTGGTATCAATGCCCAGCTTTACGTGCAGTTCCACCGTTTCGTCAAATTTGGCTTTTGCATTATCTTTTACGATTTGCACGCCTTCTTCTACGGTGTACACTTTCTTTTTATCGTACGCTTTTGCGGCAGCTTCTAGTCTTTTTCCCATCTATATTCTCCTTAGGTTCAAGCGGGCGTTGGCCCTCCCTCAGTTTAAATTATTTAACTACGTCCACGCCCATGCTGCGGCAGGTACCTTTTACCATTTCGGCAGCTTGTTTGATGTCTTTGGTGTTCAAATCGGGCAGTTTAGCGGCCGCGATTTTTTCACATTGGGCTTGCGTAATCTTGCCGACTTTATCTTTGTGCGGAGCCCCGGACCCTTTGGCCAGTTTAAGCTCTTTGATAATCAGCGTAGCCATAGGCGGCATTTTGGTAATAAAGGTGAAAGAGCGGTCTTCAAACACAGTGATGATGACCGGGATCTTGATCCCTTTTTCCATTTTAGCGGTCTTGGCGTTGAATTGTTTGCAAAATTCCATGATGTTCACACCGTGCTGACCTAAAGCCGGGCCCACAGGCGGGGCCGGGTTGGCAGCGCCGGCAGGAATTTGCAATTTAATGTATCCTTTAATTTTTTTCTCTTTTGCCATTTGTTACTCCATAATTTTTACTGCTTACGCGGTAAAATCTAGTTCTTTTCTACTTGTAAGAAGTCCACTTCCACCGGGGTGGCACGGTCAAATACCGTTACCATTACTTTTAGTTTGCTCTTTTGTTCGTTTACTTCTTCTACAACCCCAATGAAATGTTTAAACGGGCCTTCGGTAATGCGTACACTTTCGCCGCGTTTAAATTCCACCAAGTATTTCGGTTTTCCGCCCGGGTTGTTAATGCGGTCTAAAATATCAGCCACTTCTTCTTCGGGCAGCGGTACCGGGGTAGAGCCTCCTAAAAACCCGGTTACCCCCGTAATGTTACGGATGAACCAGTAGGATTCGCTCGTCATTTGCATTTGTACTAGCACATAGCTAGGGAAAAATTTGCGTTGGTGGCGGATTTCTTTATTTTGTTTTACTTCACGCACTTCTTCGGTAGGAACAAGCGCTTGCAGGACGCGGTCGCCCATTTGGTGGGTTTCAATGTCCAACAAAATTTTCTTGCGAACTTTTTCTTCGTACCCGGTTTGTACGTGTACTACGTACCAAGCGGTAGGAATTTCTTGCGTCATTAGTTTCCTCCTACTACGGCGCCTAAAATGCGCGTAAGGCCAAAGTCAATGATACCGACGTAAGCCGATACCAACACCACAACAATGCCCACCAAAATGGTGGATTGGATGACTTCTTGCCTGGAAAGCCAGGTAGATTTTTTCAGTTCGCTAATAGAATCCTTTACAAATTGGATTGCTTTATTCATAGGTGGTTTTCCTTAGTATAAAACCTGGCAGGAGCGGAAGGACTCGAACCTTCAGTCCCGGTTTTGGAGACCGGTGGTTTACCAGTTAACCGACGCTCCCACAAAATTTTACGAGGCTTTGCCTTCTTTGTGCACCGTTTGTTTTCCGCAGGCTTTGCAGAATTTGTTGAGTTCTAATTTGTACTCTTTCTTTTTACCGCGCACTTTATAATAGTTTTTGTTTTTGCACTCGGTGCAAATCAGCGCGATTGTCATTCTTTCGGTTGCCATCTTTGTTTCCTTCTAACTAGGTAAACTTGCGCCGCGTTCACTTCCGCAGGGGCGGGGAAACCCCCGCCCTGCGGTAGAGAACTAAACATGCAAGTTACTTAAGTTACTCAATAATTTTGGTTACTACACCAGCGCCTACGGTGTGGCCGCCTTCGCGGATAGCGAAGCGCAACCCTTCTTCCATAGCTACCGGGGTAATAAGTTTTACTTCAATTTCGGCGTTATCGCCAGGCATAATCATGTCTTGGTCAAAAGACAATTCACCGGTTACGTCCGTGGTGCGGAGGTAAAATTGCGGTTTATAGCCTTTGGCTAACGGCGTATGGCGGCCGCCTTCTTCTTTCTTCAAGATGTAAACTTGGCCTTTGAAGTGTTTGTGCGGGGTTACCGTTTTGGGGGCGGCTAATACTTGGCCGCGTTCCACTTGGTTCTTGTCAATACCGCGCAGCAAAATACCTACGTTATCGCCGGCGATACCTTCGTCCAAGAGTTTGCGGAACATTTCAATACCCGTGGCAACGGTGTTCAGAGTGTCGCGGAAACCGATGATTTCGAGCGGATCACCCACGTGCACCTTACCGCGTTCAATACGACCGGTAGCTACCGTACCGCGGCCGGTAATAGAGAATACGTCTTCTACAGCCATTAGGAACGGTTTATCGGTTTCGCGTTTGGGTTCGGGGATCCAAGAATCTAACGCGTCAATCAAGCGGTGAATGCTGGGTTCGCCCAGTTCGCCTTGGTCGCCTTCAATGGCTTTCAAAGCGGAACCGCGGATGATCGGGGTGTTGTCGCGGTCAAAGTCATATTTGCCCAAAAGTTCGCGGACGTCTTCTTCCACGAGGTCCAACATGTCTTTGTCGTCAACTAAATCGGCTTTGTTTAAAAATACCACGAGTTTCGGTACGTTTACCTGTTTGGCCAAAAGTACGTGTTCGCGGGTTTGCGGCATCGGGCCGTCTTCGGCGGAAACTACCAAGATAGCACCGTCCATCTGCGCGGCGCCGGTGATCATGTTTTTAATGTAGTCAGCGTGGCCGGGGCAGTCGATGTGCGCATAGTGGCGTTTGTCGGATTCATATTCTACGTGAGATACGGCTACCGTTACAATTTTGGAAGCGTCACGTACTACACCGCCTTTGGCGATGTCGGTATAAGCCATAGCTTTGGCTTTACCTTCTTTCGCTAATACTTTGGTAATAGCGGTGGTGAGCGTGGTCTTACCGTGGTCTACGTGACCAATGGTACCGACGTTCACGTGCGGTTTGCTGCGAGAAAATTTCTCTTTAGCCATTTGTTTAGTTCTCCTTAATTTATTTCGTTAGTTTTAGGTAGCTGGGAGTGGGAATCGAACCCACGACCTTCTCCTTACCATGGAGATGCTCTACCTACTGAGCTACCCCAGCACCCTTTACTTTATTACTTCAAATTTTCAGCTGGGAGTGGGAATCGAACCCACGACCTTTTCCTTACCATGGAAATGCTCTACCTACTGAGCTACCCCAGCAACACAAATTTACTAGCGGGCGAAGGGAATCGAACCCTCGTCACAAGCTTGGAAGGCTAGTGTTCTACCATTGAACCACGCCCGCAAATTACTACCCTACTATTATACTAAAATTTGCCTAAAAGCAAAAGTTTTTTAGGGCGTAGGTACCGATAAAAACGACCCCCGCAGGGGTCATTTATAAATTTATTATAACAAATTGTACAAATATGTGCAACTATAAAGTTTATAGGTCAGGTGTAAGCCTGACACTTATAAAGTTGTCATCCCCGATTTTGCCGCCCGCATGACCTAGGGATCTCCTCCAACCAGTGTCATCCCCGAGTGTCTTTGTCGGGGATCTCCTCCTTAATTCCCCCTCGCCCCTTGAGGTGTTAAGCGCACAATGCCACTTGTTCTGTCCCCCTTGTGGGGAAAGTACCGCGAAGCGGGGTAAGGGGGTTGTAAAAAAGTACTTCCTCTTTGGAGAGGGTGGCCGCAGGCCGGGTGAGGGGGTATTATTTAAATTAGTTGCCCTTCCCGATTTTGCCGCCCGCAGGGCTCGGGGATCTATCGTTGTCGTCATTGCGAGCGTACGCGAAGCAATCTTGCCGTTGTAGGTCAGGTTTTACCTGACATCAAATCAAGTTTTCATTCCCGATTTTGCCGCCCACAGGACCTAGGAATCTTCTCCCACTAACGTCATCCCCGAGTGTCTTTGTCGGGGATCTCCTCCTTATTAAAATTATTTCAAAAATAGGCCTTGAAATTTTTTACTTTTCCATTATAGTACTAGTAAGGGAGTGCCAACACAGACCCGATTTTACGGGAACGTCTCTTGTAGGGGACATCGGCCTCCCGTCTTTTTTGTCCCCGGCATTATGGGTGCCGGGGTTCTTTTTTAGTAATAATACGTACGCCAACTATTATTCGCAGCCGCTTCCGTTGGTTCAGAAAGGCCTGTTTCTTGTTGGCACACTTGATCGGTTAATACTCCTCCTTGGGCCACACATTTGCGGGCCCCGTATGTTTCCTCATTATGGTTATACACGATTTGATATTGCATCTTAATGCTATCATCTTTGCACAATATATTTATATCTCCAAAATTGCAATACCTTTTTTCGCTTATATATCTCTTTTTAGAACCATTTGCCACAGATTGAATCTCTGGAACTTGTATATCTAACTCATCAAAATTTTCAGCATATGTTCCATGAGCCAAATAATATAGTTCTTGAGCTTGTGCCATACTCTCCGTTAAATTTTTAAGCGTAGTATACCTACTCTTTAGCACCGCTTTCTGATACTGCGGCACTGCCACCACCGCCAATATCCCAATAATCAGCACCACCACTAACAACTCAATCAGCGTAAACCCCCGCCGGGTATTTCCATTTTCCATACATTTTCCTCTCTTTGTGAATTTTTACAATTCTTCTGCCCCTAAAAACGCATGCAAAAACGGCTGGTGTACCAGGCCTTATCCACAAAACCCCATACAACAGCCGTAGTCTCCCTTCTTGCCAAGCAAAAAGGGAAACATTCGGCACACAAAGGGAGCGCTCCCCTCGTGTGCCTACTTAATACGACTGTCTTTTGGCGTGGATAAGCACCTTACGGTGTTCCGTATTCCACATACGGTTCCAAAAACAGATTCAAATTGTACCTATTAGTATAATAAAGTTCCGCAGCAAAAACAAGCACCTATTTACACATATTTCTTGTTTTTGCTATAATGAGAATATAATTAGAGTTGTTTTGATGGTGCGGTGGCCAAGTGGTAAGGCGAGAGTCTGCAAAACTCTTATTCGTGGGTTCGATTCCCACCCGCACCTGATTTGTTAAAATGGAAACTCCCGTAAGGGGGTTTTTATTTTAACAAATTAGGTCGTTGGAGCAACACCAACTGCTTGGTGTTGCGTCGGGAATCGAAAGGCGCAGCCATATCCGAGTTTGAGCGTAAGCGAAAGGCGAGGATGGCGAGCCGGGGCCGCGAGCGCCGCACGTTAGTAAGGCGACTTGTGGCCGATCTCCACCCGCACCTATCTTTTTCTTCTTAAAACCCTTTACTTCTTTGTCGTTCACTTGCTCGAATACCTCGGCGCTACCGCGCCGCTACGCACAGTATACTTCGCAAGTTCACTTCGCGAATTAAAGCGTTTTTCTTTGAAAAAGCTTCGGCGTAATGGGTTTTTATTTTAACAAATTAGGTCGTTGGAGCAACACCAACTGCTTGGGATATAATATCGGCCTAGGGAGAAATCCCTAGGCCGAGGTGGTATGGAAGGCATACCATGAAGAAATACAGCTGTTAGTTTAGAAGTAAAAACGCCCCGTTACTGCACCGCCAAAACCGGACCGATCAGACAAAACATCTCCTTCTTTTTTCACTTTGGCGGCAAAGTTATAGCGAGCTTCTAATCCCAAGGCAAATACTTGCGTAAAGCGATATTCCGCGCCAGCGGTAATGTGGGGGAATACTTTAGTTTTGCTCGTGTCATAATCTTCCAAGCCACTCCATTCCATTTTGCTATGTAAGATAGTAGCCCCTGCGCCGATATACCAGGATATATTTTTAATGCCGTTATCGCGTTTATAATACACGGTAAATGGAAAAGCATACGTTTCTTCCGTACCTTCTTCGCTTGCTCCCCAAACTTTTAATTTCAGTTTGTTTTCTCCATATATATCCCAACCTACTTTGAAACCAATTTTATCGGCTTCATCAGTTAATGCCCACTCGTGTAATACTTCCAAACTAAAGTATCCGGCACTTTTATTCAGTTCTTTACTGGTAAAGCCCAAATCAAAGGCTTCATCATATGCATTTTTAAGGGTTTTCGGGTCGTTTTCGCCTACCCCGAGTTTTACCCCAATACCCCAATTGTTTGCACGGGTTGAAGAATTTGAGGCATAGGCTTTTTCCGGTTTACTTGTTTGTGAAACAGCGGAATTATCTTTCTTTTTCCCTCCAAACAAGCTACCGTTACCGGGTTTGGCCATAAACGACTCCTGCGCTGCAACCGTCAACGGCAACAACGCGATTACTAACATACTTACTATCCATTTATTTTTCATTTTGTCTTCCTTTTATTTTTCCCGAGCTCACTTCAACAAAAAAACGGCCGTCGTGTGAGCTATCTCTATAACCCACACAACAGCCGTGGCTTGCTATCATCCTAGGATGATAGCAAACACTCAGCGCAAAACAACAGGCTCATGACTTCCTATCGTTTTGCGCCTAGAACAGCTGCTTTTGGTATAGAGATATGCTACTGGTTTCCCAATAGCTCTCCGCGTACTACTATGCGGTTCCAAAAACAGATTTAAATACAACTAAATACTACTTTCTAATATAGCATTTTCAAACTTGTAAAATAAAAGTCGCTATACTATACTAGTACTACCAAAAACCACACAAAAAACACGCCCACCAGTCCAAACGCCGCACACACGGGCACTAAACCAAACAGCCATCCGCCCAGTGCCTCGCCGGTGCTCACGTCCCATACGTGTTTAAGGCCGCGCACCAAATACACCAGTTGCAACCCCCACACCAGTAGTACCGCAAACGGGGCCAATACTCCCAAATTGCCTTGCGGCCACGCGGCACAAATCAGGGCTAGCGCAATCAGTAACGCCCGGATAAACCCCGCACTGCCCACCAGCACAAACAACTGCGCGGCAGACACCTTCACACGGCGCAAATCCAAAAACAACCCACACAAAGCGGCCACAAAGTATCCCGCGGTAATTTCGGCTAAAAACACAACTAATAGCTTAAAGCACAGCGCAAAAATACTTAACTGGTCGCCCAGGTTAAAAAACAACACCCAACTTAGCGCACCCACCAAATACCCCAAGCACGCTTGCCTAAAAGACCGTCGCTCTAAGAGCCGGCGCACACCGGCGGCGGGGTCCTGCATATACAAAAAATAAGTAGCTAGTAAATGTTTCATTAGTTCACCCACAAATAAGACACACTGGGCGTGGTCAAGGCTTCTAGTTGTTTCACTACGCTCGCACTTTCCACGGACGAGCCAAACGAGAAAATAAAATCGCGTAAATTGTCGGACTTAGAAGAAATAATTTTCGGGTTCTTTACCCCGGCCAGTTCCCCGGCCAAGTTTAACGCTTCTTCTTCGCCGCCCAACTGGTCAATAAATCCCAGCTTATACGCACGCTGCCCGGTAAACACGCGCCCGTCGGTATATTCGTTCAAAACCGCTTCTTCCACGTTGGGCCGGCCGGCTTTTACGGCAGCAAAAAATTGCGTGTACGTATCATCTACCATGTCTTGCAAGAGTTCTTTTTCGGCTTCCGTCATAGGGCGGTAGGCAGAGCCGATGTCTTTGTATTTGCCCGACGTAATCGGCACCATTTTCACCCCAATTTTATTAAACAGCCCTTCCACATTGGCACTTTGCATAATCACGCCGACCGAGCCCGTAATTGTCCCCGGTTCGGCCACAATTTTGTCCGCCGCCATGGCAATATAAAATCCGCCGCTAGCCGCCACGTCGCGGAACAACGCCACCACTTTTTTGCCGTTCTTTTTAGCGCGTAAAATTTCGCTATAAATGTTTTGCACCGCGGCTACCGTACCGCCGGGGGAGTTAATATCCAACACAATCGCTTTTACGTCGTCATCTTCGCCCGCGTCGCGCACTTTTTTGGCAATGGCTCCCGCGCCTTGCGGGCGGGAAAACGGGGAGGACGAATTATCCGTGGCAATCACGCCGCGCACTTTAATCCACGCCACATTGCCTTTATCACTTTTGGCCGCTAAGGACGACAACGCCGCCCCTACGCCTTCCGTTTTGGCAGGTTGTTTATCACATTTCATCCCGGGTTTTACGCTTAAATAAATCCCGCAAACCGACGACACCAAAAATAAAATCAACAGTAACGCTCCCCACTTGCCGGGCCGCCCAGCGGCCTGTTGCGTGGAGGATACACTTTCCAGTAACGTTTCTTTTACTTCGTTAGACATTTCTTCACTCATACTAAACCCCTTAAATAAGTTACTTTATTATACCAATTAAATTGCTACAATATGAACACAGGAGGCTTTTATGCTACAAGGTGTTTTTACCGCGCTTGCCACCCCTTTTTTGCCGGACGGCACGCTAGATATCCCTTCTTTATCCAACCTTTTACGCGCCCAACTTAACGCCGGTGTACACGGCGTAGTACTCTTAGGGACGACGGCCGAAACGCCCACCCTGAACGCGCCTGAGAAAAAACAAATTTTAGATGTGTGTGCGGCCGAAATTAAACAAGCCGGCCGCCGGTTAATTATAGGTTGCGGCACCAACAGCACCCTTTCCACCGTGGAAAACGTACGCCACGCCGCCGCTTACGCGCCCGACGCCGCCCTGGTGGTTACGCCGTATTACAACAAACCCAACCCGTCCGGGATGGTGGCTCATTTTAAGGCCGCCGCCCGCGTGGGCGTGCCTTTGGTGCTTTATCATATTCCGGGCCGGACCGGCCAAAAATTAGCCGCGCCCGTTTTAAGTACGCTACTAAAAGAAGTGCCGCAAATTATAGGAATAAAAGAGTCCGATTACGATATGTCCCACGTTACAGATACGGCTGTTTTCTACAAAAACCGCCTATCTTATCTGTGCGGCAATGACGACCTTTTCCCGCATTTCTTAGCCCTAAATGCCGCCGGGATTATCAGCGCGGCCGCGTGCGTACTGGCCCCGGCGTTTGTAAAAATTTACAATCTATTTAAATCCAACAACCCGCAAGCGGCGTTTGATGTTTTCGCGCAAATTTATCCGCTTGTTAAAGCGTGCTACTTAGAAACCAATCCCACCTGTATCAAATATGTACTTCACAAATTAGGCTATGGCACGGACGTAGTACGCCTGCCGCTGGGGAATATCTCCGAAGACAGCAAAGCCAAATTAGACGCCCTTTTGGCGCAAACCCCCAAGGATTTTTTAATATGACAACCGTAGGTATTATTGGAATTAACGGCAAAGTCGGGCAAAATGTCCTGGCGCAACTTCAAAAAGTAAAAATGCCGTTTGAATTAAAAACGTTCGGCCGTAACGACGAAATCCCGGCCCTGGATATTGCCGTACTCTGCACGGATAATCCCGTAAGCGCGGCCTTAGTGCCGCAGCTTAAAAGCCGCGTAAAATTTATGGTGGATATGTCGTCCGAATTTCGGCAAACGCCCGGCGTTCCGCTCGTCATCCCGGAGATTAACCCCCACACCATTACCGCCCAAACACCCCTCATTGCCAGCCCCAACTGCACCACCACCGGGCTTGTGATGTCGCTAGCGCCCTTGGCACCGTTTTACCACTTGACCGAAGCGTTTTTCTGCTCCTATCAGGCCATTAGCGGCGGCGGCAAAAAACTACTGGACGATTTCCACACCCCCGGCTCTTTGTACGCCAACAACTGCGTTCCGCTCATTGGCTCCGTGCAAGCAAACGGACACACGAGCGAGGAGCTCAAAGGGCTGTACGAAACGCGCAAAATTATGGGTTGGCCGCACTTTAAAGTATATTGCCACACTGTGCGCGTAGCAGTGGAAAACGCCCACTCGTTAGGCGTTAGCTTAAAAGCGCAAGAAAATTTTGATTTAGACCAAGTTAAAAAATTGTGGAACGCTTGGCCCAATTTAGTGTACAAAGAGGGCATTATCACCCCCAAAGAGGCCAGCGGGCAGGAAGACACCTTTATCTGCCGTTTACGCGCCGACGTGGAAGACCCCAAAATTATCCATTATTTTGTCACGTTTGACAATTTGCTCAAAGGGGCCGCCATGAACGGACGCCAAATTGTAGAATATTTGTTGGAGCATTTTTTCAAATGAAAAAACAAACGCAAATCCGTGTGCTTTTAAACGGAGCCCAAGGCAAAATGGGCCGTGCCATTGCGCGGCTGATTGCCGAAAACCCGCAAAAAAACCTGATTGTTTCCGCCACGCGCGAGGCCGGCCAAACCGACGTGACAGAGCCGTTTGACGTCGTCGTGGATTTTTCTACCCCGCAAGGCGCGCAAGAGGCTTTTTTGCTTGCCAAAAAACACAAAAAACCCTTTTTAACCGGCACCACCAACTTGCCCGAAACATTTTTATTTAGCTTACAGTCGGAAGAAAAAATCCCCGTATTTTTTGCCCCGAACGTAAGCCTAAGCGTGTACTTTTTTACCGAGCTTGTCAAACAAGCCTGTAACATGTACAAGGGCTATCAAAAAGCCCTGCACGAAGTTCACCACGTGCACAAAAAAGACGCACCCAGCGGCACCGCCAAACGCCTGGCGGCGGAAATGAACTTGCCGGCAGAACAAGTAACGTATGAGCGTATTGGCGAAACCGTCGGCACACACCAAGCTACGTTAACGTCTGATTTGGATGAAATTACGCTTACACACAAAGCCACCAACCGCGACTTATTTGCCGCCTCTGTGCTAGATATTGCCGCGTGGCTCGTCAAGCGCGAGGGTGGTTTTTATACTATGAGCGATTTTGCAAAATTTAAATTAAAGGAACTTAAAAAATGAAAATACACTTTGTAGGAATTGGCGGCGTAGGGATGAGTGCGCTTGCCCAACTTCATGCCATGGGAGCCGACGAAGTTACCGGCTCGGACCGTTTGATTAGCAAGGGCTACACCGATATGGCCCTGTGGGATTATCTTAAAAAACTAAACATTAAGCTCTTCCCGCAGGACGGTAGCGGCATTGACGAAAAAACCGAACTGGTTATTTTGTCCTCCGCTATTGAAGAGGACAACCCGGAGCTTATTAAAGCCAAACAACTGGGCATCCGCACCATGCACCGCAGCGAACTACTCGCCCAACACGTAGCCGAGCACCGCACGATTGCCGTTTCCGGCACTAGCGGCAAAAGCACCACCACCGCCATGGTGTACGATATTTTGGCCTTTGCGGGCCTGTCGCCGTCTGTAATTACGGGCGCGGCCATTTTGTCGTTGCAAAAAGAACAGGGCGTTTTTGGCAACGTCTATAAAGGCAATAGCGATATTTTAGTTATTGAGGCCGACGAGAGCGACGGCTCTATCGTCAAATATCAACCCTATTTAGGCCTGTGCCTTAACTTGCAAAAAGACCACAAAGAAATTAACATTTTACAAGGTTATTTTAAAGAATTTATCTCCCACTGCAAAACCGCCATCATTAACGCAGAAGAAGAAAACTTGCGCGCCTTAGGCGGGGATAAATCGTTTGGTATTTCGCTAGGGGACGTACACCCTACGGATATTAAAGTGGACGGCTTCGGCTCGGACTTTACCATTAACGGCCAACCCTTCCGCTTGCAAATCCCGGGCGTACACAACGTGGCCAACGCTACCGCCGCCGTAGCGGCCGCCTTGCATATGGGCGTAGATTTACAAACCTGTGCCCAAGCCTTAAATAAATTTACCGGGATTGCCCGCCGTTTTGCCTCTATCGGCAGTTATAACAAAATTGAAGTGGTGGACGATTTTGCCCACAACCCGCACAAACTGGCCGCCACCATTGCTGCGGCACACTTGCGCGGTAAACGCGTACTGGCGTTTTACCAACCCCACGCGTTCACGTCCATTAAACTCTTGTCGCACGAATTTGTGGACAGCTTTGCCAAAAGCATTGGCCCGGATGATCACCTGTGGCTGACCGAGGTCTATTACCCCGGCGGCACAATCCCCGAGGGGATTACGTGTAAAACCGTGTATGACGGGCTTAAAAAGCGCGGGGTAAATGTGGATTACGAGGCTTGCCGCGAACGCATTTTAGCGCAAATGGCGGCGGCCGCCAAGCCGGGTGATATTTTACTGGTACTCGGCGCGCGCGACCCGACCTTAACGGACTTTGCCCGCAAATTACTGGCCGCGTTGCGCGTGGCACAAAGTTTATGCAACTGCAGTAAATGTATGCTGGGCAACTGTTGCATGGCCTTTGAAAGCAAATAAAACTTGCCTTGCTCCTTTTAATATCTGTACGAATAATAGCCCAGACTCGCTCCACCTCCTGTGTATGTGGAGCGGTTTGTTTCTATTTGGCAAATTTTATGCTGTATGCGGGTTAAGTCTTCGGTAGACTGTGAGACAGCGCAAATTCTTGCAGCAGAATTCCCTTTTACATGCTGTAAATATTGTTGATAGGCCATACCAATTTCTTTATTGTAACAAAGAGCCTTTGCGGACCATTCTCCAGGTTCAATTTTGCAATGTCCCCAATTATATTGATACTTATCATATGTGCTGGTTTCCAATTTGCCCTCGGGCATTTCTAGAACAAGGTCTTCAAACTTAGTTGCATATTCTCCATTTTCCAAGTGATAAAGCTCTTGGGCAACCGCTATGCTCTTTGTTAAAAATTTCAAATTGCCATATCGGCTTTTCATAACTGCCTTTTGATACTGCGGCAGTGCCACCGCCGCCAAAATACCAATGATAAGCACTACCACTAAAAGCTCAATGAGGGTAAAGCCACGCAGTGCCCCTCCTCGCCCCTGGCGGGAGAGGACGAGTGCGTCAGCACCGTGGTGAGGGGGTATTAAATTACGTGTCATCCCCTCGTATTTATTAGCGTCATCCCCGATTTTGCCGTCCGCAGGACTCGGGGATCCCCACCTTGTGTTCTTTAAAGCGGATGAGATTCCCGACAAAGACCCTCGGGAATGACAACCTTTTTTTATAACTACATTTTTGTTTTGCATGATACGTCTCCTTTTAATTATTTCAATTTGCCTGTGCGGAGAACGTAAAACGGCCGATATTACTGAGCCCAAGTAAGTACCCAATGATAACAGCCGCGGCCTATCATATCACTATGACAAACACTCGGTACTGCACAAGCAAGGGATCAGCTTGCTCACGCAGTACCTCAAAACAGCTGTCTTTGGACTTACTTGGTACCGCCTAAGCGGTTGTGCGTTTCTTAAACGCCTCCAAAAACAGAATCAAATTGTACCTATAGTATAATAAAAAAGGGCGTGTTTTTCCACTGTGAAAAGTTATGCAGTTCTGTCTTTTCTTGCCCTCAAAAAAGTTGTCATTCCCGAGCGTTGTTGTCGGGAATCTGTCGTTGCCGTGTGCCGTGTCATTCCCGAGTGTCGTAGTCGGGAATCTGTCGTTGCCGTGTGTCGTGTCATTCCCGAGCGTTGTTGTCGGGAATCTGTCGTTTCAAAAACAGCGAGATCCCCGACAAAAACCTTCGGGGATGACAAGCAATCATAGTAAAAATTTTTAATTAAACCCATTCATGGCCTTTTCCAGGCCGTCTTTGAAATAGGTTTCCAGCGCCAAGACCGCACGCGCTAAGGTAGGTTCCAACAATTTTTCTTCGCTTTGGGTAAATTTCCCCAATACAAAGTTAGCTAAATCAAATTTCTCGGGTTTGGGCCCAATTCCACAGCGCAGCCGTGCAATTTTATCGGTCCCCAGTTGTTCAATAATGCTCTTCATCCCTTTTTGGCCGCCGGCCGAACCACTGCCACGCAGGCGCAGTTTGCCCACCGCCAGGGATACATCATCAAAGCATACCACCACTCTTTCAGGCGGAATTTTATAAAACCGGGCCAGGCTGCTCACAGCCTGACCCGATAAATTCATATACGTGTAGGGTTTCAACAAGAAAACGTCCTTCCCTGCCACGGATACTTTGCCGTACACTCCCAGTTTTTGCCAAGGCTTCCACTCAGCTCCCCATTTCTGTCCGGCCGCTTCCACCATGCGGAACCCCACATTGTGCCGCGTCCGTTCATACTCAGCGCCGGGGTTCCCCAGCCCCACCAGGAGGTATTGCATAGACTATTTCTTAGCCGCGTCGGTCCCTTTGGTAAGGTTGCCTTCTTCGTCTTTCTTCCCTTTGGTAGAAGAGCTTTCCGGCTGGGCGGCCGCATCCGCAGCGGCGGGAGCGGGGGTTTCTTCATCTTTCGGGATAGCCAAGTGCACCACCGGGGCTTGTGCGTCGGTTTTGAGTTCCACCCCTTCGGGCAGTTTAATATCGCCGGCTACAATCCCTTTGTTGATGGTCATGGCGGTGGTATCTACCACAATTTCGTGCGGGATAGCACTTACCAAGGCGCGTACTTCAATTTCGCGCATGATGTGTTCTACAATCGCACCGTATTGGGCAATATCGGGCGAGGTCCCTTCCAAGCGGATCGGTACGACCACGTCCATTTTGTCTTTCATGCTTACGCGTTGAAAATCGGCATGGATCGGTTTATCGGTTACAGCGTGGTATTGTACTTCTTTTACCAAGGCTAGTTCCTGGGCCCCGTTTAAAGAGATTTCCACTAACGTATTTTTACCGGCTTTAATGATTTTATCCAAATCTTTTACGCTTACGGTTACGCTAACAGGTTCTTTATGCCCGCCGTACACTACGGCCGGTACATTTTTTTCGGCTCTGATTTTAGAAAGAGCCCCTTTTACGCCAATGCCTTCGCGGGCGGTGGCAGAGATTGCTACTTTTTCCATCTTTACTTTCCTCCAAGTTATTAGAAATTAGTTAAACATGCCACTAATGGATTGTCCATCGTGGTTGCGTTGGATAGCGTCCGCCAAAATATGGGCTACGGACAGCGTTTCCACTTTTGGGCCTAAATCCCGCACAGGCAAGGAATCGGTAATAATCAATTTTTTAATGGCACTTTGATCAATCCGTTCCAGCGCATTACGCGATAACAGCCCATGGGCACACGCCGCATATACTTCGCGCGCACCCTGTTCTTTGATTTTATTAGCTACGGTGGTCAGCGTTCCGGCTGTATCCACAATATCATCAAAAATGATACACACTTTGTCTTTCACGTCCCCAATGACGTTATAGACCACCGCCTCGTTGGGTTTAGGGCGGCGTTTATCAATAATCACCAACCCCGCGTCCATTTTAGCGGCAAATTTGCGGGCGCGTTCCACGCCGCCCACGTCGGGGGAAATGACTACTAAATCTTCGCGTTTGAAATTTTGGAAGTAATCCAAAAATACTTTGCGCGCTCTTAGGTGGTCCACGGGAATATCAAAAAACCCCTGGATTTGCCCGGCGTGCAAGTCAATGGCCATAATGCGGTCGGCCCCGGCCTCGGTAATTAAGTTACTGGCCAGTTTGGCAGTAATCGGCACACGCGGGGACGATTTACGGTCGGCACGCGCATACCCAAAATAGGGGATGACAGCCGTAATTTTACCCGCACTGGCGCGCTTAAACGCGTCAATCATAATTAAAAGTTCCATCAAGTTTTCATTGACGGGCGGGCACGTGGGCTGAATGATATAGCAATCGTGCGCGCGTACAGATTCCAAAATCTGCACATCTACTTCACCGTCGGCAAACCGTTCCACATGCAGTTTGCCTAGTTCTATATTTAAGTGTTCGCAAATTTTCTGGGCTAAGGGCAAATTTGCATTGCCGGAAAAGATGCGCAAGTCGCCGTTTACGCTTTTAGTCATTTTTCTTTACACCTTTATTTTCTAGCACTACCTGACGCGAACGTGCAATGGCCAGTCCTTGGGCACTTACTTCCTTGGTAATGGTTGACCCCGCGCCGATTTTTGCATATGCATGCACCGTAACCGGTGCTACAAAATTCACGTTAGACCCTACAAACACATGGTCCTCAATGACGGTGGTGTGTTTGTTTTTGCCGTCATAATTGCAGGTAATGGTCCCCGCGCCTACGTTTACCCCGGCGCCCATTTGGGTGTCGCCAATATAACTTAAATGGTTCACCTTGGACCCTTCCCCAATCACAGCCTTTTTAATTTCAGAAAAATTCCCTACTTTGGCACCTTTTTTCAGTACCGATTTGGGGCGCAAATGCGCATACGGCCCCAGTTGGCACGTTTCGGCCACGTCGCTTTCTTCAATGTATGTGCCCAATTTTAGGGTTACATTGTTCGCAATGGTAGAATTATTCACATACACACTGCTCTCTAGCGTGCAATTCGGGCCGATTTTGGTGTTCCCTAGTAAATAACAGCCCGACGCAATCACCGTGTCCGCGCCGATTTCCACCCCCGCGTCAATATACGTGTCTTGCGGGTTGATGAGCGTAACGCCGTTATCCATGTGGAATTCATTGATGCGCGCGCGCATGATTTGCGCGGCCTGTGCCAGTTGCACGCGGCTATTTACGCCGAGGGCTTGTTCAAAGTCTTGCGACGTAAACACCACCGCCGGCAACCCGGCTTGCTTAATAAGAGAAAGGGTATCGGTTAAATAATACTCGTGCTTGGGCCCTTGCGGGGTTAATTGTCCCAACGCTTTTATCAAAGCGGCACTGTTAAATACATACATGCCGCTGTTGATTTCGTCAATCTTTTTGGTTTTAGCGTCTGCATCCGCTTCTTCTACAATTTTTTCAAATTGGTTTTGTCCGTCCCGCACAATGCGCCCATATCCGGCCGGATTGGGTACTTTTACGGCTAATACCAACACACCGGCATTGGCTTGTTCAAAGGCGGTTTGCATTTCTTGCAACGTGTCTGCCTTTAATAAAGGCGTATCGCCGTTTACAATCATCACGTTATCGTGTTGTTGCAAAAACGGCAACGCGGCTTTAACGGCGGAACCAGAGCCGGATAAATCGGTCTGTTCGTAAAATTCCACCGGGGCTGTAATACCCCAAGCAGACAAGTTGTCTAAAACCGTTTGTTTGACAAGTTCGGCCCCATGACCAATCACAACACCCATAGCCGCCGGGTTTAGTTCCTGGGCGGCACGTAAAATGTGTGCTAAAATGGGGAACCCGCATACCGCGTGGAGCGGTTTGGGGAGGGAGGACTTCATCCGCGTGCCTTTGCCGGCCGCGAGGATTAAAACACTTCTATTTTTGGCTACCATTTTGTTTAACTCTTGCCTAAAAATAAATTAAATTTAGTAGATATATTATACAAAAATGTGGTTTGCATTACAACCAATACACGTGCCCGGATTGATCCAACTTTCCACCCAACCCTTTACAAACGGCGTGGTCATACCCGGGGAACGGGGATGCCGGCACTTTAAAAGCAAAGCAAGTGGCCCGGTGCGCCTCCGGGGTGTCCTCCCCGGCGGAACTATCTACCCGGGCATTGACCCATAAACCCATGGATTCATAGGCATCCTCTGCGAAATTAAGCCCAATGAACCGGCACGAATTGGGCCCTATTTCTTTTCCGTCCTCGTCCCGCTCGCCTAGCGCAGCACACCAAATATCCACGCCGTCTTTTTTATAAATTCCCATATTAGACAAAGTCCCCGGTGCGTTCCATTCAAACCCGGCAGGAAGAAATTCTTGCAACTCCGGTTCCACCGGGTAACGCCCCAGCTCTAACGCCCGGACCTCTACCGCACTAGCCAATTGTTGCCCCAGTAAGAACAACTTGGTATAACGCGCTTTCCACAACGCACGTTGAAATTGCGGAACCGCCACCGCCGAGAGGATGCCGATAATTACCACCACCACTAATAATTCCAGTAATGTAAACCCACGTGTTTGCATAAAGACCTCTTACGTTTAGTGTAAACACTCTTACCCTAAAAAACCTGGGTCTTTTGGTCCCTAATTTCTAGGTCCTACAAAAATATTTTTTGCTATAATATGGATACAATTTAACTTGTTTTTGGAACCGTTTAAGAAACGGAGACTCTCAAAGGGAGCTTGCGACGTCCAAAAAAACCGTAATTAGGCATACAACAAGCGGTCTAATTAACCGCTTATTTTATGCCGAATGTTTGCCTTTTGTGGTAAACTACGGCTACTTATTTGTATCTGTCGCAAGCTTATAAATGGGTGAGCCGTTTTTGCATACGTTTTCCAAAGCAGGAAAATTTAATTATAGGTCAGGTGTAAGCCTGACATAAAAAAGGAGACGCATTATGCAAAACAAAAACACCCGGCTGGGATTCACACAACTAAATAAGAATGTAGTTATCTGTCCCCCTTGTGGGGAAAGTCAAGGCCAAAGGCCGCAGTCCCGCAAGGTTGGTATGCGGGAACCAGGTAAGGGGGTTGTAAATAAGGCAACCTTATTAGATAACCCCCCATCGGCACTGTGTGCCACTTCCCCCACACTAGGGGGGAAGTCAACAACGCGCGGCTTTACCGCCCGCTCCGGTTTCACCCTCATTGAGCTTCTCGTCGTTGTGCTCATCATTGGTATTTTAGCCGCCGTGGCACTGCCGCAATACCAAAAAGCCGTTTATAGAAGCCGTTATGCCACTCTTAAAAATCTCACAAAAAGCATTGCAGTCGCCCAAGATGTGTATTATTTAGCCAATGGTCAATACGCTACTTCATTTGAAGAATTGGATATTGATATGCCCGGCGGAAAGACCGAAGAAAGCACCGACAGCAGGTACGTGTATGATTGGGGGAATTGTATGATCTCGTCTACTCAAGCAATGTGCCATAATTATAAAATAAAAATGACTTACCAACAAAGATACAGTGTGCATCCTACAGAGCCTCAAACACGTGTTTGTGTTGCCCAACTTACGGATGAAAATTCTATCCAAAGCCAAATTTGTAAAATGGAAACAGGAGAAACAACACACTCAGGAGGTGGCGTTGCAGAAGGGTACTTTGGCTATCTTTACAAAAATTAGCCGTTGTAGGTCAGGCTTTGCCTGACCTACATTAAGGTTGTCATTCCCGAGTGTCTCTGTCTGGAATCTTCCACGTACTAAGTCGTTGTTGTTATCAACATAGCATTATTGCCGAACTTGTTTCGGCATCTTCCACGCTTGTTGTTAATCAGCCGTTACAGGTCAGTTCTTCCCCAAGTACAAGGGACATAGCAGATAAGATGATTTTTCAAAATCTAGCCTAATTGCGCGGGCAAGTGCCCCGAAGTTGTACTGTTAGGTACTACGAGCGGGCAGGCACGTGCAAGTAGGCAGATTTTGGAAAATTGTATCGCTGTAAAGCAACAAAACACACAAATTTTTTGTTTGTGTGTTTTGTGCGTCAAATGGAACTTCGCGGGGGTTGTGGTTACATCCGTTTCTTTTTCACTTTCATGCGGGCAATGGCTTGTTTAATTTCCATTTCTGCTAGTTCAAAATCAATGTCCGCGTCTTTGGTAGAGAGGGAATCTTTGAGCGCCTTAATGCGTTGGCGTTCCTTTTCCTCGTCAATTTCTCCGGCCAAGGCCGCACTTTCGGCAAACACATTGACTACGTCATCAAGCACTTCCACAAACCCGCCCAGCGCGGCAAATTCTTCCTCTTTGCCGTCCGCTTTATAGCGTAGTGACCCCATTCCTAGCTGCACCACGGTTTTCACGTGCCCGGGCAAAATACCCATCTCTCCCAACAGAGCCGGCAAAATCACCATATCCACCGGCTTATCCGTGATGAGCTGTTTTTCAGGCGTAATTAAATTAAGGGTCAGTTTTTTCACTATTCTTTATCCTTTACTTTTTCGTACGCGGCTAACACATCTTCAATGCCGCCGCACATGTAAAAGCAAGACTCCGGGATATGGTCATACTCGCCCGCCACAATGCCCTTAAAGGCCTTAATGGTATCAGCCAGTTTCACATATTTGCCCGGATGCCCGGTAAATTGTTCCGCCACACTAAACGGTTGCGAAAGGAACTTTTGGATACGCCGCGCACGGGCGACCGTCTTTTTATCCTCGTCGGAAAGTTCGTCCATCCCCAAAATAGCAATAATGTCTTGCAAGTCCTTATATTTTTGGAGCACTTTACGCACACTTTGTGCCACGTCAAAATGTTCCTGCCCCAAAATGCGCGGGTCCAAAATGCGCGAGGTAGAGGCCAGCGGGTCCACCGCCGGATAAATCCCCAAGCTGGCAATTTGGCGGTCTAGCACAGACGTAGAATCCAAGTGCGTAAACGTGGCGGCCACACCGGGGTCGGTTAAGTCGTCCGCCGGCACATAGACGGCTTGAATAGACGTAATAGCACCTTTTTTAGTGGAGGTAATACGCTCCTGCAACGCGCCAATTTCCGTGTTCAAAGTGGGCTGATACCCCACCGCGGACGGCATACGCCCCAAGAGGGCAGACACTTCACTGTTAGCCAGTACAAAGCGGAAAATGTTGTCTAAAAAGAGTAGCACATCTTGGCCTTTTACGTCGCGGAAATACTCCGCTTGCGTAAGAGCTGTGAGTGCCACTTTGGCGCGGGCCCCTGGCGGCTCGTTCATCTGTCCGTACACAAGCACCGTTTTATCCAGTACTGTGGACCCGTCGGAAAGTTTGCTCTCGCTCATCTCTAGCATCAAATCGTTTCCTTCGCGGCTTCTCTCTCCTACGCCGCCAAAGACGGAGCTGCCGTGGTGTTCGCGCGCCACGTTGTTAATAAGCTCCATAATAAGTACCGTTTTGCCTACACCGGCCCCGCCAAACAAGCCCACCTTTCCGCCTTTCATATACGGGGCGATCAAGTCAATTACTTTAATGCCGGTTTCAAAAATTTCCGGGGTGGGGTTTTGGTCTTCTAAGGAGGGGGCTGCCCGGTGAATAGGCAAGGTCATAGCGGCGTCAATTTCGCCTTTGTGGTCTTGCGGTTTTCCCAAGACATTAAGCAAACGGCCCAAGCATTTCTCGCCCACCGGCACGGTTAAAGGCGCGCCAGTATCAACGGCCTTGGCCCCGCGTTGTAGTCCGTCGGTGCTTTCCAGTGCCACACAACGCACAATTGCGTCGCCCATTTGTTGGGCTACTTCGGCCACAATTTTTTTGTGGCCGTCCATTTCAATTTCAATGGCATTTTCAATAGCCGGCAAGTGGTCTTGTGCGAACTCAATATCCACTGCCGCGCCGATTACTTGGATTACTTTTCCCGTTTGCATAATTTTTCCTTTAATTATTCAGAGCTTCCGCCCCGTTGACAATATCTAAAATCTCGTTGGTAATGCCGGCCTGGCGTACTTTGTTTAGTTTTACGCCTAGTGCCGTTACCAGTTCCCCGGCATTTTTACTGGCCGCATCCATGGCGTTCATGGTGGCCGCCAAGTTGGCCGCTTGCGACTCTAACAGCACCCGGTACAAATTTGCTTTCATTAGCCGCGGCACCATAATTTTGAAAATTTCTATGAGTCCGGGCTCAAATTCAAAATCGTGTACTTCTTTTTCTTTTTGTACTACTTCAAAATCAAAAGGCAACCACTGCACTTGCCGCAAGGTCTGGCTTGCTAAAGACTTAAAATCATTATAAATAAGCGTCACAGACCCTAGTTTTTCGTCTAAAAATGTTTTCAGCACAGCACTACCCAGCAAATCCGCATGCGCGTAAGAGACCTTAGGAAAAATCCCCACGCTCTCATACGTCATATGCAAGTTAGGCAGTTTAAGGCGGTTTAAAAAGTCCCGTCCTTTTTTGCCAATCGCAAAGACAAAAATTTCCTGGTCTTTGTGTTCGCGCAAAAATGCCAAGGCACTGCGCAAAATCACCGCGTTGAAAGAGCCGGTTAGCCCTTTGTCCCCGGTAATGACTATGAGCCCCACTTTGTTTTTATCCCCGGTGCGGTTTACAAAAATGCGCCCCGCCCAGGTTTCGCTGCCGTCGTCCGGTTGCGGCAACGCCAAAATATCTTGCCTCAGGTCGTCCACCATTTCCAACATTTTCGTAGCAAACGGCCGGGCCGCCATCATAGCGTCCTGCGCTTTTTTGATGCGGGCGTTGGAGATCATCTTCATCGTCTGCATAATTTGCTGCGTGGACTTAATAGCTTTGATATTTTGGCGTATGTCGCGTAAGGATTCCATATTATCTGTTTTCTGCTTTTAAAATTTTCACGTAGTCGGCAATCCCGGCTTCTAACGTGTAATCGGGCGTATATCCCAATTTTTCTTTGGACTTGGTAATATCCGCCTGTGTTTTTACCTGGAAGAACTCTTTATACGGGTTATCAATATATTCCGGTTCCAGGTTCGTTCCCATTTCTTTGTTCAGGCACGCAATAATTTCGTTAAAGTTGCGCGGGATGCCGGTAGCGGCGTTATATACGCCGGTTTCTTTGCCGTTAGTTAACGCGCAGAGGTTAATTTTAACGATATCTTTTACGTACACAAAATCGCGTTGTTGTTCGCCCATTTTAAATACACGCGGGCGTTTGCCTTCCTTCATTTGCAAATAGAGCTGATAAATCATGCTTGCCATTTTGCCTTTGTAGTATTCGCCGGGGCCATACACGTTAAAATAGCGTAGGCCAATAATGGTCATATCATGATTGTCATCTGCAAACTGGCGGGCTACATTATCCATAATCGCTTTAGAGAACCCGTACACATTTTCGGGGTGGGTGGGTTGCGTTTCCACATTGGGCACAGGACCGTTTCCGTAGGTAGCGGCGGAGGAAGCATAGACTACTTTTTTAATGTCGTTTTCAGCGGCAAAATTCAGTAAATTTTTAAATGCTTCCACGTTTTGCTGCATCATCGCCTTTTGGTCTTTTACGGTGGTATCGGTAATAGCGGCCTCGTGGAAAATAGCATCAAAATACATGGGGGCCGGCACACATTCAAATAAATCTGCCGTGATTACATCTCCCTTAAACCCAATTAAGTTTTTAAAGTGCCCGTTTTTAGCAAAATCATCCAGCACGGTTACTTCGTGCCCTTGGGCTTCTAAGGTTTTGGCAATGTTACTGCCGATAAATCCGGCTCCGCCCGTTACTAAATATTTTTTTCTGTTTTTATTGTTTTCCATAATTTCTCCCTAAGCCGGTTTAAAAACCGTTTTAAATTCGTCCAAAGCCCCTTTTAGCGTGTTTTCCACTTCGGGGGTCAATTCGGTAGCGGCATTCAAGCCGTCTAGCACGTCTTGTTTTTGCGCGTGCATATAGGCCAAGAGCTCTTTTTCATAGCGTAGCACATCGGTTACTTCTATTTCATCCAAATAACCGTGTGTGCCGGCATATAACACTAGCACTTCTTCGCCCACTTTTAAAGGCGCGTATTGGTTTTGTTTAAGTAGCTCCGTCATGCGTTTACCGCGCGCAATTTGCCGTTGGGATTCTTTATCCAGCTCTGAGCCAAACTGCGCAAACCCGGCCAGTTCCTGGTATTGGGATAAATCAATACGCAATGTCCCGGCCACTTTGCGCATGGTTTTGCGCTGGGCACTACCGCCCACACGGCTGACGGAAAGCCCTACGTTTACGGCAGGTTTAATCCCGCTTAAAAACAGGTTGCTTTCCAAATAAATCTGTCCGTCCGTAATAGAAATTACGTTGGTAGGAATATAGGCGGACACGTCGTTTGCCTGCGTTTCAATAATAGGCAAGGCCGTGAGGGACCCTCCCCCGTTTTCTTTAGAGAGTTTACACGCTCGTTCTAATAAACGCGAGTGCAAATAAAATACGTCGCCGGGGTACGCTTCACGTCCTGGCGGACGGCGCAGCAACAGGGACATTTCGCGGTAGGCCTGTGCATGTTTAGACAAATCATCATACACGATGAGCACGTCTTTGCCTTGCCACATAAAATACTCGCCAATGGCACATCCGGCATACGGTGCAATATACAGTAGCGACGCCGGATCAGACGCCGTGGCCGATACAACCACCGTGTAATCCATCGCTCCAAAATCGGTTAATGTTTTCACTACTTGAGCCACCGTACTTTGTTTTTGGCCGACCGCCACGTAAATACAAATACAGCGTTCTTCTTGCGGGATATTTTTTTGGTTGATAATTGCGTCAATGGCAATGGCGGTTTTGCCGGTTTGGCGGTCGCCAATAATCAGCTCGCGCTGTCCTTTGCCAATGGGGACCATGGAGTCAATGGCTTTAATCCCGGTTTGTAGCGGTTGTTTGACGGGTTGACGGTCAATAATCCCCGGGGCCACAATGTCTAGCGGCATATTTTTCTCGGGCGTAATTTCGCCTTTTCCGTCTAAGGGTTTGCCGAGCGGGCTTACCACGCGGCCGATGACCCCTTTGCCTACCGGGATGCTAATTACTTCCCCGGTGCGTTTGACGGTGTCGCCTTCGTGCACCAATGTATCCGGCCCCATCAGCACGCACCCTACGTTGTCATATTCTAGGTTAAGGGCCATGCCTTTTACGCCGCGACCGAAGTCCACTAGCTCACTGGCTTTTACGTTACTTAGTCCGTGTACGCGGGCAATCCCGTCACCCACTTGGATAACCGTGCCCACTTCGCTTACGTCTAAGGACGTATCAAAATGTTCAATTTTCTCTTTGATAATTTTTGTAATTTCTTCCGGTCTAATCGCCATAAAAATCCTATTTTGTTAATTCCTGACGTAGTTTCTCAAGCCGTGTCTTTAAGCTACCGTCTAATAATTCCCCGTTGCACTGGGCGGTTAGCCCGCCTAGTAAAGCCGGGTCCACTTCAAAATCCGCCTCAATCGTTTTGCCGTAGCGTATAGAAAGTGCTTCTTGGGCGCGGGCTCGTTGTGCGTTACTTAGCACACGTGCGGTGGTAATAATCGCGCGGGAAATCCCTTGGCGGTCCTCCAAAAGCGTTTGCACGTGCTCACAAATGGCACTAAGCAAATTAAGCCGCTTTGCATCAATCAGCACACTGATAAACGCGCGGGCGTGCGGCAACTCATTAAGAGCCTCATTAAGCACTAATTTTTTTTGCGCCGCAGGTAAACGCGGGCTTTGCAAAGCTTCTTCCACCTCGGCAATAATATGGGTAGCCGTAGCCAACTCCCGTGCGTTTTGCGCGGCTTGCTCTAGGGTTTGGCTAAGCCCGTCGTAAGCGGCGGCGTAGCGGGCCGCGGCAATGCGGTTTTGGGCGTTCATATTATTTTCTTTTTACCTCTTCTAGCACTTGGGCGACAATTTGGTCCGCCGTATCATCTGTTACTTGCCGCTCCATTACGCGCGCGGCGGCTAACAAACTAAGCTGTGCAATTTCTCCGCGCACGTCGGCCAAGGCTTTGTTTTTCTCGGCTTCCAGTTGGTCTTTGGCCTGCTGTAACATCCGCTCGGTTTGTTCTTTCGCCTGGGCCAAGAGTTGTTCTTTTTGCGCTTCGCCCGCTTTTACGGCCGCGGCCATTTTTTGCGTGGCTTCGTTTGAAATTTGGGCCAAGCGTTCGTCTAACTCTTTTTTCAGTTCCTCAGCACTTTGACGCGCGGCCGCGGCGGTTTGTTTGTCACTTTCAATTTGGTTTTCGCGTTTTTCCAAGGCACCGATCACCGGCCCCCAGGCAAACTTTTTAAGCAAAAACACCAACAAAAGAAAGTTACAAACCGTCAATAGCAGTACGCCAAAATCGGGTTTTAACAAATCTTCCATAGCTTATTTCATAACCATGGTTAAGAGGCAAATTACCAGCCCCAACATGGCAGCCCCTTCTAACAAGGCGGCAATAATAATCATAGTCGTGCGCAGATCGCCGGCAGCTTCGGGTTGGCGCGCCGCACCTTCCAAGGCAGCCGCCCCAATTTTACCTAAGCCAAATCCGGCCCCTAACACTACTAAACCGGCACCAATACCGGCGGCAATATATTTCAGTGCAACAAGTTCCATACGTTTTCTCCTTTTGGGCAACAGCCCGTTTAAAATTTAATGGGTATGAATAACCGAGCCCGCAAAAATAGCGGTAAGCAAGGTAAACACATACGCCTGTAAAAAAGCCACTAACAGCTCCAAACACGTCATAAAAATCTCTAACGCCATGGCGGGCACCATAGAAACAACGCCAAAAAATTTGCTCATCTCGCCAATGATAAAAATGATGAGCAGCAAACAAATCAGCACCATGTGGCCCGATAGCATATTGGCAAATAAACGGATAGCAAGCACGCACACTTTAATAATTAAACTAATTACTTCTAGCGGGAAAATAAGCGGAATGAGCCACCCCGGCGTTCCCGACGGCACAAACCCTTTTAAAAACCCAATAAGTCCGTGGAATTTTAGTCCGCTTCCTACAATCAGCGCGCCCGAACAAAGTGCCAACGCGGCCGTTACCGAAATGTTAGATGTAGCGGTTTTCATCTCGGGGATCATCCCGGCTAAATTAACGCATAAAATAAACAAAAACAGCGTGCAGAAATACGGCAACATACTGCGTCCTTCCGGGCCCATGTTGGGCAGTACAATGCCGCCGCGGATGAACGATACATATTCTTCTAAGAGGACCGATACCAATTTTCCGCCGCGGCTGGTATGTTTGCGTGCCGCCCACGCCAGGCCCAAAAGCAGGAGCACACTTACGCAAAAAATCGTTACAGAGTGGGTTGTAACCGGCAAGCGCAGCCCGCCTAAGGCAACGCCCCAGTCGTGGTCCAAAATATGATGTGATATCGTTTCAGCTACGTCCATTTTTCTCCGTACGCTTAGCTACGCTAATCACGCGCACCAAGCTAAGCACAAATCCTATGAGTACACCGCCCACCAAACACCACGGCAGCGTCCCTAATTTTGTGTCTAACCAATACCCCACCGCCGCGCCGATGATTTCGGTCAACGCCAACTCGGTCCCTAAGGAAAGTATTTCCAACTGGTCCCGGGTGCCAAACGGCTTATAAGGCATTGTTTTTCTCCTATCAAACTATCTATTTACATTATAAAAAAAATGGCCCATTTTTTCATAAAAAATTTTTAGAAAAAGAAATGCCAAAATTAGGGCTCTTTAAAAGGGAAGTTTCACACACGCAACATTACTGGGCAAAATACTCAGCAGACAGCTTTGCCATCCTTTCGTACAACCTGTACAGCAGTCCGTTTTTCCCCAAGTACAAGGTACCGTAGAAGATAAGATGATTTTTCAAAATCTGGCCTAGTTGTGCGGGCAAGCGAAAGAAAGCGCGGTATAAAAGGAAGTCTGTTCCTGTTTTCAAATTTGAGATGATAAGCCACCGTATGTTGCCCCGTAGCGTACGTCTGCAAGACAACGCGCACGCGTTGCAGGTACGCAAGGTGGGCAAATCGGTGGCTTAGGGCTCAAATTTGGAAACTGTTTAGCGCGGGCTAAATACTAAACGTAAACACTTTGCACTCGTAGGGTTTTAGTACCAGCTCCATCCCCTGCGCGGCCAACTCCGGCGGCAAATTAAACGTTTTGCCTTCTATTTCTTCGCGCACTTTGTAGTCGGCAATTCCCTTAAAGGGCACGCGGCACTGGGCGGGGTTTTCGCTATAATTGATGATGACATACTTGCCGGTATGGCGTTGTTTCCATTGCCAACACAAAATGTTGTGGCAGGTATTTTCCCCCGCATACACCGGGATACTTTCTTTCAGTGCCCATTGTCCGCCGTGGAACGCCGGGTCGGACACAATTTCCAAAATTTTCCAGTAATATTGTTCCACCGGCTCATCCACGGTAAAATCGTCATTTACATATTGAATCGGCATACGCACGGGCCGCCCTAATAGTTGGAACAAGTGGAATAGCCGCGCCCCGGGCAAGGTAGCAATAATGGTGGCGGCCGCTAAGGATTTTTCGCGCCCAAAGGCTTTGAGGGGCTCTTCCTCGTCGTGGTTTGCAATAAAGCGCAAGGAGCGCATTTGGAACAAATGCTCCGCACGTAAGTGGCTGCGGATGCTGTCTGCGTCGGCAAAGCGTAAGCGGTCATACAACACTTTGTCGTACGTGTAATCAAATCCTAATTCCTGGATGTCCCACTCCAAGCCCCAATACACTTCGGCCATAAACACAAATTCCGGGTGTTCGGCGCGTACGGCATTTAAGGCTTGCGTCCAAAATTCTTCGCGCGGCAGTTCCCCGCCAATAAACTCCCACCACGTATCGCGCTGTACTTTGTTTAAGGACAGCATCGCCATATCACAGCGCACGCCGTCGCACATGGCAGCCACTTGCAGGAGTTTTTGCGTCATAAATTCGCGCGTTTGCGGGTTAAAATAGTTGAGTTGCGCGGTATCGGTCCACGGGGCAAAATACGGGTCGCGCCCGTGGGCAATATAGTCACCGTTTTGGGTTTTAAAAAACCAATCGGGGTGGATATGCGGCGCATTTTTCCCGGTGGTAATAAACAGCTCCGGGTGCTCCAGTACCGCCGGGGAATCAATGGCGGTATGGTTGCCGACAAAATCTAAAAACAGTTGAATGCCGCGCTCGTTGAGTTGTTTGCGAAACTCGGCCAAGGCCTCGTTTCCGCCCAAATCTTCGTCCACGGTATATTCATACACCGCATACGGAGAGGCGGTAATGTCGTCCATGGAAAAATCGGGCTTTACCGAGCGCACATACGAGGTGATATCGTTGTTTTCACGCGCAATTTTTTCAGCCGCCGGGCTGCGTTTCCACACGCCCATCAGCCACACCGCATCAAACCCAGTTTTTTGGATTTTATCCCACACGTCGGCGGGGATATCCGCCAACGTTACCGGACGGCCGGCACGCGCCGCATGGCGTTTAAGCCACGAGCGTGCATTGATTTCCAAAATGTGCGGATTACTGCGCATGAAATTCATCCCCCCACATTTTTTATACTAATTTTCGCACGACGTTGTAAAGCCTTTTCCGCACCCTTTTCGTGCACACATTTACTTTCTTGCCGTTGTAGCCGTTGTAGCCGTTGTAGGTCAGGTTTTACCTGACATCAAACCAAGTTGTCATCCCCGATTTTGCCGTCCGCAGGACTCGGGGATCTGTCGTTGTCGTCATTGCGAGCGTACGCGAAGCAATCTTGTCATTATAGGTCAGGTGTAAGCCTGACATCAAATCAAGTTGTCATCCCCGATTTTGCCGTCCGCAGAACTCGGCAATCTCTTCCTTATTTTCCTCCTCGCCCCTGGAGGTGCTAAGCGCACAATGCCATTTGTTCTGTCCCCCTTGTGGGGAAAGTCAAGGCCAAAGGCCGCAGTCCCGCAAAGTTGGTATGCGGGAACCAGGTAAGGGGGTTGTAAATAAGGCAACCTTATTAGATAACCCCCCATCGGCACTGTGTGCCACTTCCCCCACACTAGGGGGGAAGTCAACAACGCGCGGCTTTACCCTCATAGAGCTCTTAGTCGTGGTGCTGATCATAGGCATCTTAGCCGCCGTCGCCTTGCCGCAGTACCAAAAAGCCGTTTATAGAAGCCGTTACGCCATCTTAAAACCCATCGCAGAAAGTTTAGCCCAAGCTCAAGAACTGTATTATTTGGCAAACGGAACATATACGGAAACAATTGCAGATTTGGATATAGATATTCCTCAAGCCACAGATAAAGACCGTTCTTCAAACAGGCTATATAGATACGATTGGGGATATTGTGCTATATCTAGTGGGTCAGCTCAATGTAAAAGCGATGCGACCAAAATGCAATATCAAATTTTCTTACAACATGCTAACGTTCCTCGTCCTAATTCTCGTATATGTATAGTATGGAGCTCACAAGATTTAAATGATTTACCCAATCAAGTGTGCAAAATGGAAACAAAAGCAGTAACTGGGGAAAAAATTTCTTCTGCTTCTGGGAATTATACACAATGGATATATCAATAATTCAATTGTCCTCCATTACATCACTGCGTAAAATGTTCAGCAGACTGATTTGTCATATTTTCGTACAACCTGTACTAAAACATCACACTTCCCCAAGCACCGGGTAAAACAGCGGATAAGATGATTTTTCAAAACCGAGGTCAGTTTGGCGGACAAGTTGGGCGCATAGGCGTGTCTGGATGACACGTCAAGCCCAAGGTACGTCAAAATGGCCCGGTTTTGGAAAATTGTATCGCCAAAAAGCAATGAAACTTCGCAAAATGTTGTTGTTTTCGCAACATCACCGGGCAAAATGTTCAGTAGGCTGATTTGTCATATTTTCGTACAACCTGTACTGCGGCCCCTTCTTCCCCAAGTACAAGGTACCGTAGAAGATAAGATGATTTTTCAGATTTGAGCCGTATTTGCGGGGCTAGTTGCCCGCATAGGCGTACTGCTAGGTACGTCAAGGGCAAGGGACCGCAAAGACGGCCAAATATGGAAAATTGTATCGCTGAAAAAGACACACGGGCTCAAACTTTTTGTTTGTGCCCGTGTGCGGTTAATGGATAATCGCGTCCGCCGTTTATTTTTCTTCGGCTGTGTTTTCCTCTTCTTCCTCCGTCTTCACTACCGGCGCAATCCGGGCAATCTTGTCTCCCTCTTCCATCTTGGCCAAGGTTACCCCTTGCGTGTTGCGCCCCACGGAGCTAATATCTCCGCAGCGCAAACGGATGGTCATGCCTTTCTCGGTAATAATCATGAGGTCTTTGGATTCATCCACCAGTTTAATCCCCACTACTTTGCCGTTGCGGGCGGTGGTTTTAATGGTAATGACCCCCATGCCGCCGCGGTGTTGGCGTTTGTACTCGCTAAATTCGGTACGTTTACCAAACCCGTTTTCACATACGGAAAGCACATCGGGCTGTACGGAGCCGTCGTTGGGGGCCTGTTCCATCCCCACCACTACGTCGCCGTCTTCCAACGCAATCGCGCGCACGCCGCGGGCTTGGCGGCCCATGGCACGCACTTCGTTTTCGTCAAAGCGGATGGATTTACCGTTTTGGGTAGCCACTAAAATATCGCTCTTTCCAAACGTCATTTGCACGCTAATTAGCACGTCGCCTTCTTCCAGCCCAATGGCAATAAGCCCACTGCGGCGGATGTTGGCAAACTCTTTAAGTGCCACGCGTTTAATGGTGCCCAGGCGGGTACACATGGTTAAATAGGCCTGTTCACTCTCGTCGTGTTCGGCCGGGTTAAAGTCCTCAATGGCCAAGGTAGAGGTTACTTTTTCCTCGCCGGTCAGTTGGAGTAAATTGACCAACGCCTTGCCCTTAGACATCCGGTTCCCTTCCGGGATTTCAAACGCACGCAGTTGGAACGCACGTCCGCGGTTGGTAAACATCAAAATCGTAGCGTGCGAAGACGTGATAAAGAGGTTTTCCATAAAGTCCTCTTCTTTGGTCTTGCTGCCAATAATGCCTTTGCCGCCGCGGTTTTGGCTGCGGTAGGTGGAAAGCGGAATACGTTTGGCATACCCGTCGTTAGACAAGGTAATGACCACATCTTCCTTCTCAATGAAATCTTCCATAGAGAAGTCTTCCATATCCGGCCCGATTTTGGTGCGGCGCGGGTCGTCAAAATCTTTTTTCAGTTGGGCAAGTTCATCCACAATGATGTCTAAAATCTTTTGCGGGCTTGCCAAAATGGCTTGCAAGTCGGCAATGAGTTTGAGTAAATCTTTGCGTTCGTTTTCAATCGCCAAGCTGGACAGTTGGGTCAGTTGATGTAAACGCATATCCAAGATCGCTTGTGCTTGCACTTCGGTCAAGGTAAAGCGTTTCATCAAGGTAAATTTGGCCTCGGTCGGGTCTTTGGCGTTGCGGATAATGGCCACTACTTCGTCCATATTGGCAATGGCAATCAGCAACCCGCTTAAAATATGTTCGCGTTTTTGCGCTTTGTTAAGGTCAAATTTGGTGCGGTTGGTAATTACTTCCTGGCGGTGTTTTACATACGCTTTCATCACTTCTTTGAGCGACAACACCCGCGGCCGGCCGTCCACAATAGCTAGCATATTGACGGGGAACGTGGTTTGCAGTTGCGTATGTTTAAACAAATGGTTTAGTACCACCTGGGCGTTGCCGTCGCGTTTTACTTCAATCACCAGGCGCATTCCCCGGCGGTCCGACTCGTCGCGGATGTCAGCAATATCGGTTACTTTTTTATCGCGCACCAAGCCCACAATGCTTTCAATCAAAGACGTTTTATTTACCTGATACGGAATCGCCGTTACAATAATGGCTTGGCGTCCGCCTTTGCGTTCTTCAATTTCGGTATCGGCCTGCACTTTTACGCTGCCGTGGCCGGTTTCAAAATACTCGTAAATGGCTTTGGTCCCGCGGATGGTAGCACCCGTCGGGAAATCCGGCCCTTTGATGATTTTCATCATCTCTTTGGTGGTGATGTCAGGGTTTTTGATGTAGGCAATAATCCCGTCGCACACTTCGCCCAAGTTGTGGGTAGGAATGTTAGTCGCCATCCCTACGGCAATCCCGGCCGAGCCGTTTACCAACAGGGCGGGTAGTTTCGCGGGCAGGACCGAAGGTTCCAACAAAGAGCCGTCGTAGTTGGGAATCATTTTGACGGTATCTTTGTCCAAATCGTCTAGCATGGTGTCGGCAATTTTTTCCAAGCGGCACTCGGTGTAACGCATGGCGGCGGCAGAGTCTCCGTCAATGGAACCGAAGTTCCCTTGTCCGTCCACTAACGGTTCGCGGATGGAAAAATCTTGCGCCATACGCACCAACGTATCATACACGGCGGTGTCTCCGTGCGGGTGATATTTACCTAGCACGTCGCCCACTACACGGGCCGATTTCTTATAGGGGCGGTTGTATTTAAGCCCCATTTCGTTCATGGAATAAAGTACCCGGCGGTGCACGGGTTTTAAGCCGTCGCGCACGTCAGGCAACGCACGCCCGACGATTACGCTCATGGCGTAGTCAATATAGTACGAGCGCATTTCCGTGGCAATATCGCGCTGTTCAATGTCGCTAAACAAATCCACTTTTACATTTACTTCTTGTTGCGGGTTATTTAATTCTTCACTCATTTCAAATTTCTCCTAATAACGGTGGGGCTGTCGCCCCGGCGCGTTAAATATCCAAGTTTTTCACCTCTAAGGCGTGCGAATAAATAAAATCGCGGCGCGGTTCTACGCGGTCGCCCATGAGCATAGTAAACGCCTGTTCGGTATCGGTGGCGTCGTTAATTTTTACTTGGATGAGTTTACGTTTAGAGGGGTCCATAGTGGTTTCCCACAGTTGTTCGGGGTTCATTTCCCCTAACCCTTTGTAACGCTGGATGCTCGCACCCGAAGTGGCCGCTTCTTTGACGGCTTTTAACAGTTCGGCCAGGCTATACACCAAGGCATCTGCTTTGCCGTTATTTACTTTAAAAAGCGGGTTGACGCGTTCTTTATCGTTGGTGATAAGCGGATACTGCGCAAAGTCAAATCCAAACGTTTTGAGCTTATTTTCGGCGGCTAGGAGTTTACCAAACTCAAACAAACTTTGGTGTTCCGGCACCAGGGTCGTTTCCGCCACAGCCTGTGCATCTACGCCGTCGGCAATCAGTTCTTCGCGTTTTTCCTGGATGTATTGCTCTTCATACGCGCGGTATTCCTGCTCGGTATAGAAATACTTAAACCCGCCGCTTTTTAGCGGAATGCGGTACACCGGCACGCGTCCTTCTTGTAAGAAAGCCAAGAAATCGGGAAGCGTAATATTTTTTACTTCCAATTTAGCCAGCATATCTTCCACGTCGCGCAGTACTTTTAATAAATCGCGCAACTGTTCGGCGGTAAAATCTTTTTTCTGGGTTAAGTCGGTTACCGTCACACTGGCCAGCCCCTCTTTCATCAGCCACTGTTGCATTTGGTCTTCGGTCTGCAAGTATTGTTCTACTTTGCCTTTTTTGACCTTGTACAAAGGCGGCTGTGCCAAATACACGTGTCCGGCTTCAATAAGCGGCTTTAATTGGCGGTAGAAGAACGTCAGTAGTAGCGTAGAGATATGTTGTCCGTCCACGTCAGCATCTGCCATCAAAATAATTTTGTGGTAGCGCAGTTTGTTAATATCAAACCCGCCTTCTCCTTCGCCCACACCGGTTCCCACGGCGGCAATTAAGTCCCGCACCGTGTCGGAAGATAAAATACGCACCAAGGGGGCTTTTTCTACGTTTAAAATTTTACCGCGCAAGGGTAAAATAGCTTGGAACACACGGTCGCGTCCTTGCTTGGCCGAACCGCCGGCCGAGTCCCCTTCTACCAGGAACAACTCACATTTGGCGGCTTCGCGTTCTTGGCAGTCTGCCAGTTTACCCGGCAGTCCGCCGCCCTCTAACGCCCCTTTGCGGCGGGTTAAATCACGCGCTTTGCGCGCGGCTTCACGCGCCACGGCAGCCCCCATACATTTTTCACAAATGGCACGGGCGGTTTTGGGGTTTTCTTCAAAGAAAGTGGCTAGCGTATCGCTCACTACGGAGCGCACAATCCCTTCCACTTCGCTGTTACCCAGTTTGGTTTTCGTCTGTCCTTCAAATTGCGGATGCGGAATTTTCACAGACAATACGGCGGCTAACCCTTCTTTAATATCGTCGCCGGATACAGAAATATCTTTATGTTGTTTGGCGAGGTTATTATTTTTAATATACTCGTTAATCAAACGCGTGAGCGAGCTTCTAAACCCGCTTAAATGCGTACCGCCTTCCACGGTATGAATGTTGTTGACAAACGAAAATACGTTCTCGGAATATCCTTCGTTATACTGAATGGCAAAAGAAATGTAATTATCGCCAATTTCTTTAGTTAAATAAATCGGCTCCGGGTTTAAAACGGTTTTGTTGGTATTTAAGTATTTTACAAATTGGGCAATCCCGCCTTCGTAGTGGAAGGTAACGGTTTGGTTATCCTCTTTGCGCTCGTCGGTGTAAATAATTTTTACGCCTGCGTTTAAAAACGCCAGTTCGCGCAAGCGGTTGCCAATGGTTTCATACGAAAAAGCCAAATTACCAAAAATTTCCGGGTCTGCGTGGAACGTTACTTTGGTACCGTGTTCTTCGGTTTTTCCAATTACTTCCACGGGGCCTTGCGGTTTTCCGCGTTTGTACATTTGGTGATGGATTTTTCCGTCGCGGCGCACTTCCACTTCCATCTCGTCGGAAAGCGCGTTCACGCAGGACACACCTACCCCGTGTAACCCGCCGGACACTTTATACGCGCCGGAGTCAAATTTACCCCCTGCGTGCAGTACGGTCATGACTACTTCCAAGGCGGATTTATTACGCAGTTTTGCGTCCTTGGCATTTTTCATTAAATCTACCGGGATACCGCGTCCGTCATCTTGAATAGAACACGTCATGTCCCCTTTAATGGTAACCGTAATGGTAGTTGCACCCCCGGCTAAAATTTCATCTACCGAGTTATCCACCACCTCATACACCAAGTGATGTAACCCGGCCAGCCCCGTGGAACCAATATACATGGCGGGGCGTTTGCGTACGGCTTCCAACCCTTCTAAGACGGTAATTTTGGAAGAATCGTACTCTTTCTCTTTTTGTTCTTCAGTCATTTACAACTCCTGTTAAATGATTTCAATATGTTTAATCCACGGCGTATCAAAATGCTTATTAAGTTCACTTATGAGCCAACGCCGTTTCGTGGTTAATTCATTTTTAGCTACCGATACTTTTACCTGCACGTAAAGCGTATCTTTTTTTACAGCATGCAACACCCAAAACCGGCCTTTGTTCCCCACCAACTGGGTCCACACGTAATCTAGTACCATTAAGCGGTTTAAACTGCGTCCCAGTGTACTACGGGGGGCGGCCAATTCCTGGCTGCTGCGCCACTGTTTTTTAACGGCAGGGTGCCACATACTTAGGCCCGCATGGGCATAATTACGTACCTAAACGTCTGATCCCCAGCCGGTTCAATCAGTACCGGTTGTGAGGCATTTACAAAGGCAAATGTTACCTTATCGGCAGCAATATTTTTGAGGACGTCAATAATATATTGCGGCTTAAAATTGGCTTCAAACGCCTCCCCGCCGTATTCCACGGGGATTTCGTCCGTAAAGTCCATATTTTGTGAATTGGAAGAAATCGTCAGTACATTATTTTCCACCTTGTACTTTACAATACTTCCAAATTCCCCCGCACACAACGCCGCACGGCGGGTAGAGGCTAACAGTTCTTTTACAAAACACTCAAATTTCACGGTCGTTTTGGTTGGAATAACCTGTTTATAATTGGGGAAGTTCCCCTCAATCAGGCGCGAAATAAACGTCGTTTCCTTTAAAATAAAACTCACTTGGTTGGCGGCTACGTTTACTTCAATTTTATCTTCTTTTTCCGGCTTTATAATTCCAATAAACCGGCATACTTCCGTTAAAATCTTCGTAGGAATAATTACCTTAAATTCACTGCTTCCCAGCGCACTTTGGCTGGCTACAGCCAACCGCCCGCCGTCTGTGGCTACCACTTCAAACCCATTGGCGTCATGGCTCCACAGTAACCCGTTTAAAATATAGCGCGTTTCCTGCGTAGAAGCGGAAAAAGCGGTTTTCTCTACCATTTGTTGCAGGAGTACCGGGTCCAATTCCAAGCGGTTATTTTTCTCAATTTCCGGGATCGCCGGATATTCTGCTTTAGGTGTACCAATGACCCAAAACTTACTTTTACCCGCTTTAATATGCACCTTGTTATTCTCGTCGGTCGTTAACGTAATTTCTTTATCATCCGGCAAATTTTTCACAATATCGGCAAATTCCTTGAGCGGGGCCGTAATACTACCCTCTTCCACCACTTCTGCCGGTATAAAATGGACCGTAGCCATTTCCATATCCGTACGTACCAACTTTAACTTTCCTCCTTGCGTTTCCATCAAAAAGTTATGCAAGATAGGCAACGTTGTCCGGGCCGAAACACCCGAAGAAATTACCTGCAGACCTTCCAGCAGTGTAGATTTAGTAATATTTATTTTCATAATAATCCTTATTTATATGTCCTGTGCATAATGTGTATAATGTGCATAACCTAGATACACGCCTCTCTTTGCTTTCTGTGTATATCTATTTCCACTTTTCCACATTACCCACATTTGTATCTTTTCAAATCCACTTATCCCCACTTTTCCACAACTTTTCCACTACTTTCCCACAGCTTGTACATCTGCCACAATTTGGTTAATTTCAGCACTAAAAAATGGGTCTGCTTCAATTTTTTCCTTTACTACATCCCGCGCATGTAACACGGTGCTGTGGTCGCGGTTAAATTCACGTCCAATTTCCGGCAGGGAAAGTTCGGTCAGTTCCGTAGCTAAATACATAGCAATTTGGCGCGGCCACGCAATAGACTGGGTTTTTTTCTTGGCATTAAAATCTTCTATACGCACATTAAAATGTTTTCCTACCACTTTTTTAATGACGTTCACAGAAACATTTACTTTTTCTTCATCCACCAGTAAATCGCCCAATAATTCCTTCGCAATCGGGATTGTAGGAGTTACGCTGTGTGTGGTGCAATAGGCCCGCAAGCGGATGAGTGCGCCTTCCAACTCACGGATATTGGTTTGTATGCCCTCAGCCAAAAACGTAATTACGTCATCCCCCACAATAAAATTCATAGAATCACGTTTTTGCCGTAAAATGGCAATACGCGCCTCTACGTTAGGCTTTTTGATTTCGGTACTAATGCCGCTTAATAAACGCGAGGATAAACGCTCATCCCACTCCAGTTGTTGCGGGGAACGATCGGAAGATAATACAATCTGTTTGCCGCTTTCAAAAAGCGTATTAAACGTATAGAAAAACGCTTCCGAGCTATATTGTTTGCCTACTACAAACTGGATATCATCTACTAAAAAGCAATCCAAAAACCGGTATTTTTTGCGAAACGCATCCCCGGTTTTTTGATACATAGACTCAATATATTCATTTACAAATTCCTCGCCGGACATATACATCACTTTTGCCTGCGGGTTTTGTTTTAAAATCTGGTTGCCAATGGCTTGGAGCAAGTGTGTCTTTCCAAGTCCGGGGGCGGAATAAATGACCAGCGGATTATTTTCGCGCGCACCCAATTTTCCCACCACAGCCTGTGCCGCTTTATAGGCAAAGCGGTTGGCGGGGGATTCAATAAAATTATCAAACGTATAATTGGGGTTAAAACGTGCGGCAAACGGGTTTACGGTGTGGGTTACAGGTTGCGGCACGGACGAAATCACATCTTGGGCCGATACAATTGCCGGCACCACCGGTGCAGGCGTGGTATCTACCATATATTGCACTGTAATAGCTGCCCCGGTGTGTTTTAAAAACGCGTCCTTAATGATATTCTCATAGCGCGACTGAATGGTCTGTCCCCACGTTGCGTTAGGAATAGTTACCCGCAGCACGGTCCCTTCTAGCGCGAATCCGGCCGCTTTAAACCACAAATCGTATGTTTCTTTTCCGATAATTTGTTCTACTTCTTGAAATATGGGCAGCAGTGCGCTGTCCAGCTGAAAATTATCCACCGTAATGATCCTCACAAAAATAACTCCCCTTATTGTACCACTTCTCCCCCCCATTTTTCAATGGGTAAAACCGATCATATGCCCAAAAACGCATAAAAACGGGGATTAAAGGTATTTTTAAAAAAAAGGGCTCTTGGGGTACTGTAGCACCAAAACTCAAAATTTATGCTGAATTTTGGAAAAACTAATCAATTTTTTAGGTTGTCAAACCCTTTTACACCTATGTTATAATAAGTAATAAATCTATAGAATGGGGGAATATATGACCAACTTAAACGAAATTTACAAATGCACCGTCTGTGGGAACATGGTAGAGGTAGTCCATGCTTCTGCGGGCGAACTTACCTGTTGTGGTAAACCCATGCATAAAATGGTGGCAGGGGAAACTGACGGCGCGGCCGAAAAGCACGTGCCGGTGTTAGAAAAAACGGCCGACGGTTACCTGGTTAAGGTGGGCTCGGTGCCGCACCCGGCCACTGCCGAGCATCACATTGAGTTTATTGAGCTAATTTGCAACCAGTGCCACCAAGTTCAACGGGCCTATATTAAACCGGGTGATCCGGCGCAGGTTACGTTCAAAGCCTGCTCGGATGATGTTACCGCGCGTGAGTATTGCAATTTACACGGCCTGTGGCAGAGCAAAAAATAATATAATGTAACAAACGCCCCCGCCCGACGCGGGGGCCGTAAGGAGTCAGCAAGAATGAAAGCTATGCAAATTTCCCCCAATGTCTATTGGGTAGGAGCCATTGATTGGAACCTGCGCGATTTTCACGGGTACGCCACCACGCGCGGCACTACGTATAACGCGTACTTAATTTTAGGTGAAAAACCCACGCTCATTGACACGGTCAAAAAACCGTTTTATCACGAGATGCTATCGCGCATCCAAAGCGTGATAGACCCTAAAAAAATAGAAATTATCATTTCTAACCACGCGGAAATGGACCACTCCGGCGCGCTGTGCCAGGCGGTAGCGGATCTGCAACCCGCAGCCGTCTATGCTTCCGCCATGGGGGTTAAAAATTTGCAAGCGCAGTTGCACCCTACTTTTGAAATCAAAGCCGTCAAAACCGGCGATAAAATTGACTTAGGCAGTGATACCCTTTGCTTTGTGGAAGCGCGCATGCTCCACTGGCCGGACAGTATGCTTGCCTACCTCGTCAAAGAAGACGTCCTTTTCACGAACGACGTCTTTGGCATGCACCTGGCCACCTCCAAGCTCTTTGACGACGAGAACGACGAACATATCTGGCTCCAGGAGGCCCGCAAATACTACGCCAATATCGTGCTTCCGTATAGCGATATTGTCACCCGCTTTTTGGGCCAAGTCCGGCAAATGGGCTTAAACCCCAAGCTAATTGCGCCGGACCACGGTTTTATTTGGCGTAAAGACCCGTCTAAAATTATCCAATTGTATGCCGAAATGGCCGCCCAAAAACCCACTAACAAAGCCGTCATTGTCTATGACACCATGTGGGGCAGTACCGAGAAAATGGCCCAAGCGATGGCCGACGGCCTGCGCCAACACGGCACTACCGTCAAGTTGATGTCCATGCACGCCAATCACCGCAGCGACGTCATTACCGAGCTGTTAGACGCCGGAGCTATCCTCGTGGGTTCCCCGGTACTCAACAGCCAAATTTATCCCGCCATGGCCGACGTACTATGCTACTTAAAAGGCCTTAAAAAGAAAAACCTAATCGGTGCGGCGTTTGGTTCGTATGGGTGGAACGGAGCCCCGATTGACGGGCTTACCAAAAATTTGGAAGAAATGGGTGTGGAAGTAGTGAGCCCGGCGGTAAAATCACTGTTTGTGCCCGACGAAGCCAAATTAAAAGAATGTGAAGCATTAGGCCAACTCGTCAGCCAAAAATTACAGGAGAAGTGAAACGAATGGACGCTTGCGTGTGTGAAAGTTTAAACTGTCTTTCCTACGGGCTTTACATAGTTACGTCGGCAGACGGCGCGCATCAAAACGGGCTCGTTGTCAATACGGCGTTTCAAGTATCGGCAGACCCGGCTAAAGTGGCAGTCTGCGTTTGTAAAAACAGTTTCACGCACGAACTGATTTCCAAAAGCGGTGTCTTTGCCGTTATGCCGCTTGAGCAAGCCACGCCTCTGGTGTTTATTGGTAATTTTGGGTTTCGCACCGGGCGCAATTATGACAAATTTGCCAAAGTGCCCTTTACCCAAGGTCAAACCGGTGCGCCGATCGTCCAAGAGCATACGCTCTCATACCTGGAAGTGCGTGTGGAGCAATCGGTGGACGTGGGCACGCACACGTTGTTTATCGGCACGGTGGTGGCCGGACAAGTTTTTAAGAAGCAACCCCCTTTAACGTATGAGTATTATCACAACGTTATTAAGGGAAAAACCCCTGCGGGGGCAACTCATTTATAGGAGAATGTTTATGGTAAAATACGTATGTGAAGTTTGTGGATATGTGTATGACCCAGCCGTCGGGGATCCGAATAACGGGGTACCGGCCGGCACGGCGTGGGAGAACGTGAAGGAAGATTGGGTGTGCCCCGTCTGTGGCGTCGGCAAGGACCAATTCAAACCAGCTGAATAGAACTTACACAAATTTCTTCCTAAATTTGCGCCTCTCTTTGTTCTGGGCCTCCTTACGTACTTGCGGCCCATGCGGGCCGTCCGCAAACGTACGCTACGTCGGCCCACGCCTAGACAGGCGCAAATTTATTTTGAAATTTCCTCTTGCTGTTATAGGTCAGGTGTAAGCCTGACAAAAAAAAGTTGTAGGTCAGGTTTTACCTGACACTCCCCTCCGTCATTGCGAGGAGCCTCGCGCGACGAAGCAATCTTCCCGAAACATAAAAAACCGTCATCCCCGATATTGCCGTCCGCAGGACCAAATTTGAAAACAGGACAAATTCTTGCGAACAGGCGCAATTTTCTCTTGCTGTTATAGGTCAGGTGTAAGCCTGACATAAAAAAGTTGTAGGTCAGGTTTTACCTGACATCAAGTAAAGCTGTCATTTCCGATAATGCCGTCCGCATGACTTGGGAATCTCTATCCTTTTTTCCCCCTCCCCCCTAGAGGGGGAGGATGTCCGCAGGACAGGAGAGGGGGAAAATCTCAACTCGTCGTCCTTGCGAGCGCACGCGAAGCAATCTTGTCGTTGTAGGTCAGGTTTTACCTGACATCAAACAAGGCTGTCATCCACGAGTGTCTCTATCGGGGATCTCCACCTTTTTCCCCCCTCCCCCCTGGAGGGGGAGGGTGTCCGCAGGACAGGAGAGGGGGAAAATCTCAACTCGTCGTCCTTGCGCGCACACGCGAAGCAATCTATCTCCTTTTTATTGTCCTTTTTTCCATTTTTTACTATACTATACATACAATTTGATTCTGTTTTTTGGAACCGTACGGAGAATACGGACTTTTGCAAACGCAAACTTATGAACGCCAAAACACAGCCGAACCTAGGCGCAAAGTGAACGGACTAATTACCCGGTTGCTTTGTGCCCAATGTTTATCACGTTTTGTGATAGCTACGGCTGTTATACGTCGGAGTGTTCATAAGCCACCGTATAATAAGCCGTTTTTGCATGCGTTTTCCAAGCCAGGCAAATTGAAATTATAGGTCAGGTGTTAGCCTGACAAAAATAAAGTTGTCATCCTGGACTTGATCCAGGATCTCACCTTAAGTTGTTAAAAAGGGGTGAGATTCCAAATCAAGTTTACAATGACATCATAAAAAAGGAGACGTATTATGCAAAACAAAAATGTAATGATAGCACAAGAATATTATTCCCATTTCCAAAGATTAATTTATAGGTTGGGCGTTAGCCCAACAGGAGCCGCGAGTACACCTTGGAATATTTGCCACAACGCCGATAAATTGTCGGGTTACCACCCGACCTATAAGGGGCGCAAAGCCTTTACTCTCATTGAACTTTTGGTGGTCGTTCTCATCATTGGCATTTTAGCGGCCGTAGCCGTACCGCAATACAAAAAAGCCGTCTACAAAATCCATTACGCCCAACTCAAAACATTGGCGGTTTCTATCGCCCAATCACAAAAAGTTTATTATTTAGCAAACAACAAATACGCCGCTAAGTTTGAAGATTTAGATGTAGATATGCCCGGTGGCAAAACAAATGAAAGTACAGATAGTAAATATTATTATGATTGGGGGCATTGTTCTATAAGCACAACTCTTACGGAATGTTACAACGAAGAAATGGATATGGGATATCAACATAAATATGATGGACATAGAAATTGTATTATTGACCACACAACAGATTTAACAGATTTTCGTAATAAAATTTGCCAAGCGGAAACGGGTGCCGCACAAGGGAATGCGTCAGATACCTGGAATGTAATTATTTGGCGGTATCAATAAATTATATGCTTAATACCCGTACGCATTTTGGCATTTATCGGCGTACGTAAATTTATAATCATACGTGCTGTCTATCCACACTATTTTTTGTATATCGGCTTTTTGCATAGCTTCAAGCAGTGTGTCCGGCGTTTTGTTTTTGTGCCACGGCCACGGGATAAACCCTAAAATCAAAAACGAGCACGACGACGCTTTTTTAAGGTGTTCCATATCGTGTAAATCTGCCGCTTGGGCGTTTAAGGTAACGGAGTATTTCGTCGTACCGTATAATCCGCACCCGCAAAAGAGCATACAACTTATAATTAAAATAGATAATTTTTTCATAATACTTACACTACTAAATTGCTGTTTTCTCGTCAATAAATTTTCCCCCGAGCTGGGGCCCAAATGCCCGCGCGTTTAGTTTTCTGATTTATGTAAACACCCCCCCGCGCGGGTTTACAATGTCGTGTTGTTGTAGGTCAGGTGTAAGCCTGACATAAAAAAGTTGTCATTCCCGAGAGTCTCTGTCGGGAATCTGTCGTTGCCGTCATTGCACGCATACGCAAAGCAATCTTGTCGTTGTAGGTCAGGTTTTACCTGACAATAAATAAAACTCTTCTTCTTTCCGTCGTCATGCTGAACTTGTTTCAGCATCTAGTCGTTGCCGTCATTGCGTGCATACGCGAAGCAATCTTCCCGAAACACAAAAAACCGTCATCCCCGATTTTGCCGTCCGCAGGACTCGGGGATCTCCTCCTTATTTCCCCCTCCTCCTGGAGGTACTAAGCGTACCCTGCCGCTTGTTCTGCCTTTCCCCCCTCCCCCCTAGAGGTGTTAAGCGCACTATGCCACTTGTTCTGTCCCCCTTGTGGGGAAAGTACCGCGAAGCGGGGTAAGGGGGTTGTAAAAAAGTACTTCCTCTTTGGGAAGGATGTCCGCAGGACAGGAGAGGGGAAAACCCTGCACTTTTTCTGTCGTCCTGCTGAACCGCGGCCTTTACCGCTTGGCCGCGCCCTAAAAAGTTTTAATTCAGGGTCTTATCAAACAGTTTTAGCATCTAGTCGTTGTCGTCCTTGCGAGCGCACGCGAAGCAATCTTGTGGTTATAGGTCAGGTGTAAGCCTGACATCAAACAAGGCTGTCATTCCCGAGGGTTTCTGTCGGGAATCTTCCACGTACTAAGTCGTTGCCTATAAATGTTGTGCACCAAAAATTACATTGTACCCGCCGTTATAATTGCTATAATAAACCTAATGAAATTATTGTATGTAATTACCTCTACCGACGTGGGCGGCGCGGAAAAATCCCTCGTTTCATTGGTTAAAACCATTTCCCCCCTCCACACCGTACGCGTAGTAAGCCTTAAACCGTGTGGCCCTGTCGCCGCCCAGTTACAGGCACTTGGTGCGTCGGTTACGTCGTTAGAGATGACCGGGGCCGGTCTGGGGTGCGTCTCTAAATTAAAACGTGAAATTCAATCTTTTCAGCCGGATATTGTCCACGCTATGTTGTTTCGCGCCATTGAGTTTGCGCGCTTAGCCTGTGCGGGCCTAAACGTAAAACTAATTACCACCCCGCATTTTGATTTGTCCCAAAAACCGTTGTGGATGCGCTGGTTGGACCGCACGCTTAAAACCCTAGATTGCGTAAGTACGGCCGAATCTGTGTCCACTTTTAACTATTTGCGGGATATCCAAGGTTACCCCCCCTCAAAAACGTTGCTTATAACTAATTCTGTAGAAAAATCCTTATTTTTTAAGGATAATTTTATAAGAGCCCAAATGCGCCAAAAAAATAACTTTTCCAAGGAAGATATTATTTTTATCAGTGTGGCGCGTTTAGCCCCGGTTAAAAATCCGCTAGGCTTAGCGCAAGCATTTTCCAAAATTATTCCAACTTGCCCCCAGGCTAAACTGATTTTAGTGGGGGAGGGGGAATTGAAACAAGATTTAGCAGATTTTATTAAAGTTAATTTTTTGGAAAAAAATATATTTTTGGTGGGGGCGCAACAAAATATCAATGATTGGCTCAATATGGCTGATGTATTTGTATTATTATCCAAAGAGGAATCGTTGCCCTTAGCTTTATTAGAGGCCCAACAAGTGGGGCTCCCCTGTATAGTTAGTAAGGTGGGGGATATGCCCCGCCAAATTATTCATGGGCAAAATGGTTTCGTTTGTAATTCAACGGATGAAACCTTGGTAAGTTGCCTATTAACTGAGCTCTATGCAGACAAACATTTGCGTGAGCGTATGGGGCAGGAGAGCTTTCAAAAAGCACATACAACCCCGGATAGTAATCAGCAATATGCGCAACTATATGAGCAAGTTGTAAGCCTGTAAAAAGTTTTCACGTGAAAACTTTTTACAAAGTTTGGACCAATTTTAAAATTTAAAACTAAAAAAGTTTTCACGTGAAAACTTTTTGGAGGATTATGGAAGCAAGATTATTTACTGCTGCGTGCATTATGTACGCATTTATGCTAGGCACGCGTTGGCTTAAAAAGCAGCATAAATTAACGTTACCGCATATTTTTAATAAGTGGCATGCTACCTTTTTGTTTTTAATTTTAACCTGTGCCCTCTATATTTTCCTATTTGTAATGAATGGGGGGCTGGGGGAACCCTATCCGGTTAAAAAATTTGTAATAGGGGAAATCCTGGTTTTGGGGGCTAGTATTTATGGTTATTTTGCCGCCTCTAAAGCGGGGGAAAAGGCACAAGAAAAAATAATTAAGGCAGACCTAGATTGGTGTAATACCGTTTATTTTGCCGGATTTGTAGCCTCTATTGTCATGTTCTTTTTTATCCAGGCTTTTAAAATTCCCTCTGCTTCTATGCGCTATACGCTAGTAGAGGGGGATCATTTGTTTGTAAATAAGGCAATTTATGGCTTTAGAATCCCTTTTACAAATTACCGTTTCGGACAATTTAAAGAGATTACTCCCGGTGATATTATCATTTTTGAATTTCCGGCGAAAGACCGCAACCAGGTAAATTGCGGCTATCAAACCCAGTACGGGCGTGATTTTGTAAAACGTGTGATTGCGGGCCCCGGGGATGTGGTAGCGGTTAAAAACGGTCGTCCTTGGGTCAATGGTAAAGAATTGCCTGTCCAGCCTTACGAGGTGTATGAGGATGTACCCCGTATTTCGGGTGTAGTCAATGAGGACCCGGAATTATATCAACAAATTTGGCAAGAACACCTATTAGATAATTATATGGGTATGGAACTACGGGACGATTTTGGCCCTGTAACGGTGCCCGCGGATAGTTATTTTGTAATGGGGGATAACCGGGATAATTCGTGCGATTCACGCTTTTGGGGTCCGGTACCGCGCAAAAATATCAAAGGGAAGGCTTGGTTTATTCACTGGCCTTTAAATAAAATAGGGCTCATTAAATAGGTTTGAGAAAGCCCAAAAAGTTTTCACGTGAAAACTTTTTAACCCTTTAAAACCCAGGCAGGAAGTTTTCACGTGAAAACTTCTTGCTTTTTTTTATGGAATATAGTTAAATATAGGCAGGAGGATTTATGGCAGAAATTGTAGTCGTAGCAAATCAAAAAGGCGGGGTGGGGAAAACGACCACCTCTATCAATTTAGCATACGCACTGGCCTGCTTAAACCAGGAAGTGCTTTTAGTGGATTTTGACCCGCAGGGTAATGCCGGCTCGGGCCTAGGGGTAACGGTAGCAGATGGGGAAAAATCGGTTTACCATTTGCTTACGAATGTAGCCCCTTTTGACCAAGTAGTACGGCAAACCTCTAATGAGTTTTTAGATGTATTGCCGGCCTGTAAGGATTTGGCCGGGGCAGAGGTGGAACTGGTAAATGTGCGCGGGCGCGAAAATATGCTGCGTGACGCTCTATCCCCTATCCGGGATATGTACAAATTTATTATTATTGACTGCCCGCCCTCTTTGGGTCTTTTAACCCTCAATGCTATGATGGCTGCCGATAGCGTTATTACCCCGGTACAGTGCGAGTATTACGCGATGGAAGGGTTGGCCCATTTTATGGGTACTGTCAATAAAATTAAACAATTTCTGCACCCAAAACTCCAAATGGATGGGGGGGTACTTACTATGTACGATTCCCACCTCAACTTAGCCAAACAAGTGCGCGAGGAAGTCAGCCGCTATTTTGGCGATAAAATTTATAAAACGCCTATTCCACGTAATATCCGCCTGGCAGAGGCCCCCAGTTTTGGACAAGCAATTTTTGACTATGAGCCTGCTTGCCGGGGGGCAGAGGCCTATATTAAACTGGCCGTAGAGTTTTTAATCCGCCGTGGGGCCAAAATTGAGGACTACCGCGACTTTAAATTAGCCGGCGATACGCCGTTAAATTATGATTTTGGAGGATAATATGGCCAGACAAGCATTAGGGAAGGGCTTAGACGCTTTACTGAAACAAACGCAAGAAATTTCCAATTTACCGACGCAGGAAGCCGTGCAAGCGGTGGCAAATTTGCCCGAATTAAGTGTACAAAAAATTGAAGTAAGCAAAATTGTACCCAACCGCTTTCAGCCCCGCCGTGTATTTGACGAAGAAAAACTGCAAGAACTGGCCGCCTCTATTAAAGAGCATGGGCTTACGCAACCGATTGTAGTGGTGTATGATGCCAGTTTGGATAAATATGAAATTGTAGTGGGCGAGCGGCGTTTTAGAGCCACTAAACTAGCCGGCCTTACGACGATAGACGCTATTATCCATAAACATTTGGACGACCAACAACTTTGCGCTTTGGCTTTAATTGAAAACATCCAGCGCGAAGACTTAAACCCCATTGAAACAGCCCTAGGCTACCGTAGTTTGATGCAGAAATTCTTTATTAAACAGGTAGATTTGGCGGGGTATTGCGGTAAATCCAAGGCGGCTATTTCCAATACGCTGCGCTTACTGGAATTGGAGCCGGAAGTGCAACAGGCCTTGCAAGACGGAACGATTACCGAAGGGCATGCCCGCGCGCTATTGATGCTGACGCCGGGGGCGTTCCGCTTAGATGTATTTAACCACATTATGCGCATGAAATGCTCGGTGCGGCAGACGGAACAAATGGTAAACCGTTTACTGGCGGAGCAAAACCAGGCCAAAGAAAAAAATTCCGCCGCGCAAAAGCAACAAAATCCCGACATATATGCCTTTGAGCAAGACATGCAAGAGGCGTTGGGAACGAAGGTGGAAATAAAACACGGGCGCAACCCGCAGAAAGGGACGTTGGTGATTCACTACCATTCGTTAGAGGAGCTAGATAATATCGCCAGCCGCCTGAAACACAAGATGCTGTAAAAACTCCCGGTGAAATTGTATATCACGCACACGGGCACAGACGGAAAATCTGTGCCCGTGTTGGTTTATAGGGTTTTTATTTCCCGCTTTTGCGGCGGTTACATTCTTTACATAACAGTTGACAGTTTTCCACTTTTGTTTTACCGCCTAAGTGCCAAGGGGTAATGTGGTCGGCCTCCATTTCTTCCAATTCAAATTTGTTGCCACATTTTTTACAAATACCCGCTTGCTGTTCATATACTTGCCGTTTTTCGCCGAGTGTAAAGGCGCGGATATTTAAGTATTTCTCTTGCCGCGTTAGCACATAGGGATAAATACCGCGTTTGTTAGTAACATCATCATCTAACATCAACTTTTTAATTTCGCTTTCTAGCCGTTTGGCATCCAAAGGGGTCGTGCCGTATGCGTCAAATAGGGGCCCCCACGGTTGGCCTTTCATTTCTTTTCGGTAGTGTGGGAAAGTAACTTGTGCCCAGTCAATTACCCGCTTAAAATACAGCCACAGCTCACTGGCATTTGCGGCGTGTTGGTGGGCGGACATATAATCTTCTATTTCCCCTTTACTCATCCAAGCAAGAGCCGTCTCTAAATAATCTTGGCGGATGGGGGAACCCGTTAAATAATCACTAGCTAACCCATAGGCGGCACAATTTGTTTTACTAAAGTAGCGTTTAGCGTCCGTGAGCCATGGGCCGGTGTAGGTGGCATTACGCAGTTCTTGATCCGTCAGTTTTTCTCCGGCGATGTTAATAGTTTTGAACCAGTCCAATTTTTCTTTATCGTTTCCCTCACAAATATAAATCATTAGCGGATAATCTAGGATTTGTATTTTTTCAGTTTTGGTTAAATTGTGGAAGTATTTATGGTCCGTAGAAAAGTTACTATGTACATAATCACAAATAGACAAAGTGCGTTGTTGCCCGTCTAAAAGTTCGTACCCTGCACTGGTTTTTACCCAGTACATTACGTTGAGCGGAAAACCCTTTTGGACGGTGTCTATGACGGCGTCGCGTTGCGCATCGTTATAGACAAATTCGCGCTGGTATTTGGGGCGGATGTTTAATTTGCCGCCGTAACCGACGACGCCTTCCTCGTCATTATTCACATATCCGTTTGTGATGTCTTTGATTTTAATTTCGTGTAGATTTATTTTCACAATTCTTCTCCTTGAGAATAAATAGCTTTTTGTTTTTTACGGCGAATTAAAATACGTGCAAATTTTCTTTTCCCGTTCACAAATGGGTAACCTTTTGAATATTCATCAATAGAAGTAGTAGCCATACTTCCAACAATTTCAAATTGTTCGGGGTTGTATTTGTCTAAAAAAGTAATGGGGACGCCCATAACACCGTCGTAGTTGTAGGGGATTTGCGTTACTTTGTCTATGTTGATGGCGTTGTAATTGTCGTAGGTGGGGTATGCCGTTGGGGTATAATTTTTGTAGCAAATTAAAGGTTCGTGGCGTTTGGTGTGGTCCAAATTAGTAAACCAACAAGCGTTAATGTGTTTGTACTTAATTCCGTCAATAATTTTTTCGGCTTGGTCCGAATTTTCCGGCAATATGAGCCACATATCTGTGTTGATATTGCGGCAACCAAGCCATAATTTATTATCTTTAATCAGTTTAAAAATCTCTTTATAGGAAATAGCATTTTTATTGCCAATAATTAAAAATTTTTTGTTATACGCTACTAGTTGCGCTACATATTCCCTAAACAAACTAAACGGCGGGTTTGTGACCACAATATCGGCCTGCTGCAAAAGTTGGATACATTCCGCGCTTCTAAAGTCGCCGTCGCCTTGTAAGTATTGAATGCCAATATCTTCGGGGGTGGGCACGCTGTCGTAGCGGTGTTTACAGCCGGTAAATTCCAGGTAAATAGCGCGGTCGCTGTCGTTACGGGAGAACAAATCCCGCTCTTTGCTTTTGTAGCAAGTGGTAATGAGTTTTTTAAGTTCCAGGCGTTCAAAGTTGTAGGTAAAGTAGTGAAAAAAATTGCTTACGCGCGGGTCATCGCAGTTGCACAAGACGGTTTTGCCTTTAAAATGCGTGGTGTAGTGGCGCAGTTCTTTTTCTATATCAGTAAGTTGGGTGTAAAATTCATCATTTTTTGCTTTACGGGCCCTTGTGAGACGCTCATTTGCCATATATTCCCCTTTTGCGGAAGAATACAGGTAAAAAACGGCTGCCTTGTTGAGCCAGAAACGCTAACCCAAACAACAACAGCCGAGGCCTGCCGCACAGGGGCGGCAAGCCAAACGCACAACTATCCTAGGGATCAGCTAGGATGGTTGCACTAAACAGCTGTTTTTGGAGCGTTTCTGTGCCTTGTGTTACCAAAGCTCACTGTATTCTTCATACAGTTCCAAAAACAATTAAATTGTGTACTACTCTACCATTGTAACATAATTTGAAAAGGGACGGGAGTTGGGGTAAATAAGGAAGAGATTCCCGAGTTCTGCGGACGGCAAAACGACAGATTCCCGACAAAAGCACTCGGGAATGACAACCTTATTTGATGTCAGGCTTACACCTGACCTATAACGGCAACGACCAGATGATGAAACTCCACGGGCTCACGCCCGTGGTATCAGTCCGTTTCAAACAAAGTTTGCCCTGAATCTTCTTTTCCCTGCTCTTCTATATACCTTTGTATCGTTTCTTCATTTACCCCTATCGTTGATACAAAATATCCA
>JAZRAH010000057.1:0-33659 GCA_045634505.1 Elusimicrobiaceae bacterium
GGATTATCTTATTTTACAACGATCTGTGGTTTTTTCCGTGGTCGTCATGCTGAACTCGTTTCAGCATCTAGTCGTTATGATAACAACAAGACCCTGAAACAAGTTCAGGGTGACGGCATGAGAGGGTTTACCCTCATAGAATTGTTAGTCGTCGTTCTTATCATTGGTATTTTGGCCGCGGTGGCCGTGCCGCAGTACCAAAAAGCGGTAATACGTAGCCGGTTAAGTGTGCTAAAACATTTGGTACAAGCAATTGCCCAAAGTGAAGAAGCCTATTACTTGGCCAATGGGTCTTATACTTCTTCTTTTGAAGAGTTGGATATTGGGATGCCAACTCCTCTTAACTACTCTGCGAAAGATTTCCCATATTATGGAGCGGCGGGGGGATACAATTATGCAAATTATGATTGGGGAAATTGTTATATTTATCGTACGACAGATGACAGTAATGCACATGCGGGATGTAAAAATACTGACGTGGGTATTTCGTATGTGGTTGGGTTTGCACATTCTGGCACATATCAAAATGAACGTATGTGTACATCTTTGAATAAAAATGCACAAGCCGTATGTATAGCGGAAACCTCCAATGAAACACCATACTATGCCAGTGAAACAAACCAGGTGTGGAATTACTACTATAGATAGCAAAATAATGTTGTTGGCTCCCATTTTGGTTGTGCGTCCAAGTTTTGTATAATACCCTTATATGCAAAACGCGCAGGAACGTGCCAAGCACATTAAACTTATCTTGACCGACGTGGACGGTATTTTGACGGACGGGAAAGTAAATTTCTTCGTCACGCCAGACGGCCGTATTGAAGAATTTAAGTCCTTTCACACGCAAGACGGCATTGCCGCTATGCTGTGCCATAGTGCGGGCATTAAACTGGGCATTATTACCGGCCGGCGGCATCCCACCACGGTAGAGCGCGCTAAAAACTTAGGTTTTAGTTATATGTACCAGGGGTTTTTAACCAAAATCGGCCCGTTGCAAGACGTTCTGAAAAAAGAAAACTTGCGCGCCGAAGAGGTGTGCTACATTGGCGACGACATTACCGACATGGCCCTTTTTGACCACGTAGGTTTTGCCGCCACCGTGCCCAATGCCCTGGATGTAGTGAAAGCGCACGCGCATTATGTAACCCAGCGCGTAGGGGGGGACGGCGCGTACCGTGAAATTATTGATTTTATTTTAGCGGCGCAAGGCAAACTGGGCCCGCTGGTAGAACAAGTGAAAACCTCCACCTGGAAGCATGCCCCTAAACCGCACCTACAAATTATTACCTCCCAAGAAGGAATCAACTAGACGTATGAAAGGAAAGTTTATTGTGTTAGAAGGGCCGGACCGCTGCGGCAAATCCACCCAAGCCAAAATGTTGTTAAACACCCTGTTAGAGCATGGCAAAGACGTGCTTTTGACCCGCGAGCCCGGCGGTACGGACACGGCCGAGCAAATCCGCCAAATTGTATTGCAGCCTGGTTTGGACGTGCGGCCTATGGCGGAGCTGTTTTTGTACGAGGCCTCCCGCGCGCAACACACGCAAGAGAAAATTTTACCTGCCCTAGAAGAAGGGAAAATTGTAATTTGTGAGCGTTACACCATGTCCACCTGTGCCTACCAAGGCTATGGGCGCAATTTGGATTTAAAGATGATTGATACTTTAAATAAAATTGCAACCTTGGGCCTCACGCCGGATTTAACACTGGTATTTTTAATGTCGGACAAGTACTTTACCCAACGCGGCGAATACTTATTTTCCGACCGGTTGGAACAGGAAGATTTAACCTTCCGCCAAAAAATGCGCCAAGGGTATATAGAAATGACGAAAAAAACCAAAAACGCGCATTTAATTGATGCGGACAAAAACGTGGATGTTATTCAAGCCGAAGTAGTGGATTTATTACATAAATACAAAATTATAGACTAATGTTTAGCGATATTTTAGGGCAACAAAAAGCGGTTAGTTACTTGCAAAAGCTGGTCCAATCGGGCCGGGTGCCGGGGGCTCTGCTGTTTTGCGGGCCCGACGGGGTCGGCAAGCGCAAAACGGCGTTGGAATTTGCCAAAGCCCTTAATTGTGAAGATCTTTTCGCCCGCCAACATGGCGAGGCGTGCGGGGCGTGTGCCAGTTGCCAAGCCATTGAAAAAGGCACGCACCCGGACGTAACATTAGTGGATTTTGAATACCAAGCCCGGCTTAATTTAAAAGGCAGTGCTGACGAAGAAGACCTGGAAAAAGAACTGGCCAAACAACAGCATTTGAGTGTGGACACGGTGCGTAATGTAACGGCTAAATCCCAGCAAAAAGCGGTGGGCCCCGGGTGGAAGGTGCTGATTGTGGACCAAGCCCAAACCATGCAACGCGAGGCCGCCAACGCCCTCTTAAAATTTATTGAAGAACCGCCCGCTAAAACGGTGTGGATTTTAATTACCAACAAGCGGGCCGCTATGCTAGGGACGATTTTGTCGCGCTGTCAGCCGCTCTTGTTTGCGCCGTTAGAAACCCCGCAAGTGGAGCAACTGCTGCAAACATATGCCCCCGAGGTAGAAAATACCGCACGTGCGGCGCAGTATTCAGGCGGGAGTATTTCCGGCGCGTTGCGCGCGTCCGAGGCTTTGGAGCTACTGGAAAATGGGGAGTTTGGCACTGTAACCGGGCCTGCCCAAGTAGCGGCGCAACTTTCGCGCACGGCGGCCACGGCACGCAAAGAAGCGCAAGCCGTGTTGGACGTGATGATTACCGCGCTACATCAAAAATGGGCGAGGTGTACGGAAGAGGAACGCCCGGCCTTACAAAGTGCGTTACATAAATTTGAAGATTATAAACGCAGTATCGGGCGTAACGTATCGCCCGCGTTGGTGTTGGAAACGGCGCTGATGAGTTTGGACGGGCTCAACGTGAAGTTGTAAGGTATAAGACGTTTGAACGCATAAATTTTACAAACTAAATTTTGTGCGTACCATGGATGATCGCGAAGATTTTTTATTATGAAGAGGAACTTATGAATAAAATAAAATATATCACAACCCCTATTTATTATGTCAACTCTGTCCCCCATTTGGGCCACGCTTATACTACCATTGCGTGCGACATTTTAGCCCGCCACTACCGTCAAAAAGGGGTGGACGTCCGCTTTTTAACCGGCACGGACGAACACGGAGCCAATATTGAAAAATCCGCCGCCGCCAAAGGCGTCAGCCCCAAAGCGTGGACGGACGAAGTGTCGGCCAAGTACCGCGCGTTGTGGAAGACGCTCAATATCTCGTATGACGCTTTTATCCGTACCACCGACCCGGCGCACGAACACGTGGTGCAAGCTATTTTTGAAAAACTCCTTAAAAGCGGGGATATTTATTTAGGTTCCTATTCGGGTAAGTATTGCGTTTCGTGCGAGCAGTATTATGACGAAAGCGAAATGCTCCCCGGCGGTATCTGTCCCGTGCATAAAAAACCTTTAACCGAAGTGCACGAGGAAACCTATTTCTTTAAACTTTCCCGTTACGAAAAACCGCTTTTGAAATACTATGAAGAACACCCGGAGTTTTTATCTCCTAAATACCGCGCCAACGAAATTATCAATTTTGTAAAAGGCGGCCTGCGCGACCTGTCTGTGACGCGCACCAAAGTAAAATGGGGCGTGCCGGTTAAAAGTAACCCGGCGCACACCATTTATGTATGGTTTGACGCACTGATTAACTATATTTCCGCTGCCGGGGCCGGGATGTTCTTGTGCGAGGGGGACAAAGCCGAACACCAGGAAAAACTGGCTCTGATTAAGGCGGACAAATTTGAAGATTTATGGCCGGCCGATTTACACATGGTAGGCAAAGAAATCTTCCGTTTCCACACGGTAATTTGGCCCGCCGTGCTAATGGCCCTGGGCTTGCCGCTACCCAAAAAAGTGTTTGCGCACGGGTGGTGGACGGTAGAAGGGGAAAAAATGTCCAAAACGTTAGGCAACGTCATTGACCCCGCCGAATTGGGGGCTAAGTATGGGGTGGACCCGGTGCGTGCGTTTTTATTTCGCGAAGTTCCCTTTGGGCAAGACGGCGATTTCTCTATGACCAGTTTTAAAAACCGCTACAATGCCGACCTGGCCAACAACATAGGCAATTTGCTCTCCCGCACGCTCAATATGCTAGCCAAACAACAGCCGCAAATCCCGGCGGACATTACGCTACCTGCAGAAATAGAGCAAAAAATAGCCGACACCCAGGCCGCTATTGATAAAGCGTATGAGGACCTAGCCTTTGATAAAGTGTTGGAGCACATTTACGGCTACTCGGCTGATTTGAACAAAAAAGTGGCCGACACGAAACCCTGGGAAATGGCTAAAACCGACCCGGAGGGGGCTAGAAAGATTCTCTTGGAGCTGATTGCCTGCCAACGCAAAACGGCCCAGTGGATTACCCCTTTTATGCCCACGGTGGGGGCCGAAATGACCCAACGCCTAGCGGCGGGGGAAATTCAAAAATACGCGCCTTTATTCCCGCGCATTGCCGCTTAATAGTACAATTAGTTTCGTTGAACGCGTCAACTCCCAAAAGGGCTTGACGCGTTTTTTTTTGTTATCATGAAATGGCTGTGGATAATGTGGATAACTTTTTTTGTCTACATAATATGAAGTCGTCATTCCAAATTTAATTTGGAATCTCACCGCTTTTGGAAAATCAAGGTGAGATCCTGGATCAAGTCCAGGATGACAGTAAATAGAAATGGGAGAATAAAATGAAAAATAAACAAGCGTTTACGCTTATAGAGCTGTTGGTTGTTGTACTAATTATTGGCATATTGGCGGCGGTGGCCGTGCCACAGTATCAGTTGGCGGTGGATAAAAGCCGGACGGCACAAGCCTTTGTGGTTGCTAAAACGATTTATGATGCAGAAAAAGTATACTTTTTAGCAAATGGGAATTATACAGAAGAGTTAGAGAATTTGGACATTGCCTTATTGAATTGCACGGGAACTAGTCCAAATTATCACTGTGGAAATTTTACACTCTTTTTTTCGCCTGCTCCTTCTATATATGTGGAACCAATCCCTTCTATAAATGTCCAGATAGAGTTTCATTTCAGCGATAACGCAAGACTCTGTATGGCCTCTTCTAACCGTGGAGAAAAAATTTGTAAAACTTTGGGAGGGAGCCCTCATCCCCGGGAAGATGCTCGAGCCAGTGGATATTTTGTGTTACCATAAATAACCCCCCCGGTTTTGGGACCGGGGGTTTTTAAGTTGTTTCGTGGGCTACATTTAGCGCGCACTTTGTGCAATTAGTTCCTTTAGCTTGGTGTTAAAGTCCGTGGCGCCTTGGAGCGTTTCCAACGTCATAGGCATACGGTAGCGCCAGTAATGGCGCGGGTTAGCCGGCACGTTGATGCGTTCTTCGTCCGGGTTGTTGCCGCGTAACTTCTCGTCCATAGCCGTCAAGTCCTGCAGTCCAATTAAAGCAAGCATAGAAGGGCTTTGGTAATGCATGCGGATAATCTGCGTGCAAATTTCCACACTGGCTTCATCCGGCGCATTGCCTTTTTGGCCAAGCACTTTGTTGTAGAATTTTTGGGTGCGTACCGGGTCCTCTTTCCACCATGCGCGCAACACGGACATATCGTGCGTGGACGGCGTAGCTACGGAGAGGTACGGATATTTTTTAATATCGTCAAATTGCGCGCCCAGTTGTTTGGGCATGCGCTGAATTTCTAACGATAAGAGTTGTAATTTGTCCATTACGGGTTTTACACACGCCGGGATCATCCCTAAATCTTCCGCACACGCTAACATGCGCGTGGCTTGCGTAAGGCCGGGGAGCTTAGCCAGGGCTTCTTGGCCCCAGAACTCGTTATGGCGGTGGAAAAAGAAATCATTATACAAGGCCGTAAATGCTTTTTGGTCTTGTGCGGACAACGTCTTAAAGTAGCCGTCTGTCAGCGCGGCAATACGCGGGTGGAATTTCTCCGCGTCTTTGGCATCTGGCACAAAAAGCACGTTAGAAATTAAGCCATACAGCCCTTCTTTTAGGCGTACGTCGTCGGTGCTTGTTTGGCCCGCAAACGCCGCTTCCACTTGGCGTTGGGTGGCAAATTCGTCGCGTAAACGGTAAGTACCGTCTTCATTTTGTGCTAAGAATTTCTTTTTGGCTTTGTCCGCCAGGTCCCCTAGTTTTTCTTCCAAGTATTCGTTGGTAATGAGGGGACGTAAAAATTCCGGCTTAAACGTAAGACCAAAGGAGGCGATTTCCGCTTTGCTTAGCGGCAAGGCGGGGGAGAACTGCCCCAGTAACCCTTCTACGCTATGGGTAGGAATTTGCCAAATGCGGAAGAACCCCAAAATGTGGTCAATGCGGTAGGCATCAAAATAGTTGGCCATGTGCGTAAACCGGTGCATCCACCAACGGTAACCATCTTTGGCCATTTCGTCCCAGTTATACGTGGGGAATCCCCAATTTTGCCCGGTGGCCGAGAAATCATCCGGCGGGGCCCCGGCTTGTGCGTTTAAATGGAATAGCGTGGGTTCCATCCACGCTTCTACACTGCAGGGGGAAATTCCTATCGGAATATCGCCTTTTAAAATGACTTGGTGGGCACGTGCATAGTGGGCCACTTCTAAAAGCTGGGTGTGCAGCACAAATTGCACGTAGTACCAAAAGCAGACTTTGGCGTATTCTGGCGAAGTGGACGCGCAGAATTGTACCAGGTCTTCGTAAGAAAATTTAGCACCGTGCGGCCAGGTATTAAACTGCGCGGTTTGGTATTTATCGCGCAGTACGCAAAACATAGCATACGCGGGCAACCAGTGTACGTTGGAAGCAAAAAATTGACGGAACGCTGCCGTAGCCAGTTCGTGTTTGCCGCCGTTTTCAAACGCATATTGCAAGCGTTCCAGTTTTAGTTTTAACACGGCTTCATAGTCCACTTGCGGTTGCTTGTTTAATTTTTCGCGTTCTTTTTCAAATTTTTTGTTCGCTTTTTTATCAGCGGCCGGCAACGCATCTGCGTTTACGTAAATGGGATGTAACGCATACACAGACACGGCATTGTAAGGGTACGAATCCTGCCAAGTTTGCGTAAGGTTGGTGTCGTTTACAGGAAGCAGCTGAATGACTTTTTGCCCCGTGGCGTGGGCCCAATCTGTAAGGGCTTTTAAGTCGCCAAAGTCGCCGGCGCCCCAACCATGTTCCCGGCGTAAAGAAAATACCGGCACCACCACCCCGCTTGCGCGGAAATTGGGGGCGTCCTTAAAGTGCGGGCGCAGGCCTTCTAATACGTGGACGTGTTGGTTTTCCACTTGGGGAACCGCAAGCGTGCGGTTGGCTCCGTCTTCCCACAAAACTTTGTCTTGGGTTTTAATCAAAAACTTATATTCCAGGTGTGCGGGCAGTTTATCAATATCCAGGGATACGTCCCACTCGTTGGGTTCGGTTTCTGTGAGTGCCACGGCTTGGTCCGGGTTCCAGTTGCCTAGCGCGGCCGAGCTTCCACACACATACAAGGTTTGGTCTTGCGTCAGTTGCGCGGCTTGGGCGCGCAGTACCAGCGTGCGGTTACATAAAGAAAATGGTTTGTTGGGTTTGCGGATACGGGCGCGGAACACGTCGGTAATAGCAGACGTATATAGCCACGACTCGCGCGGTAAATCCCGCCACGTATCTTGCAAGGTATATTCTTGCACCTTGGGGTCCACGGGCAAAATGCGGGGAATGAGTTGCCATTCGCGGCGCGTAGGCGTGCCGTTGTGGCGTACTTCGTAGTGGTACGCCATGGCAAGCGGTTGGTTAAATTCTAAGAGAATATGCCCGGTCCAGGTTTGTCCGTCTTTGGTGGAGAGGGGAATGTTAATTTTATTTTCGTTTGCGGCGGCATGCGCGCGATACAAAACGGCATGGAGCGTTTCGCCCCATACCGTTTTATAGTTAATTTGAAAAGACAGTTTCATCTCGTTACCCTTGTTGCACGGCTTGATGTTCTTTTACCCACACGGTAAAAGCGGCAGCAATTAGCAAGCTAATCCCGCCTACCCCAACGGCTGCAATGGCACTGCCGCCCAACATATGTTTCATAAACGGGCCGAAGAACAGGTTTACACAGATTTGCGGAATAACAATAAAGAAGTTAAACACGCCCATGTAAAACCCCATTTTGTCCGCCGGAAGCGAGTTGGAAAGCATCGCGTACGGCATCGACAAAATACTGCTCCAGGCAATCCCAATACACACCATGGGGATGATTAAACTCATTTTACTAAATTGTACGCCAAAAAGGGTAAGTCCTAAACTGGCTAACCCTAGCCCGCCAATGGTTAGACACACAATGTGGATAATTTTGGCAGAAAATTTGGTGGTTAACCACAACAGCGCAAAGGCAAACACAAAGGCTACCCCGTTGTAAATACCAAAGCAGCTACTGCCCCAGCTGGCGGCCGTTTCATAGGCGGGGGTACCGGGCGTGGCGTGGAACACCCCGCTGGCAATACCGGGGGTAAAATACACCCACATCACCATAAATGCGGCCCACGTAAAGAACTGGACTACCGCCAAGCGGCGCATGGTTTGCGGCATAGAAATCATGGCTTGCCACATTTCTTGTAAGGAGTGCAGCGGGCTGACGGATTTTTTTTGTAAGGCTCTAAATTCTTCCATATTAGCGGGCGGATATTCCGGTGTGGTAACAACAGTGGCTAAAATAGCTACAAATAGCACTACCGCGCCAATATAAAAGGAGTAGCGCACCGTGGCCGGGATATGACCCAGGGGGGCCTCGGTACTAACGCCGAAATACGTTAAAATTTGTGGCAGGAAAGAGGCAATTACCGCCCCCGCGCCAATCATTACGCTTTGCATAGCGTAGCCGGTTTTGCGTTGCTGTTCGGGTAAGATGTCCCCCACAAATGCGCGGAACGGCTCCATGCTTACGTTGACGGACGTGTCTAACAACCACAGCGCAATAACTGCCATCCAAATAGCGGTGGCCTGCGGCATTAAAAATAGCGCAATCATAGAGAAAATGGCCCCGCCTAAAAAATACGGGCGCCGCCGACCTAAACGGTTCCAGGTGCGGTCGCTAAAATAGCCTACTAAGGGTTGTACTAAAAGCCCGGTAACGGGTGCGGCCAACCATAGCATAGGGATTTGTTCTTCGCTGGCTCCTAAGCGCGAATAAATAGCACTCATATTTCCCATTTGCAGTGCCCAGCCAAACTGGATACCAAAAAAGCCTAAGCACATATACATAATTTGCATAAATGTCTTAGGTGGACGTTGTGTATTTACCATAGACCCCTCCTTTTGAAAAGAATATAACCTCATTATAACAAGATTTTACCCTTTGTAAAGCACAAAAATTGATTAGAAGCAATCTTTTTAGGTTTTGCTATAATATAGGTACAATTTAATCTGTTTTGGAACCGTATGCAGAATACGGAATGTTTGGAAAAACCAAACACTACTGAACTCCAAAAATAGTCGTTTGAGGTATAAGATAACAGACCTTCGAAACCTGTTGTTTTATGCTGAGTGTATGTCGTTTTATACGGCAGGCCACGGCTTTTTGTTTGGGTATTGTTCAGTAGTGCCTAAACATCACAGCCGTTTTTGTATGCACTCCAAACAGGACAAATTGAAATTAAACAAAAAAGGAGTGTATATGACACACCAACACACCCGGCGGGGACTCACGCAAAAAGCAATAAAAAATAATTCAAGAAATATCCCTGAACTTGTTTCAGGGTCTTCCACGCAGACCGTTACGCAACAAAGCCCGCAACAACAGGCGTTGAAGATGCCGAAACAAGTTCGGCAATATCCTTATTTAACAACGGTCTATGGCTTTACCCTTATTGAGCTATTAGTAGTGGTGTTAATTATTGGTATCTTGGCGGCGGTGGCAGTGCCGCAATATCAAAAGGTAGTTGCAAAAAGTCAATTAGCGCAACTTAAGTTGTTGTCACACAATATATCTAAGGGAGCAGAAATATATTATTTGGCTAATGGAATTTATCCTTCTTCTGTAGAAGAGTTAGAAATAGAGTTTCCTACTCCACTTTCTACATCTTCCCAAAGTAATCATGAACTTTTACAGTATCCTTGGGGTTTATGTTATTTGCAGCATGATTCGTATGCAAATATCACTTGTTTTGATACTAAGGGGCAAATAGGTTATACACATTTTTTTCAACACATGTCCAGCAATTTGCCAACCATTGGAATAGCGTCAGGGGCAAATAATTGTTTTGCAGTTCCGGAAAGTTCTGCTGAAAAAGTTTGTCAACAAGAAACAGGAAACAAAACTCCTATACGAAGTGGAGCTGTGTTTTCCTATGTGAATGCTGTGAATAGTTACCTTTACTAAAAAATCCCTAGGCTCAAATTATTAAGCCTAGGGATTCTTTCATTTTTTATTTCGTCACGTCTTGCGCGGGTTTTTTGCTCGTCATAATGGCCCAACTTAGTACCGCCAGTAACACAATCACTACACACCAACCGATTTTGCCCAGGGGGGTAAAATCGTTGTGATAGTTCACAATAATCGGCGCTACAATCACAGCCACCATATTGACTACCTTAATTAACGGATTCACGGCCGGGCCGGCAGTATCTTTTAAGGGGTCGCCGACCGTGTCGCCCACTACACTGGCTTTGTGGCGTTCGGAGCCTTTGCCCGTGTTGGCGGCAATGTCACTCGGCTCGTCTTCTACCACTTTTTTGGCGTTATCCCATGCGCCCCCGGCGTTGGACATAAACACGGCCAGGAGTTGGCCGGACACAATAATCCCGGCTAAAAATCCGCCTAACGCTTCCACGCCAAACGTAAGCCCCACGACCACCGGGGAAATAATCCCCAAGAGTGCCAAAATGATGAGTTCCTTTTGGGCGGCTACGGTAGAAATGTTTACCGCGCGCGTATAATCCGGTTTGGCGTTGCCTGCAAGGACGCCCCCTTTAAATTGGCGGCGTACCTCTTGCACGATAAGCGCGGCGGCGCGGCTTACAGCGTTAATGGCAAAAGACGAGAACAACCACGGCAGGGCCCCGCCAATAAGCATCCCCACAAATACCACCGGGTTAGAAACCACAATGCCTACCTCGCTTAGGAGCGTTAAGGCCTGTTCTTTCCCGGCGGCGGCCCAGGCCTCGTTTAACAAGCGTTGCACGTTGCTCACGTCCACCATGTAGGAGGCAAATAAAGACACGGCCGCAATGACGGCAGAGCCAATCGCTACGCCTTTGGTAATGGCTTTGGTGGTGTTGCCAACGCCGTCCAAATCGGCCATGATTTGGCGGGCTTTTTTAGTTTCCGCGTCGTCCTGTCCGTGCCAGGCCATTTCGCCAATGCCGTTGGCGTTATCGGCAATGGGGCCAAAGGAGTCCATCGCCACGTTATTCCCCGTTAAGGTAAGCATGCCAATGCCGGTCATAGCTACACCATAGAGGATAAAGTTGAACTTTTCCACCGGGCTTAGGCCGTCAATCGTGCCAAAAATGACGACCGAGCAGAAGATAGACGCCGCAATCACGAGCGTGGTCCACACGGCAGACTCAAACCCCACGGCAATACCGGATAAAATAGTCGTAGCGGAGCCGGTAGCGGTGGATTTTTTAACTTCTTGCACGGGTTTGTTTTCCGTGCCCGTGAAATACTCCGTAAGGCGGTCAATACCTATGGCCAAAATAATGCCAATGGTGGTAGCCGCAAACGGACGCCACCAACCGCCGGGCACTTGGCACATATAAAAGTAAGCCAGTATCCCAAAAATAGCTACGGAAATAGCGGCGGAAATGGAGTAGCCTTTGAAAATAGCTTTCATGGCGTTTCCGGCAGAGCGTTTGGAATCTTTGACGGCGTAGGTGCCGATAATGGAGCAGAGGACCCCAATGCCGCGCACTAAAAGCGGATAGACAATCCACTCGTGGTGCCCGGTCAAACGCCACAGCCCAATGCCTAAAATTAGGCCGGACACAATGGTTACTTCATACGACTCAAAAATATCCGCGGCCATCCCGGCGCAGTCGCCCACGTTGTCGCCTACCAGGTCCGCCACGACGGCAGGGTTGCGCGGGTCATCTTCGGGAATGCCGGCCTCTACTTTGCCGACCAGGTCCGCCCCTACGTCCGCGGCTTTGGTGTAAATGCCGCCGCCTACACGCATAAATAGCGCGAGCAACGTGCCGCCAAAACCAAAGCCCAAGAGGGCGTCCGGTGCGGCAATGCCAAAAATAATAAAAATAATCGTGCCGCCAAAAAGCCCCAGCCCGTCCGTGAGCATCCCGGTTACAGTGCCCGCGCGGTAGGCAATGCGCAGTGCGTCGCCAAAACTGCGTTTAGATGCGGCCGCCACACGTACGTTGGCATCCACCGCAATACGCATCCCTAATTGCCCTACCAGTAGCGAAAACACCGCCCCTAAAATAAACGCACCCGCGCGCCCAAACGCGGCAATCAGTTTGACGGTGCTAGCATCTAACCCAGCAAAGCGTTCCAGGGAGTCTTGCGATACGGGTACAATGTAAACCGATAAAAATAAACACACGGTGAGTAACCCAATCAGCGGCAAAATGGTTTTAAGTTGCCGTTTGAGGTAGGCGTTGGCCCCCTCGCGAATAGCACCCCACACCGCTTGCATGTGGGGAGTGCCGGCGTCCTCGCGCATGACTTGGCGGCGCAAGAACCATGCATACAACAGCCCCGCTACCGCAATAGCCAGTACGCCAAATAGCGCAACCTGTTCAAACGGCCGCAGGGAAGAAATACCATACCACATAGATGTTCTCCTTTTAGCTTGGGATAATTACACTCCCATTATAATAAAATTTACCAAAAAAGTTTGCGCTTTATTTAAGGAGATTTCAGGCAAATTAGTTGTTGTTTCTTTATGTTGTTATTGGCAATCTCCACCGCGCTTGCTATGTAAATAATGTAAAATATATGTATCTTACTAGTTGAGGCGCTTTCATGAAAAAACAAATTGTCCCCGGTTGGGTAAAAGCCTATTTTACGTTTTTCCTGGCTAACTGGCTGGTGTTTGGTATTTTCCGTGTGATTTTTTTAGGGGTGTTCCACGCCGCATTACCCGCGGCCCATTACCACGAACTGTGGACCACTTTTTACATTGGGGCTAAGTTTGATTTCCGCCTAGCCGCTTTTTTGTCTATCCCGCTAGGGGCTTATTTAACGGTGTGCGCGTTTTGGAAGGGGGCTCTCTACATCCGCAAATTTATAGCGGCTTTATGCGGCCTGTTGGAAGCCACCGTTCTTTTGGTGTACTTTGCCGATTTTGCCCACTACGCCTATATTGCCATGCGTATTAACTATTCCATTTTTAAGTATAGTGAAAACCCGCTTATTTCCTTGCAAATGGCCTGGCAAACTTATCCCTTAGTGTGGGCGGTACTGGCTCTTATTTTATGTGTAGTAGGCAGTGCTTATTTGGTAACGCGCCTTATTGATAAAGGCTTTGCCCAACCGGACCCTTACCGCTGGAAAGGCAAACTGGGGTGGTTTTTAGTAAGTTTACTGATTGCCGGCGGCCTAGGGTTTGGTAAACTAAGCCAATATCCCTTGCGTTGGAGTAACGCTTATCACTCTACCAACCATTTTATTTGCAACTTAACACTAAACCCGGTGCTTAATTTGTTTGATACGGCCCGTTTTGTGAAATTAGACAGTTTTGATGAAGACAAAACCCGCTTGTATTATGACGAGGTTTCCAAATTTTTGCAGGTGCAAAATCCCAACCGCGAAACACTCAGTTTTGACCGCACCGTGCCGGATGCGGCCCCGTCAGCCCAGCACGATTATAACGTGGTGATTATTTTTATGGAGTCCTTGGCGTGGAACAAAATTTCGTTTACCAACCCGGACTTAGACCCCACCCCTTTTGTGCGCGAACTGGCAGATAAATCCATTTTGTTTACGCGCTTTTTCTCGCCCACTTCCGCCACGGCGCGTGCGGTGTTTGCTACGGTTACCAATATGCCGGACGTAACGTCTTTTAAAACTAGCTCGCGCAATCCGCTGATTGTGGACCAACACGTGATTGTCAATGCTCTTAAAGATTACGAAAAATACTATTTTATCGGCGGCAGTGCTAACTGGGGAAACATCCGCGGCGTGTTAGAGCACAATATGGATAATATCCACATGTACGAAGAAGGAAAGTTTGAACACGAACACCGCAACGACGTGTGGGGAATCTCGGACCTGGACCTATTCCGCGAAGCCAACCGCGTGCTTGCTAAAGAACAACAAGAAGAAAAGAAACCGTTCTTTGCCATTATCCAAACGGCCGGCTATCACCGCCCCTATACGATCCCCGAAGATAACGCCGGCTTTCAAACCGTGGATATTGGCGAGGATTTGGCCCATAAACGCAGTTTTGTAAGCGTAGCCGAATATAATTCGCTGCGGTTTTCCGACCATGCGTTGCGCGAATTTTTTAAACTGGCCGAGAAAGAACCCTATTATAAAAATACATTATTCTTTATCTTTGGGGACCACGGTTTAGCCGCTCCTCAGTCGGAAAATATGCCCCGCGGAGCTGTGGAGTTAAACCTGATTAACCACTGGATTCCGCTGATTATTGCAGGGGGCCCCATTCAAGAAGCCAAGCGTATTGATAAAACCGCCAGCCAAGTGGATATTTTCCCGATTGCCATGGGGCTTTTAGGCCGCGGGTATAAAACGCGCGCTATCGGGCGTGACGTACTAACCACGAATGCGGATGCCGAGCCCGGTGCCTTGATTTATGGGTGGGCGGATACGCCCTCGCCTATTGGGTTTGTGCAAGGGGAGTATTATTACCACAGCCAAGCCGATAAAGAGGGACTATACAAATTTATGGAAGAAAACTTCCGCGAAGATTTGTCGGCCAAAGAGCCGCAACGTTTTGCCCATATGAAGGCGCTTGCACATGGGTTGTATGAAACGTCGCGCTATGGGGTATATCATAATCAAAAAGAAAACTTGGAGGAGGTAAAATGAGTGGACTTATCGTAGCTGTTATTGTAGTCGCTGTACTAGTGTTTTACGTGATGGGGCTGTATAACTCCCTGGTGCGTATGCGCAACCAGGTAAAAGAAGCGTGGAGCGATATTGAGGTGCAGCTTAAACGCCGCTTTGATATGATTCCCAACTTGCTCTCCACCGTAAAAGGGTACGCCAAGTATGAAAGTGAAACGCTTGAAAAAATTATTGCCGCGCGTAACAGTGCCTTTGACCAAGGTCAAAACGTGGCCCAAGTAGCCAAGGCAGAGGGGGAACTTTCCGGCGCGTTAAAATCGCTTTTTGCGTTAAGTGAAAGCTACCCGGACTTAAAAGCCAATACCAACTTTTTGGAACTGCAACGCGAACTGCGCGACACGGAAGACAAAATCCAGGCTTCGCGCCGTTTCTATAACGGCAACGTCATGGCTTTTAATACTAAAATTCAGCAATTCCCGGCTAATGTAATAGCAGGTTTTTTCCACTTTACAGAGCAGCCGCTTTTTGAATTAGCCGCGGATGAACAAGCCGCGCGTCAGCCCGTGAAAGTGGAATTTTAAACGTGGCTACCACTTACCAACATATTGCCGACAACAAACGCCGCACGTGGATGCTAGTGTTACTCTTCCCGGTGGCGTTTGCCGTACTTACGGCCCTGGTGATTGGGGGCCTGTAGTACTGGTGTGGCGAGCCTCAAGCCGAAGCCTGGCAAATGGTTTATAACGGCCATACACTTTCGCGCACGCAGGCGGCTTTGGTGGAAGCCGGGGTGGTTTCGCTGGCCTTTGCAACGGTTTGTTGGATTTTGGCTTCTATTTGGATGGCGGTTTCGTACTTTACCGGGGACCACATTTTACTAAACAGTGCCGACGCCATCCCCATTTCCCGGGCCGACCAGCCCGAAATCTACCGCCTGGTGGAAAATTTGTGCCTAAGCCGCGGGCTCCCCTTACCCCGCATTTATATTATGGACGACGAATCCTTAAACGCCTTTGCTACCGGGCGGGACCCGCAACACGCTTCCTTGGCCCTTACCAAAGGCATTGTGCAAAAGTTGGACCGCGCGGAACTGGAGGGGGTTATTTCGCATGAACTGGCCCACATAGAAAACCGCGATATCCGCCTAATGCTTATTACGGTGGCGGGCATTTCTTTCTTTACGTTTGCCGGGGAGTTTTGTTTCCGTATCGCTTTTTCCACGCGCCGCCGTAGCAAAAATGACGGGGCTTTGTTATTTATTGTGTTAGGGATTCTTTTTTGGATTTACGGTCTTTTATTTGCGCCGCTCATCCGTTTGGCTATTTCGCGCAAGCGCGAGTATTTGGCCGATGCCACTGGCGCGTTGATGACGCGCAATCCGCGGGCACTGGCCAGTGCGTTACGTAAAATTTCGCAGGATAGCCGCGTGGAAGCGTTAGACAAACGCGCCAGTATGGCGGCCCTGTGCATTGAAAATCCACTGGAAAAACAAAATTTATTTTCGTGGTTAAGCGGTATATGGGCCACGCATCCGCCCATTGCCAAACGCATTGCCGCGTTGGAAGAAATGGACCGGGGAATTTAGCTAAAAACTTGTTATAATAAGGTAACGGAGAAACTATGAGTGAAGAAAACCGCATTAACATTATGGAAGAAACACCCTCCCCAGGGGTTGCCCAAACAACGGCGCAACCCGCGGTAGAATATGCCTCTATTACCGAGCGTTTTGTAGCCCTTGCCATTGATTACGGTATTATTTTCTTGCCGCTAAAAGGGCTTAGCTGGCTGATTTGCAAATGGCTGGGGCCTTCCCTGGAAATGTGGCAGCTGATTGGTATGGTGGTGGCCATTAACGCTGTATTTATTTTGTATGAAACTATTTTCTCTAGTAATGGGCGCGTAACACTTGGCAAAAATTTAGTCGGTATTGCGGTGGTTAAAAAAGATTTGAGCGGGCCCATTTCCTTGCCCCGTGCGTTTATGCGTGCCGTGGGGTATTACGTAAGCGCGTTATTATTTTTTGGTGGATTTGTGTTAGCGTTTGTGGATGACCGCAAACGCACGTTACACGATATTTTTGGCGGTAGTGCCGTGGTGCAACTGCGCGAACGCGCTTGGTGGGAAACGTGGGCCCTTCGCGGCTTAGGGGCACTGCTACTTGTGTTATTTGCCAGTTCCTTGTATCAATCTTTTGGCGGACGCAATTGGCAAGATAAATACAAAGTGCGTCAAGCCCAAGATTTTCTGCAAAACATTGCCGTGTTGGAAGAAGGCCACCGTATCCGTTACGGGCAATATACCAATGATATTTTACGCTTAGCTTTGTTATCGGGGGACCCGGTGCAATTCCAGCGTGATATGCGCCAAGTACTTTCCACGGGGCGGGGCAGCCTTAAAATTGGCGTCAAGGGGGATGTGTACAAAATTTCCGCCAAAGCCAAAGATAAGGCCCAAACGCCTGTCTATTTTACCAACCGTCCGTAATTGACACGTTTTGTTGGAAAGCAAAAACTCCTCGCGTTAGCGGGGAGTTTTCTTTTTTGTAAAAGCGTTTTTAGTGCCCCCTACTTGACTTGTTTTTTTGGGGTACGATTTTTCTTGCCCGGATGAGGGGGGGATATATCCCGTTAGTAAAGACGTGATATAAAAGGATTTAGGTATTTAAAAAAGTGTAGGTCAGGTTTTACCTGACAAAAAATAAAGCCATAAAACAGGAAGAGAAAATGTGCGTGTAATAGGAGCCGTTGGAGGGAATTTCTGGCGGCCTATATGTAAAAACCCCCGGTTTGTACCGGGGGTTACTTTGTAAATACAACGACTTATTTAGCCAAGTTTTTCCAGGCTTGTTTTTCAGCTTTTAAAGCGGCTTTCGCTTCTTTGGCAGCTTGTTTGGCCTGCGCTTTTTGGGCTTTAGCGGCTTCTTTTTGAGCTTTGGCCTGCGCTTTGGCTTCGGTCTTGGCTTGTTTGGCTAAGGCTTTGGCGTCTTCGGCGTTGGCTTTAGCAGCTGCTTTTTGGGCGGCCGCTTGCTCTTTTAATTGGGCTTTGGCAGCCTTCGCTTCGGCTTTGGCTTGTTCTTTGGCGGCTTTCGCTTGCGCTTTGGCTTGAGCTTTTGCATTTTCTTTGGCTTTGGCGTTCGCTTTGGCTTGGGCGTTGCTGGTCAGTTCGGCGCGTTTGGCTTGTACGCTTTGTTTGAAAGCGTTTACTTTGGCTAACGTGCAATTATTGACGCAGGCTACATCCGTAGCGGCGCAGGTGCAAGTGTCGGCGGCGTTGGCGTCAGTCGGCCAAGACATCGTCATCGCAACCGCGAATACAGCAAATAATACTTTTTTCATGGGTTTCTCCTTACTAAATTCTTACAACTTCCCCTATATTGTACTAAAAAAGCCAACTTGGGCTCAATGCATTTATTTTGCTAAAATATAACCATGGAAACGGTTGCAACACAAGTTCCGTTATGGATGAATTTGCTGCTGGGATTAGTGGCACTACATTTGCTCGTTTTGCCGCTTACCTGGCGTTGGGCGGAAAGCCACCTGGAGCTGTTTTTACTGGCGGTTGGCGCCGCCGCGGTTACCATTAGCGGCCTATGGAGTGGGGAACTGGTGCGTAAAACGCTGGCCTCCCCGGTGTATGTGTCATTTATTGTAGTGGTAGTCAGTGTTATTTTTAATAATTATTCGCGTTATATTTTCCGGGTGTTATTTGCGTTTTTCCGCGCGCTGGAGCCGCGCTATAGTTTTGCGTTATTAGTTTTGTTACTGGGGATGACCTCTTCTATGGTCAGTGTAACGGTGGCTGCGTTAGTGTTGGCGGAAGTACTGCAAGTAGTCAATTTAGGGCACGACACAAACGTCAAAATTACCGTTTTTGCCTGTTATGCCATTGGGTTAGGGGCGGTGCTTACCCCGCTAGCTGAACCCATGGGGCTGGTTATTAACAACGCCCTTTCCGTGCCGCCGCACAACGCGGATTTTTTCTTTTTACTGCGCAATTTTTTCGGGTGGATTTTCCCCGGTATCTGCGGGCTTAGCGTGGCGGCCGGGTTTGCCGCGCGTCACGCCGGGACTACGATGCAAATGCACATCCGCGAAGATAAAGAAACCTACACTTCCATTTTGCGCCGTACCTTGCACATCTATATGTTTGTGGCGGCCCTTACCCTTATTAGTACCGGGCTACGGCCCTTGGCGCAAAGTACCATTACCCACTTGGGGGGCAAAGTGCTTTTTTTGGCGAATGCGGTTTCCGTGATTATTGATAATGCTACCTTGGCCGCTATCGAAATTGTACCTGCTATTTCTCACACGGACCTTATCTATATGGTAATTGGACTAGCGGCCTTTGGCAGTATGCTGGTGCAAGGCAACTTGCCCAACATTGTGGCGGCTGAAAAATTAGGCATCAAAAGCCGTGAGTGGGCCGCCATTGCCGTCCCTACCGGGCTGGTGCTAATGGCGATTTATTTTGTACTGCTTTGGATTTTTTTATAAGGAGGAACTATGCTTCATTCCCAAAAAGGGTCTATTTACCGTACCATTTTAGCTATCTTTATTTTCTTTGCGTTTTGTTTTGCGCTTTCTTGGCCGCAGTATGCCAAGCACCGCAACGGCAAACACCTCAGTCAAGCGGCCGAACTGGGCCGCGCTTTGGCTTTTGCCGAGGGGACCTATCAGCAACAGCACGGTCATTATACGGCACTGTTTAGCCAACTGGGGGTTTCGTTGCCTTGCCCCATGGTAAGTAACGGCCAAGGCCCGCACTTAGATTGCCACGAATATATATACCAGTTGCAAGAGGGCGGCCTGATCCGCATTTCGCACAAACAGCTGCCCGTGTGGTTGGAAGTAGATATCGCGCAAGGCAGCGTTACCTGCAACCACCCCGAGCAGGACTGGGCCGGCCAAGATTTATGTGCCCGTATGCAATAAAAAGTACCTTTAATTTGTTACAATAAAGTGTAAGTTTTTTAGAAAGGAGAAATTATGAAAAAACTACTTGTAGCTTTACTCGCTCTGCCGTTGGTGTTTGCTTGTGCGCCCAAAGTAACGCGCATTGAAACCAACCTGGTTAAGGACGTCAGCGGCGGTTGGAACGATACCGACGCCCAAATGGTTGCCCAAGAAATGATTACCGACTGTCTAAACAGCGGTTGGTATACCAAGTTTCTCGCCCGCAAAGGCAAAGAACCGGTGGTGATTGTGGGCACGGTTACCAACAAAACCATGGAACATATTAACACGGGTGTATTTGTAGAAGAAATGCAACGCGCGTTAATTAACTCGGGCAAAGTAGAATTTGTGGCCTCCAAAGACGAACGCGGCGAAGTGCGCAACGAACGCTTGGAGCAAGACGAATTTGCCAGCGAAGCTACCCGCAAAGCCTTTGGGCAAGAAGTAGGGGCGGACTTTATGCTTAGCGGTGTACTGCAAAGCGTAGCCGACCAAGCCGGCAGCAAAGCGGTGGTGTTTTACCAAGCCAACCTAAAACTTATCAACATTGAAACGAACCAAATTGTGTGGAACGGTCAAAAACAAATTAAAAAATACGTAAAACGCAGTAAAGTTTCGTTCTAATTATGCAAAACAAGGCGCTTCTAGCGGTGTGTGCGGTTGTGTTGTGCTCCGCCTGCGGGGCGCCTTCTTTGCGTTATAAATATCAGGTAAATAAACTAGCTGCCCAAGGCAATTTTGAACAAGCGGCCGATTACGTCAAAGAAAAAGCCAAAAGTAGTTACGGCGCGCGCGACGAACTACTTTACGATTTGGACCGCGCTACCCTCTTGCACGACGCGCAAAACGCGCCGGAGAGTGACCTGCTTTTAGCCGCCGCCCAACAGCATATTACGGACTCTTACACCAAAAGTGTGTCGGCCTCTGCCTCGCGCGTACTGGTGAACGATTTAACCACCCCCTACTACGCCGCTAATTACGAAACAGCCCTTACCTTTTTTTACCGGGCTATGAACTTTTTGCAACAAAAGGATGTGATGTCGGCGGGTGTAGAAGCGCGCAAGGCGGTGTTTTTCTTGGACCATTTGCGCGGGGACAAAAAGCACGGTTATAATGATGACCCCTTTGTGCAGTATATGGCCAGTGTTATTTTTGAGTCCACCGGCGAACTTTCCGACGCCCGCATTGCGCGTACCAACGCATTAAAAGCGTACGAAAAACGCGGGTGGAGTAAACCCAATTTTCCCGTTCCCGCAGATTGGAAAAATTACGGGGAAGTGATAGTGGTGCACTACGTGGGCCAAGTGCCGCTTAAAAAAAGCCAAACCATGCAAGTGTCGTGGCATAAACTGATGTCCATGGCCGACTCCCCGGTGGAGGGGGAAGCCATTTCGCCGGAAGTTCAAAACGCCCTGCGTGCCGGGCTTACGGGCTCTGCCGTTACCATTGCTTACCCGGTGGTGGAGCCGCAGCCGTATCTGATTACAGGTTCTTATGTGGCCGTCAACGGGCAACGCTTTGCCCTGCAAAAAGTGGCGGACGTGGCTGAACTGATGGAGCAAGATTTACGCGAAAAGTTGCCCGGTATTTGGTTCCGGCTCGCTACGCGTGCGGTACTCAAGCGGGTGGCCGCCGTGCAAGCACGCCACGCGGTGGACGGATCGTCCAAAGAGGGAAAAGAGTGGGGCTCTGCCGGGTGGCTGGCCGAAATGGCGGTTAGCCTCTTAGGGGCCGCTACCGAAAAAGCCGACACCCGCCAATGGTTTACTTTACCGGCCGAAATCTACATGACGCGTGCCTTTGTCGCACCCGGCACGCAAGATATTACTTTGCAACTTACCGACAAAAACGGTGCCGTTTTAGGGCAACACACTTTTGAAAATGTGGCAGTTCCCAAGGGGGGGCGTGTTTTCCTACACCACCGGACTGCTTATTAAGAGGTAACGTATGAAAAAAATTACACTAGTGTTTCTCGCTTGCGCTTTAGCCGCGTGCGGCGGGATCAACAAAAACACGGTCAGCTATCAAATGTCTAGATATGATGCGGGCCAATACTACGTAGTGGCGGGGGAAGGCCCTACTAAAGAGGCCGCGGCAGCGGATGCTACGGCCAAAATGAAACAAGAACTTTTGCAACACACTCCGCTGGCGGGGCAAGACGTGGTGGACGACTTAATAGCCAACGCCGAGGTGGAAAAAGTTTGGCGCGATAAACAAGCCCAGGCGAAACATTACTTTGCGCTGGCTGTTTTGTCGCGCGAAGAAGCCAACCATGTCTTAGTGCCGCTGCTCAACCAGGCGGACGCGCAACTGGCCGGGTTAGCGGGCCAATTTGCCACGCCGGCAGACCCGTTAGCAGATTTAAAAGTGGCTTACCAAATGCAACCGATTGTGGAACGCCGTTTGGCCCTCAATGACGCGTACCAATTTTTGCAAGCCAACCGGGCTAGCTATATGCCCGATACATTTGCCCCGTACAAAAATGTTTTCAAAGAAAAAATGGCCGCCGTACTCGTGGGGGTCCAAACAAGCGGCGTAGAGAGCGACGTGCTAGTTACCTACGTGGTGGATGCGCTTAATAAAATGGGGTTAGGCGTGGTGGACGAAACCGACCCGGACCAAGTGCTCTCTGTGCAAATTACCACGGAAGTAGATAACTATTCCTCTAAAAAAGTGGACGGCCTGGTTTGGTGTTCCAGCGGGGCAACGGTCAGTTTGGTGGACACGCAACGTGAGGTTGTGTTCTCGCGCTTTAACGTGCATGAACGCGCCGGTACCAGCCGCTTGTCGGATTCGTTGCGCCGCAGTATGCAATCAGTGGGCGAGCAAGCCGCCAAGCAAATTGTTACGCGCCTGGAAAATTATTTGAAAACAAAATAGGAGGATGTATGAAAAAATTAGTCTTACTGATGTTATGTTGTGCGCCGTTGTGGGCCGTAGCCCAAACCACTACGCCGGCCGCTAATGACCCGGCTGAACGCAACAAAATGCTCTATTCCTTGGGTTTTTTACTGGGGGATAATCTAAAAAAACAACTGATTTTAGATAACGAGGACGACTATAAAGCCGTTTCCCAGGGGATGCGCGATAGTCTACTTGGCAAAGCCTCGCAAACGGATATTGAGGCCTATAAACCGCAAATTCTTCAAAAATACCAAGAGGATGCCCGCCTAATTTCCGAAAAGCGCGAAGCCTCCCAACGAGAATACTTGGAAGATTTCAAAAAAGAAAAAGGCGTCAAGGTGCTTGATAACGGTGCTATGATGAAACTATCCAAAGCCGGCAAAGGAAAAGCCCCCAAGGCCGACGGCTCGGCCACCGTGCATTACACGGGCACGCTTATTGACGGCACGGTGTTTGACAGCTCGCGCGAGCGCAACCAAGCCTTTACCACCCGTCTTACAGACGTCATCCCTTGCTGGACCAAGGCCTTGCAACAGATGAAACCCGGTTCGCGCGCCAAAGTAGTCTGCCCAGCGGATACGGCCTACGGCAGCCGCCCGGTGGGCCCGATTCCGGCCAACTCGGTACTGGTGTTTGATATTGAAGTGTTAGAAGTTAAATAAATATGTCTAAACTGAGCCAGGCACTCATTGGGTTAATTGTAGCCGCCCTCTTATATATGGGGGCGGCCCGGACCTATGAGGCCTGGCAACACCGCGTAGAAGCCCAACAACAAGTAGACGCGAACGACGGAGAACCTTTCTCTTTTCAGCAACGCTCCATTTCATTAGCCGCCCCGCAGGTGGAGCCCATGCAAAATCCGGTACGCTATCAGCCCCAATATCCGCCCATTTATATGGAAGATACCGCGCCCGACGAAGCCACCCAGCGGGAGCAAGCTCAGGAAACCTTGTTTTCCATTACGCAAGATTTTCAGAACGATTTAAAAGTCTTTAACCAGGATTTGCAAGCCGCTACCAACGGTCAAATGCAGAACTTGGCCGATTTAAGCTCCCAAAATTTGGCGCAACTGGTGCAAGAAAACCCGCAGATTGTAAAAGTGGTAGAAAAACACTTGCGTAATAAAGAATTTGCCGCCAAGATTAACGAAATTTTTTCCAATCCCCAATTTCAGCAAAGTGTGCGCCAGTTACAAACCAATCCGCGCACACGCCCCCAATAGGGCCTAGACACCCATGGGCCCAAGGGCCCCTGTAAAATTTTCCAAAATTTTGTATCCTATAAGCACAGGAGAACTTTATGATTAAAATGTTACTGAAAACCCTTATTTTGATTTGTATTATTTTGAGCATTTACTTTATTGTAAATCCGTCCGCGTGCTCCAACCTGATGAGCGGCAAAGCCGTCAACGCGCGCGAAGAAATGCCCACTTTTGTTCCGAAAGACCAAGATCATAGCGAACTATTGACCCCCACCGGGGACGAGCCGTTGCGTACGCAGGAAAAAACTGCGCCTGTCCCTGCAGAAAAAACGGCCCCCGCACCGGCGCAAGAGCCGGCCCCCGCTGCCGAGCAACCGGCCACAGTAGAGCCCGCCGCTACGCAAGCCTCTACGCAAACCGTTTCCGGGGTTACGGACACCAACACGTTGCAAGCACAACCCCAAGCCGCCGCGCCCGAAAAACCGGGTTATACGGTGGCTGAAACGGACTATGCGATTGCCAGCCGCTACGTAGAGTTGGAAAACGAATATCTTAAACAGAAAAAAGATATGAAAAAAGCCGCCCAAGAAATTTCTTATATTGTCATGGACGACTTTGAAATGACTCCGGCTGAGTGGGAAGCGTTTTTGCAACGTGCCACGGTGGAAAACTTATTTGAAAAAGTCCGCCAAGAACAAGCCGCCAAGAAATAAAATTATATGAAACTCCCCGAGCTTACGCTCGGGGTACTTGCGAGCAGTACTAAAAGAATAGCCCGCTCTTAAGGCGGGCTGTTTTTTGAATAACTATTGATAAAGCCAGCCTTGACTATCTCCTTCAACGTGTGTGGCCGAACCTGTATCACTACGGCAAATAGCTGCACTAATATTATTTTCATAAGATTTACAATATCTTGTTCCAGCCCCATCACTATGATTTAAATATACGAGGTAGCCTAGGAAGTTACTGCCTTGATTAAATATTCGGCAATTTACTTGTGCATTACTAAGCTGGCTATTTAAACTACAATTTCCCCAATCATAAGAATAAGTTGTTTGGGTACTGCTGGAAGCACTGGATGTATATGCCGGGAGAGAAACGTCTAAATCTTCCATCGTTTGAGTATATTGCCCATTGGCTAAAAAATAAACTTCTTGCGCGTTGGCAATAGTTTGGGCTAAAGTTTTGGCTTGGATGAAACGAGATTTCCAAACGGCTTTTTGGTATTGCGGCACAGCCACCGCCGCCAAAATACCAATGATAAGGATGACGACCAACAGCTCTATGAGCGTAAAGCCATTGGTGTTATATAAAGCTGTCATCCCCGATAGAAACCCTCGGCAATGACACTGATTTTTATTTACAGCATTTTTTACAGCATTTTGTATTTGCGTATTACCCCGCCGGGTATTTTTTAGTTCCATAGTACGTTCTCCTGTTTAATATGCAATTTGTCTGCCTTGAAAACGTACCATCAATGACGGCTGCTATATGTAAGTCATGTCACTGTCCGTACACATAACAGCCGTAGTTTCCCGTCATAAGACGGGAAACACTCGGCGCAACAAGATGTACGGTCCTGTTGCACCTGGTTATCGGCTGATTTTGGAGTGACATGAAACTCTACACGAGTGACCCGTATTCTGCATACGGTTCCAAAAACAGATAAAAATTGTACCTATAGTGTAACAAAATTAAATAAAGTTGTCATCTTCGGGAATTTATGGGGGTCATTCCCGAAAGTCGGTATCGGGAATCTTCAACGCTTGTTGTTTACGCAAGCCTACAAAAACAACGAATGCGTGGAAGATCCCCGATAGAAACACTCGGGGATGACGCTCTTTTTTAAAATTCACAGTAAGCCTTGCCTATATACAAAACTGCCCACACGTAACATAATTACATGTGGGCGGTGTGTAAGTCATCAAAGGCTTATAAATACATTTCCAGTTTATCTAGTTGTTTGCCCGTGTCGCTATACACAGTTAAGGTTAGTTTGCGGTCCACCACATTGACTACCGCATAATGACGGGCCGATACAAAACGTGCGGTATAAGGTTCGTTGGCCACCCGTTTGCTGGGTGTGGGGGCGGCCGTACCCAAGGTTACGTAGGTAACCCCGCGCGGGTGGGTTTCTCCCTCGCGCCAGGGGAACGTGCGCTCATAATCCGCGTCGCCGCCTTGTAATACTAAGTGTACGCGGTAGTTTTCAAAAATTTTGGTCCACGCATTGGCTACTTCCTGGCTAGGCCCTAGCGGCCCGGTGGAATAAGCGGGCGTGTTCATAATGACAATTTTCCACTTATCCGCGGCACTACCTAGCGTAGTTTTAAGCCATTTGGTTTGGGCGGACTCTTCGCCGATTTCCGGCGCCCACACCGCCCCTTCGGCAAGGTTGGTATCTAGCACAATAAAGCGTACATTGGCGGTGTCAAAATAGTAATACTTAGGGGTAGCGTTACTCCAAGGCATTTCGTGATAGCGGGAATAGTTGGCTTGTAAAAAGGGTTTGCTGTCGCGGTTGTCGCGTTGCGGGCCGTACTCGTTGGGCCCCAAGGCTACGAGGAGGGGCTTGTTTTTAAACACTTCCTCAAACGGTTTAAAAAGCTCCGCGTCCGCGTCGGTATTTAAGCCGCTGTGGGTCAAATTCCCCGTATGCACCACAAAATCGGCCTTTGTGTTAGCCATCAAATTAGCAATGTTTTGCCGGGCTTGGTTGGCCGGGTCTTGCGGGTCGTCCGTAAAACTACCGGTGTTACCTAAGGCCAAGAAAGTTACCACTTTACGTTCGGCGGAGAACAACGTGCGGAACGTGCCGTCAATGGGCTCTTGCACACCGTCTTTGGCGGCGTTAGCCACATATAAGTGGTAGCAATAATCCTGGTTAGGTACGAGTCCGTAAAGCACGGCTTTGTGATTGTAGGCGGCCGGGGTAAGCGTCATAATTTGGTTGCACCGCGGCACCGGCCCATATTCTAGCCAAGACACCGCCGGTGCACTGGTTTGCCAACGCACCGTCATAGCTGTAGGGGTGGGGTTTTCCAAATACGGGCCCCGGATGACGTGGGCCGCCTGTGCGTAACAGGCCACAAAACAGACACATAGCAGTAAAAATCTTTTCATGCTTTTATTTTACCAAAATTAAAGAAGCAATTTCTTATACAAAAATATACCGCAACTGCTCTAAATTTTGTTAAATAATCTTATATGAAAAAAATCTTACTCGTAGCAGTGTTGTTGGGTTTTGCCCACTTGTTTGTATCCGCCGGGGAAGTAACCGGCGTAGCGGAATATACCGGCTCGTCCGACTTTAACCAAGTTAAAGCGCGTGCTTTGTTGCAATTTGGGTTAAACTGGTCCGTAGGGGTGGAAGGCAAATTTGCCGACGAAGACGCCTTTAAAAAACCGGTGTATGCTGTTAAACTGCCCGTTAGTTTTTCCAGTGATTTAGTTTCTTTTAACGTGACTCCGTTTTATTATTTCAAAAACAAAACCAAACGCGAGCAGAGTCAAAAAGACTACGAGGCTTTTGGGGTTTCTAGCAAACTGATTTTAACATTAGAAGATGACGCGGTAAATGAACTTTACTCCCACGCTTATTTAGGGGCCGCTTTTGCCCGCCAACGCGGGGATTTGTGGTTAGACGGCGGCCGCTACAAAGACCAATACTACTCCCAAGCGGCTTACACGTTGGGGCTACACAAAAATTTCTTCCGTGCTTTTAGCTTTGAAGCCATTGGGACGGCGTTTCAATATCCCGACGGTATTACCGGGGTACAAAAATTCCGCGGTATTTTAGACCAACAAGACCTTGTTTTCTTGCAAAGCTATGATATTGTGCACGAACTGCCCAAATACACCGCCGGTGCCCGTTTGACCCGCTTGTGGGCGGACCGCCGGGCTACGTTGTATTTAAGCTACCGCTTTGGGGAGTTTTACACGGCCGACCCGGACCACTCTTTTATCCTGGGCAATACATTTGCGCTGACGCAATGGGCCATGTGTGATATGGCGTACAACCACTTGCGCACCGTGCATAACGATAACAAACGCGATATTTTCTACGCCCAACTGCGTTTTGTATTTTAGGAAGTTTTATGAACGAGCATGATACCCTGTCTGCCAAGGCATTGTCGTTAATTTCCCACAAATTGCGCACGCCGCTTTCCATCATCAACGGATATTCGGAGGCGGTGCTGTCGCAAGCGCAAAAGGAAAAGTTTTCTCCTTTTACCACCAAGGCATTGGGGGAAATTCATAAACAGGGGAGCCGGATGTCGCTGCTGGTGGAAAAGCTCATGTCGTTTAACCAGGTGCTCAGTGCCGATGAAAACACCCTGGAAAAACACCCTGTTGTGCTAAAAAATATTATCAAGGAGTGCGCCGCCAAAGCTATTGCCCAGGAAGGTAACGAAAAAGGCGTCCCGGCCGAGCAAACCGGCGGGATTAAAAAAGGGACCTTTATTGAGATTGATTGTTCCACCCAGCTCACGCTAAACGCCAACGCAGATATGCTGAAACTGTGTATTTTGGAACTACTGGCTAACGCCATTAAATTTAATAATAAAATGGAAAAAATTATTAAAGTACAAGTTACCAATCACGGCGATAGTATTTCGGTAGCGGTGCGCGATTACGGGGTGGGGATCCGCCCGCAGGATGTAGCCAACATTTTTGAGCCCTTCTACCAGGTGGACGATTATTTTACCGGGCAAGTAAGCGGATGGGGGTTAGGACTACCGATGGTGCAACGCATTTTAGATTTACACCATGGGTCCATTAGCGTCGTGTCGGACCGGGGGCTTGGCTCTATTTTTACCCTCTCTTTCCCTTTATGAACACGTCCGAACTTTTAGAGCAAATATCTTCACAGTGCGACCAACTGCGCCTGCTCATACAGCAGCAAACGGGGCCGCTTAAAGATTTTAGCCGCCGGCTCTTTCAAATTTCCCAACAGTTGCGCAAAAATATGGAAGTGCGCGATACGTCCTTTGCACAAGAATTTAACACCTACACAACCCACCTGCGCCAAACGCTAGACGCGCTAGAGCCGGCGTGGGCGCAATTGCGTATCCAGTTTCGTCAAACCCCCGATAAAAATTGGACCGGCGAACTGGCCCTGGCCGCCAAAGGGCTTAACCTCCGCGCCAAGGCCTTATCCGGCGCGTGTGATGAATTTGTAAGTGAATATGACGCGTTTTGCAAACGATACAAAAACTTTACGGCAGCTAAGCTAAACGTGTGGCTACTCACCTCTTGCCAAAATGATATTGCCAGTTTGACGGGTAAAATTCTTTTTTTGGCCCGGGAGTTAGCCCGCAAAACCGAGCAAAACAGGGAGCCTACCTATGAGAGATAAACCATTGTATTATTATTCCAAAGCGAGTGCCGTTTGCTTAACCATTATTGCCGCGGGCGTGGTAACGGCTTTTTTGGTCTATACCAAAGCCTTGTTAATTCCGCTGATTATTTCCATTTTTCTATACACCATTTTGGCGCAAATGACGCTGTTTTTGCGGCATAAATTTTCGTTTCCCAAATGGCTGGCACTTACGTTGGCTATTTTATTATTTGTGGCCTTCTTTGTGGGCGTGGTGGCGTTTTCGGTAAATTCGGTGGGGGACTTCTTAAAAGGGGCCGACTTGTACCGCCAAAACTTAATTGCCACCGTGTCGGACCTGTTAAACCGCTTGCAGGGCTACGGTATCCCGGTGGATAAAACGGTCATTGAAAACTACTTGCACGATTTGCCTGTTTTTGACTGGGTACGCAATCTAGGCGGGCGTCTTTTCTCGCTTTTGTCTAATTTCACAATTATTTTGCTGTTTATGATTTTCTTTCTCTTCGGCAGTAAAAATACGCCGCCTATTACCAACCCGGCCATTAAAGAAATGTTGGCTACGGTGTCTGTGTATTTGTCGGTCAAGTTGATGGCGTCTTTGGTTACCGGCGTGTTGGTGGCTACAGTGCTGTTTAGCTTTCACGTGAAATTAGCCCTGGTGTTTGCGCTGTTTGCTTTCTTACTTAATTTTATTCCCAGTGTGGGTTCTATTACGGCGGTGTTACTGCCTATCCCGGTGTTATTTTTGCAATTTGGGGTGAGTGGCAATTTCTTTGTGGTTCTTGGGTTATTAAGTGCGATTGAATTTGTAATCGGCAACCTGGTAGAACCGCGTTTTTTAGGGGAAGATATGGACTTGCACCCCGCAGCGGTAATTGCTTCTTTGGTATTTTGGACGCTTGTGTGGGGCGCACCGGGGGCCTTTTTATCGGTGCCGCTTACAGGGTCTATAAAAATTGTGCTGAGCAAAATTAAGCACACCCGCCCGGTGGCTGAATTTTTAGCCGGCCGCTTGCCACACTAAGGTATAATATAGGTAACTATGAATTTTGAAACCGTTAAAGAATATATCAAAGCCGCCGGGCTGCCTAATTTCCGCATTAAACAAGTGCAAGAGGCGGTGTTTAAAAAAGGCATTTCGTCTTGGGACGAAGCCACCAACTTGCCGGCCGATTTACGCACCCGGCTTATGCACGATTGCCCTATTTTAAGTTTTAAGGTCAGCAAAATTGTCGTTTCCCAAAAAGACAAAGTAGCCAAAGCCTTGCTTACCCTGCAAGACGGTCTGCAAATTGAAACCGTTTTGTTAAAACCGCAAGATACGTGGAGTGTGTGTGTGTCTAGCCAGGTGGGCTGTGCGCTGCACTGTAGTTTTTGCTCCACGGGGAAAATGGGTTTTAAGCGCGATTTGACCCAAGAGGAAATCACAGACCAGGTGCTCATGTGGTTTGAGTATTTACACAAGGAAAAACTCGGCGAGCGTATTTCCAGTGTGGTATTTATGGGCATGGGAGAGCCTTTGTTAAATTACCTAAACGTTGTTAAAGCCGCGCGGGAACTTTCCAGTGAAAACCACTTAAACATTGGCGCGCGCCATATTTCTATTTCCACGTCCGGCATTGCTGACAAACTGCATAAACTGGCCGTAGATTTACCGCAAGCTAATTTAGCTATTTCCTTACACAATGCCGATAATAAAGAACGTTCCAAACTCATGCCCGTGAACCGCAAATTTGATTTGGACGACCTCAAAAAAGCCTTAGAGGAATATATCGCCATGACGGGCCGCCAGGTGTTTTTGGAATATTCCGTGTTGGAAAACATCAACAGCCGCCCGGAACATATCCGCAAACTAGCCGATTGGATTTATAGTATCAAAGATAATTATTTACTGCACGTCAATTTAATTGCGTGTAATTTAGGCCGGGGAGAAAAGACGGACGACCGCGTCGTTACGCATTTTGCCGCCGGGCTAAAGGCCATGGGCATTGGGGTAACCATCCGCAAAAGTATGGGCAACGATATTTTAGCCGCGTGCGGGCAGTTAGCCGCCCAACACAAATAGGAGCGTATATGAAAAAATTAGGGTTATTAAGTGCCGTGTGCGTGCTACTTGCCGGGTGTGCCACGTTAGAGACCAGTTCCTTGGATTGGATCCCGATAGGGCCGGAATTTTCGCCTGCCAAAGTGCAAGACTTGGAAGTAATCGCCAGTGCCCAAGAAATTACCAAGCCTTATGGAAACATTGGGCTGTTGCGCATCAAAAATCTCAAGCCGGACCGCGAAGTACTTAAAATGGGAGTAGAAAAAGGCAAAAAGTTTGCCGCCAGCAAAGGGGCGGACGCTATTTTGCTGGGCCAATACAACAGTGCTTCCGACGGCGCGGCGGATCCGCGTGTTACGCTTATTATTTACGCTATTAAATACCTAGACACCGTCAATGACAAAGACATCAAAGCCATAGAAGAGTTTGAAGTCTTAGGTATTTTAAACGAACGTACCGAGGAGTAACATGAAAATCGCCGCGCCTTTTACCGTACAAAAAGTATCTAAACCCCACAAAAAAGCGATTGTGCTTTTTTCGGGCGGGTTGGATTCCACCACGTGCCTGTACTGGGCTTTGTCCCAGGGATACACGTGTGAAACGCTGACGGTAACATACGGCCAACGCCACGCGCGCGAAATAGAATCTGCTAAAAAAATTGCCGCCAACTTAGGCGTCAAGATGCACTTATTAGATGTAAAACTACCCTGGCTTGCATCCGGATGCTCGCTAACCGACGCGTCGCAAGCGTTGCCGGACTTGCCCGTGGAGCAAATTGTGCACGAGCGTATTCCCTCCACTTACGTACCGGGGCGCAACCTGCTGTTTTTGTCTTTAGCCGGGTCTTTGGCCGATAGTGTGGACGCGGACGCGATTATTGCCGGCCCCAACGCGGTGGATTTTTCCGGCTACCCGGATTGTACCCCGCAGTTCTATACCGCCGCCGCCCAAGCCTTAAACCGCGGCACCAAAAAAGGGGTTAGCGAGGGGTTGGAAGTGTTGGCTCCGCTAATGTATTTATCCAAGGCGGACATTGTGCGCCTGGCCGCCCAACTTAATGTTCCTTTTGAACTTACGTGGAGCTGCTACGCCGGGGGGGACAAACCCTGCGGCACGTGTGATTCGTGCAAATTGCGCGCACGCGGTTTTGCACAAGCGGGCGTGAAAGACACGTCCTTAGATTAGGAGGTTATATGAAAAAAATAATTCTGTGTACGTTACTAGTTAGTTTGGTAGCTCCCCTGTCTTGGGCGCATAAACAGGAGCCCAAAGACGCCCAACCGGCGGCCGTTGCTACCACTCACTCCAATGATTTTAAGGCCCGCCGCAAGCAAATTAAAGAGCTTATCAAAAAATACAAAAAAGCACCCGAGTCCCAAAAACCCGCTATCAAGGAAGAGCTTGCCCAAGTGGTCAGCGTGCAAGTGGACGCCCAAATGGCGTATATGAAACAGCGCATTGCCGACGAGCGCGCCAATTTAGATAATTGGGAGCGTAAAATTAACGAGGACGAGCAAAACCTGGCCCAAGTCAAAGCGCAACGGGTAGAGGACCTGCTTTCCGGCGAAGCGGCCAAAAAGCACAAAGCCGCCAAAAAAGCCTGGAAGAAACAAATGAAATCTGTAAAGTAAACACACGCTAATTCTTACGAGAGGGGGAGCCCTAAGGGGCTCCCTTTTTATGTTATAATGTAGATACAATTTAATCTGTTTTTGGAACCGTTGCAGAGACGGTGCGCCTTTGAAATAAAGGCACAATTCAGGTCCAAAAATAGCTGCAATTAGGCACAACGAAAACCTTTTCGCGAGGGTATTTTCTTGTGCTCAACGTATATCGTTTTTAACGGTAAACTACGGCTATTGTATTTGGGTTACCTGAATTGGCTCACGTGCGTAGCCGTTTTGTTGTGGGTTCATAAGCAGATAAATTGAAAAGGTACACAACGCTGTCATCCTGAACTTGTTTCAGGATCTCACCTTGTGTTGTTAAATGTAGGTCAGGTTGTACCTGACGTAAATAACAGGAGAAAACTTATGAAAACGCAAAAAAATGTAGTTATAAAACAAAGTATTATTCCCGAACTTGTTTCGGGATCTTCCACGCAAGCCGTTACGCAACAACAGGCGTTGAAGACCCTGAAAAAATTTCAGGGATTATCTTATTTTACAACGATCTGTGGTTTTTTCCGTGGTCGTCATGCTGAACTCGTTTCAGCATCTAGTCGTTATGATAACAACAAGACCCTGAAACAAGTTCAGGGTGAC
>JAZRAH010000058.1:0-13015 GCA_045634505.1 Elusimicrobiaceae bacterium
GGGTTTCTTCTGCTCCAAAATCTCAGCTACGCTTGATTTTGCCTAGCGCACAACTTAGAAGAAAACTCCGTTTTCTTGCGCTAGGATTCTCATTCATCCCCGGGCTGAAGCCCGGGGTATTCTGCAAGGCTGTCAATAAAGACGCGTCCCCCTTATAAACAGAATGTTTGGGGACGCTTGATTCCATCAACGGAGAAAACTCGTTTACGCCCCTTTCGGGGACGTTTTCTCCATTGATGAATGCCCGAGTTCCTCGGTTATTTGTGGCAGCAACCTCCGTTTTTACAGGTAGCTGGATAGAGGGTTCTAAAGTTTTTACAAACTCCCAAAACCACTCTGTTGGTTTTTCCCAAATAACAACGTTGTTGAGAATTAACATATCAACATTAAATGTACGAATGTTTTGTAATACACTTTTTTCAGTTCGTGAGAATAATAGTTGTGTATTTATTTTTAAGTTCTTTTTAACGGATATATTTTTAGACATTTTTAATCTCCTTCTTCTTTTTCTTTCTTCTTATTTTTATTTATCTTCTTAATAAGTAGTACATTAAGCGTTCATGTACTCCAGCAGGTTGTACCGATGAATTTGGTACGACCGGCCTATTTTACTTGCTTTAAGCCGTAACGCTCTTATTTCGTTACGTAAAGTACGGATGGACACGTTTAACCATTGAGCCGCTTCAGCTAGTTTAATTAAAGGTTCTTTCTCTCTAAACCACGGCCCATCAGACCGGATTTTGAGCTTTTGCCACTTAGAAGGACCCCAACAAACAAAACGTCGTAGGGAATGATCCAAAAACCTCCATGTATCTAGCTTCCAAAACGGCTTAAGAAGCGTGGATGTGCATGTGCGTAGTGTTTGCGAGGGGTTCGTACACCCAATGCGTTTTAGGGCATTTATAGCTCCTTTATAGCCATGCTTACGCAATAGCTCACGACCACCCAAACAGGACAAAATTTTCTGGGTTGATGCGTTATTTCCTATACTTTGGTGAATCTTCCACAATTCAAATGCCGGGGAGAGTATAAACGGACTCGTCTGCCGGGCACTTTGGCTTAGTTGTTTCCAGTAGAAATTAAGAGCACATTTGGATAAACGTTCCGAATATACATCCTGCAGTGTACTGGAATTGTTTGCAAAACTGTTCGTTTTCAAAAAATCCATCAATACAGGCCGTGAAAGGAACCGTACTTCCATGCGTAAGATGTTATGTTTTTGATCCAGTAACTCTTGTTTTAGTTTAGCTGGGATGCCACAGTACGGCAGTTTGAGTGCAGGTTGCAGTTCACGGGTTTTGTCGTAAAACACAACCTCGTAACTGTTGCAATAGAAATGTAGCCCTTCGCCTCCGTTACGATAGCTTGTACGTTGTACATCAATATGTCCTTTGCTCATCGGTTGTGCCCGGTGTAGTTCTTCCAATATGTAACTGATCGGGATCCGACCCGTAAGCAGATTTTTGCCGTATTCCACGTATTTAACCATGCCGGATCCTACATCAACTGGAGCCATGGCAATACCCATTTGGGCTAGCTTTCGTGATAATGCCCTACACACCGAGTTCCAATCTTGGGTTTGTAGTTCATACAAGTTGTTACCAAACCGGACTTTCGGCAACGAAACTTCTATTTCCAACACTTGCACAGGCACGCTGGGAGGCGTTTGGGAGAGAAAACGCTTCAATACTACTTGTGGGTAATATCCTGTTGCTTTTCTGGCTGCATCCGTGTTGTACACATGCCAATGCCAACCCAGGGAACGTATGGGAGTGCCGAACATCCCCGGATCCGTGATCTTGTAAGCGGTCCGGTCCCAGTACGTCAGTTTTACTTTGTCAATCATTTGATTTTTCTCCTTGTGAGCTGCTAGTTTTGCCGGAGAAACAATAAAAATCCTCGCGGCTTGTTTAGCTCACGAGGATATTAAATCAATCTAAGAAAAAGTTGTCGGTAACACAAGATTGTCCAATTTTGTGTTACCTTTGTACACAAAGGGAAGCAATTTTCTTTTTAGCACGTTTATAAGCTGTCTTAACTACGCTTTCATCTAAGTTGTGTTTTCCTTTATATATTCTGTCAATTATATCAATCACTTGCGAATAGGTACGGCGTTTATCATCGCGTAGCCGAACGATCCACCAATCACGTTTACTAATCGTATAAGGAGCCGTTTCGGGCAGCTGTTTGGAGAGAGATTGAATTTGTTTCCAGTGATTTTTTACGTAGGTAATGACCTCGTTTTTCTTCACATTTTGATAACGGATACTGATATTAACCGAGGGATGTTTGCCTCTTTGATATACAAGATTGATTGGACTGTCCGTCCATTCGTTGTTATTGACCAAGCCAGCATCAATAATTCCAGCGTAGAAGAGAGGAAACAAGTTCCCGGCGGCTTCTTTTAAGCGGGCATGAAACTTGATTTTGGTTTCCAAGTTTTGCAAATAGAAATACATAGCTCTCCACGTAGGATATTTGCGGATTAGTTCAGCATCCATTTGACGAGCGTGTTTGTTCCACTCATAGATAAGACGAATTTGAGATACCTCGCCATTGACCTGTCCAAATTTCGCTCGGAAAGAGTTGATCTCTTGCTCTAATAAAGCATTGCGTTCTAATAGTTTGACGAAAACAAACAGATTCCAAGGAACTATAACGGCTCTAGGTTGTTCATTGTGTTTTAGAATTTGATCCCAGCGATAGAGAACCTTCGTATATTTTACGTTGTTTTCACTTTGGCGTATCCCGGCAACTATCCCAATTTTGAGCATATCCTCTCCTAATTCGTTGTATCTTTTTTAGTGTACTATATTTGGAAGACCACAACGCAAGGTATGGCCATGCCGAAAGCGCGACATGATCTTTGGGACCGAATAGAGGATGTGTAAAATTCTAGGTCTTTCCCGCTGGTTTGGAGGGAAAATTTCAACACATTGGAAAAAATGTTTTATAATAGTAAATAGATTCAATTAGGAGAGTTATTATTTGGCTGCAGCCTTAAACGTGGCTGTATTACGACTGTATTACTTAGTTTGTACTGTTTTTGGTGGTTTAGTATTTTCTAGACCCTACTGTGGACAGACACAGAGATTAGGAACCAAAAACAGTCGCTATTGCCAACGGAAACGGCCTTATAACCCGTATCTGCTGGCGAGTAATCCTGTTATCTGATTTATCATCGGTAATGGGTAGGCGACTGTTTATTTGTGTAGTCCTAATCTCACAAATAGCAGTCGTCTTTTTTATTGTGCGAAAAACGATTTTGCAGCAAAAAATAAAGAAGTGTCGATTCAAAAACTAGAGCAGGAGGAAGTAATGAAAAACAATGTAGTGATATGCAGTATGGCAGCGGTTTTATGTTTCTTGGTAGGATGTGCCTCTACCCAAACATCAAAACCAGTTAAACAAGCCAAAGAAATTGAACGTGTCATTGTAGATTACAAAGGCGCAGCTCTCGGTGCTGATATTCCCTCATGGGTAGAAGCAGCCGTAGATGATGATTACGTAGCTCTGCAAAACTTGCCTGAATTTAAGGACAAGGACAGACTCCCGGTTATTGCCGTAGAACGCGGTAAAAACTTGGACCTGTTAAAATCGTGGGCTAACAACTTCAGTGCTCAAGCGCAGGTATCACGGGCTATCCAAAATAAAGTATCGGCTGAGTTCGGCGGAAATCAAGAAGGCGACAAGAACGCAGAAGAAAACGCCAATTTCGTCAAAGAATTGGTTGCCACGTTCTCCAATACCAAAATCAGCGGGCTTAAAAAAGAACGTGATTACTGGGTAAAGATGAAAATCCGTGATAATTACAATAAGACGGAAGAACAACAGTACGAGTACTATGTGTTGTACTCCATCAGTAACAAAGACCTGCAACACCAAATAGACGTTGCATTGGGTAAAGTGGCCGCTCAAACCCAAGTGCAAAAGGAAATGAAAAACGAAGTGAAAGACGCTTTGGCAAAACTCAAAAGCGAAGACCTTTCTACTTCAAACTAAACTCCGTTAGAGGTATATGCACGCAGGTCTGACCGCCTGCGTGCATAAGTGAATATGAAACATTTAATTCAATTGCTCTGTTTAGTGTGTTTCTGTTGTATAGGTTGCAGCTCTACCATGCAAGCTGGGGAACCACCCCTGTGGTTGGAAAATCCTACTTCTGTGGTAAAAAAAGATGACATTTATGCTATTGGTAATGGTGCGACTATAGCTCAAGCACAACAACATGCCCGAAGCGAAATCCTAAAATACTTTGAAACAAACATTTCATCTGAATTTACAGGTAATTTAACAGCCACGGACACCACCACGACCCACCAGATAGACGAACAAGTCCAAGAACGAACCTCTGGTTTGGTGCAAGGGGTTTCCATGGTCCGTTCCTACAAGGCCAAAGACGGTTATTATGTTCTTTCCGTCTTAGATAAAACAAAAGCACAAAAGATTTTAAGACAAGAAATAGAAATACTGGATGCCCAGTTAAAACACTTGTTAGTTGACTCTCCGGACAACACTTTCCTCTTTAGTCAACGTTACCAAGAACGCGAAAAATTGAATCAAAAGTATTTACTGCTTACGGGTATGACTTTGGCATTGGATGTTCCAACTGATAAAATACCGCACACCTTACAGGGGATGACCAGAGAAAAGAAGGAAAAACGTACCAACATGGGTAAAGTTTCAGTCGCCGTGTTGCCTTCCAACCCAGATTTACAAATAGCCCTTGAATCTCATCTAGTTGAGTTGGGATATATTCTCAATGCACGAGGTAAAACGGTTGTACTGGAACTAAAGAAACAAGACTGCCAACCTATTCAAAAAGCGTGGTCTTGCCAACAGACCGTTCAAGTTACTTTTAAGAAGAAAATACATCCCTATACGGTTAAAGGGATTGGCAATACTCAAGAGGAGGCCCAGAAACAACTGCAAAATAAAATTGTTTCAGGTTTTCCGAAGGACCTATACGAATTTTGATGTGAAATTAACTTAAGTAATAGGAGTAAAAGATGACAAAAAAAGTAGTTGCTGTATTGTTGTTTGCGGGGCTTTTAGCCTCTAACGCTTCCGCCTTCAAAATACCGGGAGCAGATAAAGTAGTGCCGACCAACACTGCTGATAGCACTGCCACGGCTTTTGATGCGGCAGCTGTCAAGTTACAAATTCAAAACTTGGCTGCTACTTCGGAAGCTACCACGCAAAGCTACAACGAAGCTATCGTGGCTCTTGCTAATGCCGTATCCACAAAAGAACAAGCTGCGGAACTCAAAGCCAAACAGGATGCTTTGACCGCGAAAGCTGCGGATGCTGAAAAAAACACGATTGCCGGACCTGTAGCTCAAGATGCTGCCAGCCTACTAGAAGCTGCCGCTCAAAGTGAAGACTTAGCGGCCAACTTAAAAGGGCTTAGCAAAGCTCAAAAAGCAAATATGGCCAATGCTGGTTGGAACGTGCTCTTAGCCAATGTAGGTATGGGGGCTGTTGTGGCTGAATCTTCCCAATTAACCAAGACCATTGCTCAAAACAAAAAAGCGGCTCTTGGTATTGCCGGGGAAGTAAAAACTCTTAAGAGTGTAGCCAGCAATTCTGCCACACAAGTCAAACAAATGGCTCAAGTAACCAACAGCGTACGTAAGATTTTAAGTGCTGCTGGTGTAAAAGTCAAAGAACCCAAAGCTGCCACCGAAAAAGCTGTAGCGGTAGACCCTTGGGCTAACTAACACATTTAGGGATACGCCTTTACGAAGGCGTATCCCTAGCATATAGGAAACGTTATGAACAAATTTTTCTCCTTTCTACTAAGTAGCCTGTTGCTTTTAACAGCAAGTCAGCTTTTGGCTGTGGAAATCAAAGTACAGGGAACAGGAAAAGCCTCTATTACAGGAGTTGATATAGAAGCGGCCCGATCCAATCAAGACGCCAAAGCGAATAAAGCTTCACACAAAAACCAGTCTGAAGCAAAGTCTGATAAACAAATCAAACAAGCTATTAAACAAGCAGATAAGCGTAAAGCACAAGATGCCGCTTTAAGCGGTAGTGTGCGTATGGCAGTTGTCAAAGAAGCACAACAAAATGCCTTCCAAAATGCGTTAAATACGTTATTAGACAGAACCTTGGGTGCAGGGGCCAGCAAAGACGCTAATGTACGTAATAAATTTGACGATATTGCTTCTCAAGAAGATGTTTATGTGTTGGATAAACAATTTACTGGCGACGTCCAAAATACCGACTATATAGCCAAAGTAACTTTAACGGTAGATGAAACGGCATTTAGAGAGTTGGTATCAGATTTGGGGATTGCCTTAAATACACAGAAAATCCGTCAAAGTGCCATTTTGGTAGTCATGGATGAGTTCTTTGCCGAACCTTCTCACATGAAACCTGCCCCGACCCGTGAAGTTACTACATCAGCATCAACTAAGGAGCAGAAAAACATTTCAAAGACCAAGGCTAAAGCCAGTGATGAAAACATTTCCGTATCCTATGGGGAGTTTAGTGATCTGTCTACCAAAGATTCCGAATTTTATCAGCGTATTGTAGAATATGCCACGGCTGCACCCGTAGCGGAGAACCTTAACTATACACAACCCGCATTAGTAAACGCCTTTACCACGTATGACATCCGATCTTTGGATAATGACGTGTTCAAAAGCAAATTTTTCAAAGGAAAGTCTATTACAGCTGACAAGCTCTCTAATTCAGAGGAGCTGGCCAAATACGTGGATTTTGCCCGCACACAAGCTAAGGCAGATTTTTTTGCCATCGGGGTATCTTATATTACTGATGATGGCAAAAATGCAAACACGGGCCGAAATATGGCCTCCGGCAATGTGTTTGTCAAAATCTATTCCACCCAAGATGGCGAAGTCATTGCTTCCGGTTCTTTAAGTGAAATTGCTGCCGGGAACTCTGCTGACGGAGCTCGCGTTAACGTTGCCAACAAGATTGGTAACGAACTGGGCGAAGTCCTCTCCAAAAAAATCCAAGATTACTGGAAAAAACGGAGCATGTACGGACAGGAGTACGTTATTGAGATCATGGGAAAATTTTTACCCATGGAGCGTATTGCCTTAAATAAAGCAATCAGCCAAACGGAAGGCGTAGAACAAAGCAAGCTTCGTGTTTCTGATGATACCCATTGTGAATATACCGTCAATTATAACGGCGAAGATTCCGTTGCGGATGCCATCTTTATGAATCTGGCAGAAAGCCGTTTAGCAGACAAATTCAGTAAATACGATTATAAAGTGAGCGGAAACCATGTTACGTTCAAACCTATTAAGTAAGTCATTGTTTCTCTCGTTAGCAGTAGGCATACTTTGCGGTATGCCTACTGCCGTACAAGCAGAAGAAAATACATTAGATATTTACCCGCTGCCTGCTGTGTTTTCTGCCCAAAAAGAAGATCCTGCCGTACAGGACTTTTTACAAGACAATCGGGGAACGCTGGTAGAACAGTTTACCGGACAGGTAACAGAGCACTTTCCCAATACCGTCAATGGATTTTCAGACCGGACCAAGTACAAAACCTTTGTGTCGTACGTCAGCATCCCGCGTATGGCTCAAAACAAATTTCAACGTGGGAAGGTAACGGAGTTGTTTCTGCCATTGACCGCTAGCATCCAATTGGTCAATGCAGCTACCGGAGAAATGCTCTACTCTTACCCACTCACAAGTGTTGGTAAGTACCAAACCACTACCGGCAATGAAAATACACCCCAAACGCAACAAGCCATTAAAGAGCTGTACTTGCAAAGTTATCAAACATTAGTGCAGGAAATAGTGGCTAAAGCTGCCCAAGAATTTCATCCGTTTAGTATTCAAGCCGTCGTAAGCGACACGTACAAAGGTTTATACATCCTAGACCAAGGCGCATCTTCCGGTATTGCTAAAGGCGATTTATTAACGGATGATACAGGCAACCAACTTAACGTATTATATGCGGGGCTCAATTACAGTGTGGCAGAAAAGGTGCTAGGTAAAATACAAAAAAATGTTCCCTTTACCAAATTTGCTACCACAAGTATTGCCCAGCTCAAAAAACCCAAGATTGCGTTTATAAATGACTTACCAGATGCCAAGTGGTACAACATCTTTTCTTCTGCTGTTGGGAACGGGGTGGATTTTTCACTTATCACTGTGGATAAAACGTTCTATGATATGCAAGAAGCTCTGGTAGCACTGAACAGCGAGTTTAAGTCCGAAAACATGAACCGCCGAAGTATCCCCGATTACTTCTTGCGGCTACACGTGGGCAAGCCAGTGTACACCCGCTACGCTTCCAATACAGATTACGGTTTTTTGGATAAATACAATCAAAAGGCCTGTGGAGATATTTTTGACAAAACAGGAAACGTAATTTTTGCTACCTGTGTGCAGGAAAGCATTTCCGATAAAACCATTTCAGACATTAAATTTACAGATGAATCCCGCTTTGAAGTACTGACAAAAAATGTCCTTGTTAAACTAGCCGAAGCATTTGCCAATCAACTTAAATTCAAACAGGGCTCTTTGCCGATCACACAAAGCAAAGATGGCTTGATTTACGTTAATGATAACAACGGGATCTTGAGTTTAGGTAGTACGGTAACGGTGTTCCGAAAAATCAAAACCGAACAAAAAGGCGAGGAAATCGTAATCCCAATTTGGGAGTACCAAGTATATGATTATCGAGATGGAAAAGCCGTCTGCCAAGCTGTTACGCCACTGGTTGATGGGATAGAGAAGGTATCTAAAAAAGATACGGTCCTAGCCGGAGCACTTGGGCGAAGCAATACGCAATCCCATCAAATCCAGTACATGCTAGATAAACCTACTTTTCCGGGAAACGAGATTGAACTAACGAATTTTCCGGAAGTCAGTTTTGCGGCATTGGCTGCAGCGTTTCCGCTCCCTGTATCCATTAGCCAAGAGGATTTATCCAATATAGCCACGGAACTCAACTCCGGGTACGGTTTTAAGCAGAAAATCAATTTCGTTTCAGGGAAAGAACCCTACTCGTTACAAGCGGCCTACAAAATTGTGCTTAAAAATGAAAAGAAAGCCAAAAACCTATTGGAACGAGAATACAACATTACGGTAGGCATCATGTTAAAAAACGGAGATGAAATTGTGAACCGTAAAGGGTTAGCCCAAGATGTTCATTTACAAGTACCCTTAGAAAAGAACGAACGCATTATTCAATACGAACTAGCCAATTATACTCAAGCCCTTCTTGAACAATTGGCTAAAACGTTCTGATTATAACTGTGATAAAAAGCATGAGGTATTTTCTCAAGCTACATGTACATGTATTAGCAATAGTCTTGGGTTTGGTGGTGTTGTGCCAAGCCCAAGGCACTGACTTCAGTCAAAACTTCAATAAAGTGGAACTGGCCTCTGTGTATGATGGGGATACTTTCCGTGTGCATTTATCATGTAAATACGGCGTGTTTTGTAAAACAATCCCCATCCGGGTGCGTGGAGTGGATTGCCCGGAAATTAAGGGCGGTTCAGCCGAAACCAAAGCATTTGCCAAGCAAGCCAAGGTCTTTACTAAGAACTTTCTCAAAGGTGGCAAGATCTTACTACGTAATTGTGGGCGTGACAAATACTTCCGGCTACTCTGTGATGTTAAGGTCAACGGCCAAAGTCTAGGAGAAGAACTTATCAAAGCAGGCCATGCGATTCCCTACGATGGTGGAACTAAAAATCTTTAGGTTCTTCTGCTAGAAATCTGGGTGCGTTAAAGGAGTACTAAGAAATTATTGACAAAATTAACAAAATTTGCTAAACTACAAAAAATATACCCACCATACAATAAAAATCCATTTAATGTATTTTAGCTTGGTTTATCTCATCTAACCTAAAAAATGGCTCTTGTTAAATGAGGGAAAATTAGTATAATATATATGGAGCCAAATTTGTGAAGTGGGGCGTTATTAGGCATAAAGAACCTTTTAACGCTTTTTTTGTCTGTTAGGAGAGATTATGAATAATAAGGCATTATTATTAGCAATTTTAGAACGTTTTGGCACTCGAGACATTACTAGCCTCGTAAAGTTATGTTATTTGGCTGATTTAGTTTCTTATGCCACGAATCGACACTTCATTTCAAATTACAAATATATTCGATATTATTACGGACCATACGCTAGAGAAATCAAAGAAGATTTATGTGCACTTAAACAGGAAAAAGTTGTTAATGTAAGGCACGTCTTCTTGGATGAGAATGTAGAACAACGTCTTTATTCGTTATCTGGGAATCGTTACACTTACCAATTATCTGATGAAGACTCTCAAATCGTGTCTTTACTGGAACAAGAACTCAAAGGCTACGGAGCAAAAGCTTTAACCGAGCTAGCGTATACTACTGCTCCTATGAGAAAATTTAAGGCAACTTTAGGTGGCGATGAGCATATGAAAGAACCATTAGATATGACTTACGGAATTAGCAAATGAATGCAAAAGAAGTTTTTAGAGATGAAACCTCGTGTTGTGAAAAAACGGGTCAAATTAAACGTAAATTCAAAATTTTAATCAGATCAATTCATTTACCGCTTGGTAAGTCTTATGAGTTTTTTGTTACCACCTCTAAATTTGTAGAAGGCAAATATAGTGTCTTTGTACAGGCTAACGAATGGTTACGAAAACATCCAAAATATTTACAGGGTCGTTCTTGTGTTTGTGGAACATATGACCTAAATATCCTTTCGGAAGAGGAAATTGCGGAAAAATCTACGGTTTTAGATTGGGAATTTGTAGCGGAAACGCCAACTGATAAATTTGAGCAAATGCTAGCTGCGAGGAAACGTTATTTGAAATATTTGGAAACTAAGCAAAAACGTCCCAAATTAGAAAATTCCTTTCTAAAAAACATTCAACAAATGGCTATTCAAGAGACGGCTAAAAAACTTAAGTTACAATAAATTGGTTTGATATTATTATTTACTACAAAAGTTCATTTGTAAGCATCAAAAACCTGCTGAGAAACTTGACACCTCCACCTATTTAATGGCATAATAATGGCATATGGGAGTGCCAATAATATGCCAATAACATTTCATCCAAACTACCAAATTACCCAATCTATCGTAGAGAAACTCTATCAGATAGACCAAATCAAAGAGCAGGTCAAGGATATGCCATTAACCCCAAAAGTCCTGGCCGGGCTCAAGGAAACGTCTCGTATTGTTACCACACATTATTCCACGGTAATTGAGGGTAACCGTTTAACACAACGGGAAGTACGCGAAGTTTTGAAGGGGAAAGCCATCCAAGGCCGGGAACGGGATGAAAAGGAAGTAAAGGGCTACTTTCGGGCCTTGGATGAAGTGTCTGTATTGGCAAACAAACACACCGTTACCGAAACAAATATCCAAACTTTACATGGGCTAATTATGAGCGAAAATACGCCTACTCCGTACCGAACGGAACAAAATGCGGTAGTAGATGCCCAAACGGGTATTATTATCTATATGCCCCCGGAAGCCAAGGATGTTGGCCCCATGATGACTGGACTTGTAGAGTGGATTAACGAAAGCACTCACACATTACCAATTCCGGTGGTAGCGGCCATTGCCCATTATCAGTTTGTAACGATTCACCCCTATTATGACGGAAACGGAAGAACTGCTCGTATTTTGACCACGCTTATTTTACACCAAGGTGGGTATGACCTCAAAGGTATTTACAATTTGGAAGAGTATTATTATCAGCATATCCAAGATTACTATAATGCCTTAGCCGTAGGGCCTTCCCATAATTATTACATGGGGCGGGCCGAGGCAGATATAACGGGCTGGATTGAGTTCTTTGTGTCTGGGATGCTCTATTCGTTCCAAAGCGTGCAAAAGCATTTACAGTTACAAGGTCCCGAAAAGGACCAAAGCCAAGCCATTAACGCACTAGATGCTCGGCAAAAACAGGCGCTCATTTTGTTTGAAAAGAGCGAATTTATTACGGCCAAGGACGTAGAAGAACTGTTTCACTTCGCAGGCCGGACGGCTAGGCAGTTACTGCAAAAGTGGGTACGACAAGGGTTTGTAATAGTAGCGGATCCGTCTAAGAAAGCGCGTAAGTACAAGTTAAGCGAGGATTACCGTAATAATCCCCTGCAAAATCCTTAGCCTAGAAAATTAGTCCGGCCGCGTAAGAGCCATGTGGCACTAAAAAAGGCAAAGGGGGCAAGGTCCTATTTGTTTTTTGGAATTAGCAAATATTAGCGCAAATTTAGCACCACTTTTAAGGGCTGCAAAACAGGCAGTGCCAAAATCGTGCCAAAAATACGTCAAATTACGCCCAAAACCATCAAACTGCATCAAAATCGGGCTTAGCACAGCTTGAGCGTGTTTTGAGAAGAGAATTTGAGTTTATTAAACATCCTTAAACTGGATTAAACAAAATCGTTTCTCGTCGGGAAAACGCATGGCATGCAGGAGGTCGCAAGTTCGATCCTTGTCAGGTCCACCATTTACAACGAAAACCCGCCTTGTGCGGGTTTTTTGTTGGATATAAAGTCAAACATATTGAATTTTTAATACAAAGGTGTTAGAATATTCGTTAAAAGAAGGTAAAAAAAATGGCAGATGATAAAATTATTTTAACAGGGATTAAACCAACCGGCACTCCTCATCTTGGAAACTATGTCGGCGCATTAAAACCTTTGATAGAATTGGCTAACAACAATAAAACATACATTTTTATTGCTGATTTGCACGCATTAAATACAATCAAAGACGCAAAATTGATTAAACAATATTCTTACGAAATCGCCGCGTTAATGGTTGCTTTGGGGTTAAATTTGGACAATGCGGTTTTATTCCGTCAATCTGATATTGATGGTGTTTATAAATTATCTAATTTTTTAATGAACGTGACCCCAAAGGGTTTAATGAATCGCGCTCATTCGTACAAAGCCATGATTGAAAAAAATACAGAGGCTGGTATTGATATTGATTCCGGGGTAAATATGGGGTTATACACCTACCCAATTTTGATGGCTGCTGATATTTTATTATATGGTGCAGATATTGTC
>JAZRAH010000059.1:0-2073 GCA_045634505.1 Elusimicrobiaceae bacterium
GTACCAGGTGGTATGTACAATCATACACACAGTTGCTTTGTCTTCTAAACTCTCTCATACATTTATTTTAGCAAGAAGATTTAGGGACTTGCACTGTATCCCCCGGCTTACGCCGGGGGAATTGTGAGCAGTAAGATTAAAAAGGCATCTTGTGAAAGATGCCTTTTAAATTATTTTCCCTTTCTCATTTTCACAATCATATAGGCCGAAATCAGGGCCGTCAGCACCAGGCCCACCGGCCACGCAATAGAGGCAGGCCAATGCAAACATTCCGGGGCAATTAAAAAATAGGTCACGCTGACCGTCGTCATAAATATAGCGGGGATCAGAACAATCAAATAATTGCGCTTCTTACCATACAAATAGAAGGTGGCCGCCCACAATACAATCATAGCCAACGTTTGGTTAGACCAACTGAAATAACGCCATATAATATCGTAAGGCAATTGGCTGATAATCACCCCCGCTAAGAGGAGCGGCACACTTAAATACAAGCGTTTTAGAAATGATTTTTGATCCACCTTAAACCAGTCGGCAAGTACCAATCTAGACGCGCGAAAAGCCGTATCTCCCGACGTAATCGGGCAAGCAATTACCCCAATCATCACAAATAAAAGTCCAAACGAAATACTCCCCCATTTTAAAGGGCCCATGGTTTTTAGGCAAATATCGTATACTACCCCTGCTTGTCCGCTGTGTTGCAACATTTCCTGCAATCCCGTCATCAGTCCGCCCGTGCGTTCATACACCGCACAACCGGCCGCGGCCCAAATAAGTGCAATAATCCCCTCCAACACCATTGCCCCGTAAAACACGTGGCGGGATTGATATTCACTCGTTACACACCGTGCCATTAAGGGCGATTGTGTCGCATGAAAGCCCGATATCGCCCCACAGGCTACCGTCACAAACATCAGCGGTCAGATGGGTAACCGGGTCGGGTGTAAATTATGCAAAGTAATTTCGGGAATTTGGTATCCTTGCACAAACATACCGCCTGTAACCCCCAACGCCATCAGCAGTAAACAAATACCAAATAACGGATAAACCCGCCCGATAATTTTATCAACCGGAAGAAAAGTGGCCAAGAAATAATACAGAAAAATAAGCGCAAGCCAAAAATACACATTGGCAAACAAACTACCTTGCGCCACATGCCCTTTCAATAAAAACACCAACAAATTGGCAGGTCCTACCGCAAACACCGTCCCCACCATTACTAGCAAAATCACGCTAAAAACGCGCATAAACAAGTGAATACGCGGCCCCAAATAAAGCCCCGTAATTTCGGAAACCGATTTCCCTTCATTGCGAATGGATAAAAACCCGCACGCAAAATCGTGTACCGCACCGGCAAAAATGGTCCCCAGCGTAATCCACAAAAATACACTCGGCCCCCACAAAGCTCCTGCAATTGCGCCAAACACAGGTCCAAGCCCTGCAATATTGAGCAGTTGCACCAGCACAATGCGCCACAACGGCATGGGTACATAATCTACGCCGTTAGCAAAGCGAAGGGCCGGCGTTTGGGCCTGGGTCGGGCCGAACACACATTCCACATATTTAGCATACGTGAAATAAGAAAGGATCAACATTCCTAAACAAATAAAGAAACTAATCATATTACCTATTTTATAATTTTAAAACGCCTTCATAAACAAGTACACCCGTCCCGTAAACAGGCTCATCACATCAACCCTCTCTCACAAGAGAGCTTTCTTATTGAATCCGGAGCAATTTGCGGTCTAATGGTCCAAAAATACAAATGACCCAAGAACAGGCTGCCTTGTTTTCTCTCCCCCTTGCGCTACATAAATCGCTGTTGTACTTATGGACTTGTCCCCCTTGTGGGAAGAAAACGGCAAAGTGAGGTAAGGAAATCTCTGGCCTAATGGTCAAAAAAGTGGATATGTTAGGGCCGTTATTATTTGTCCCCCTTGTGGGGAACAATCTTTAGCCCCGGAAGGTTTTAATCCGGGGGTCGCGGTAGCGACAAAAGGGGGTTGTAAAATAAGCAAATTCCCTTGGATAACCCCCCATCCCGGCTACGCCGTACTTCCCCCACACGGGGGG
>JAZRAH010000060.1:0-5227 GCA_045634505.1 Elusimicrobiaceae bacterium
GCCACATTTTGTACATGATTTTTGCATAAGAGTTAAACCGTTTTAACTCTTATGCTAGTATTTTATGCTAATCTACGACGTAAAAAAATTATTTTCAGACACTAAAAAACACCACTTTTTAACCTTTATACCCATTCCCGAACGTCTTTATCGGGAATCTACAACGCGCGTCGTTGCCAAATCAAGGAAATTCCCTTATTAAATGGGTACGTGGAAGATCCCCGATTAGATCCCGCATTACGACCTTGCGGGACAGGCTCCTCGGGGATGACATCTAATTTGATGTCAGGCTCACACCTGACCTATAAGAAGGAGGCCCTGAATAAAGGCGCTTTCAGGGCTCCGCTTCGCTCCGGTTTTACGCTTATTGAATTGTTGGTAGTGGTCTTAATTATTGGTATCTTGGCGGCGGTAGCCGTGCCGCAGTACCAGTTGGCGGTCAATAAATCGCGCTATACGGAGATGCTACTCGTCAGTCGTACCCTTGCACAACAGCTTGAGTTATATTATTTAAATCATGGTGCATACCCGGATTATTGGGAGGAATTAGACGTAAAAATAAACGGATGTACAGAAACAGACCAATCGCAGTTTGATTTAATTTGTCCACATTTTCGCGTAGATTTAGATGCCTCTAATTTCATAGCTTTTACAGGGGAAAGGGGAGGGGGTTATGCCGCCGCCGCGCAAGATTCTTTTGGTAAACTGCAGTATCAGTTTGGAAAAGGGAAAATGGGAAAATTAACCTGTTTGAGTACAACTATCAGTGGAAAGAAAGTGTGTACAAACCTATGTGGTGGGGAAACGTGTGATTTGAATTAAGGACATAATGGGAATTTGATACCACAAAACTTTTTTAGTAATACTATCCTGGAAATAAGGTTAGAGGGGTGTTTTTATCTCTCTTTGGAACTTATGTAAGATATAAAAAAATCAGGCGCGAAAAGAACCCCGCGCCTGAGAGATTGCGTAGTAGTATTTTTATTTCTTTTTAGCTTTGGCGGGTTCAGTTGTTTCTTCTTCCGCCTTTTTGCCGTTGTAGTGAATCCCTAAATACTTCACGTACAACTTGTCTTCAATTTCCGCGGCCAGTTGCGGGTTGTCCTTTAAATACTGGCGGGCATTTTCGGCCCCTTGGCCCAGTTTTTCGTCCCCGTAGAGGAACCAACTACCGCTCTTTTCAATGAGTCCGGCCTCTACGCCTTTGTCAATAATGCACGCTTCGCGCGAAATACCTTGGCCCAAAATCATGGTAAATTCGGCCTGGCGGTAGGGCGGGGCTACTTTGTTTTTGGTTACTTTGGCGCGCACGCGGGTGCCGATGACCTCGTCGCCTTTTTTGAGGTTTTCAATGCGCCGTACGTCAATGCGCACAGACGAGTAGAATTTTAAGGCTAGCCCGCCGGGGGTGGTTTCCGGGTTGCCAAACATCACGCCGATTTTTTGGCGCAACTGGTTAATAAAAATAATACTCGTTTTGGTTTTGTTCAAAATGCTGGTTAATTTGCGCAGTGCCTGGCTCATTAAACGCGCTTGCAGGCCGACGTGGGCGTCGCCCATTTCGCCTTCAATTTCCGCTTGCGGTACCAAGGCGGCTACCGAGTCCACAATAATCAGGTCAATCGCGCCCGAGCGGACCAGTTTTTCCGCAATTTCCAGGGCTTGCTCGCCCGAATCGGGCTGCGAAACCAGGAGTTCGTCCACATTGACGCCTAAATGCTGTGCATAGACGGGATCTAAGGCGTGTTCGGCATCAATAAACGCTACCGTGCCGCCCATTTTTTGGGTTTGCGCGGCTACGTGCAACGAAAGCGTGGTTTTACCGCCGGCTTCCGGCCCGTAAATTTCAATCACGCGCCCGCGGGGAAGTCCCCCCACGCCTAAGGCTAAATCCAGTGATAAGGCACCGGTGGGGATGGCCTCTACTTTGGCCACACTGCCACCGCCTAATTTACAAATGGCTTCCTTCCCAAAGGCCTTTTCAATTTGGCCTAGGGCTAGGTCCAACGCTTTTTGTTTGTTTGCGTCCATACGTCCTCCTAAATGATATGAAACTACCCCTCTCCCGCAAGGGGGGCGAGGGAAGAGTGATTAAATAGTTACCGTTTTCTTTTTCCCTGCTGCTACGGCGGCAAACGTAAGTTTGCGGGTGTCTTTATCCAAATCTACCTTGATATGGCTGCCTGCTTTGGGGCGGCTGACTAAGATAAATTCGGCAAGCGGGTCCTCTAACTGCCGCTGGATGGTGCGCAACAAAGGCCGCGCCCCAAATTTTGCATCAAATCCGTTATCGGCCAAGTAGTCTTTGGCGGCCTGGGTCAGCTTGAGGCTGAGTTGGCGGTCGGCCAATTTGTAGTCCACTTTTTTAAGGGCTACGTCCAAGATTTGGCCGATATTTTCGCGGTTTAACGAGTGGAAAACCACAATTTCGTCAATACGGTTGATAAATTCCGGGTTGAAGGTTTTTTTGACCTCGTCCATGACGTTTTGGCGCATATCTTTGTATTCTTCCTCGGCGCTTTGTTGGGCCGTAAAACCCAGGGAACTCCCTTTATTGGTAATTTCCCGCGCGCCTACGTTGGACGTCATAATGACGACGCAGTTTTTAAAGCTGACTTTGTGGCCCAGATTGTCGCTTAAGGCCCCTTCGTCCAGTACTTGGAGCAAAATGTTGTAAATATCCGGGTGAGCTTTCTCTAATTCGTCCAAGACCACCACGCTATACGGGCGGCGGCGGACGGCCTCGGTCAGTTGGCCGCCTTCTTCATAGCCTACGTACCCGGGCGGCGCGCCAATGAGGCGCGAAACCGCAAATTTTTCCATATATTCCGACATATCTAGCCGGATCATGGCTTCTTCGTCTCCAAACAAGAACGAGGCCAACGTTTTGGCGAGTTCCGTTTTGCCTACCCCGGTGGGGCCCAAAAATAGGAACCCGCCAATGGGGCGGTGGGGGTTGCCAAGCCCGGTGCGGTTGCGCCGGATGGCTTGGGAGACGGCTTTTACGGCGTCGTCTTGCCCAATGATACGTTTGTGGAGGTGTTCCTCCATGTGTAAAATCTTTTCCGTTTCGCTTTGCGTAAGGCGGGTAACCGGAATGCCCGTCCATTTAGAGGCGACTAGCGCAATATCTTCCTCGGTCACTTTGGGTGTTTTTTTACCGTGGGATTCTTGCCATTTTTGTTTGAGGTGTTCCACATAGTCGCGCACGCGTGCTTCGGCCTCTTTTACTTCGGCCGCTTTGACAAAATCTTTCTTAGCCAGCAGTTCCTCTTTTTCACTAATTAGCTGGGTAAGCTCTGCTTGCTTTTGTTTAATTTCAGGCGGCAAAATAGCGTTTTTAAGGCGTGCACGGGCCCCGGCTTCGTCAAACAAGTCTAAGGCTTTGTCCGGCATGGCGCGGTCGGTAATATAGCGGTCGGCAATTTGGGCGGCGGCGCGTACGGCTCCGTCGGTATAGGAAACATGGTGGTGTTCCTCGTATTTGGGGCGGATGCCTTTTAAAATGGTAATGGTTTGGTCCACGTCCGGCGGGTCCGCTACTACCGGCTGAAAGCGGCGTTCCAGGGCGGTATCGGCCTCAATGTATTTGCGGTATTCGTCAAAGGTGGTGGCCCCGATGCACTGCACTTCGCCGCGGGCAAGCGCGGGTTTTAACATATTGGAAGCGTCAATAGACCCTTCTGCCGCCCCGGCCCCAATAATGGTGTGTAGTTCGTCAATAAAAATAATGGCGTTTTGCGCGGCGGACAGTTCGTCAATGATGTTTTTAAGGCGTTGCTCAAATTCGCCGCGGTACTTGGTGCCGGCTACCACAGAGGCCATATCCAAGGCCAGTAAGCGTTTTTCGGCCAGTACGTCGCTAATTTCGCCTTTGGCCATTTTTTGCGCCAACCCCTCTACAATAGAGGTCTTGCCGACGCCGGGCTCCCCAATTAAAACGGGGTTGTTTTTGGTGCGGCGGGCTAAAATTTGCACAATGCGTTCAATTTCGTCGTCGCGCCCAATGACGGGGTCCAGTTGGCCCTTGGCGGCTAGGGCGGTTAAATCGCGCGTGTATTCGTCCAAAGTAGGGGTTTTGGTCTCTTTTGGCCGTGCGGCGGGGCGCGGGTTGACGGGCTCGGCTTCGTCTGTTTGCGGGCGGAACACGTCGGGCGTTTTTTCCTCGTCGTTCGCTTTGCCTTCGCCCACAAAGTTAATGACCGTTTCACGCACTAAGGGTAAATTTAGCCCCAAGTTGGATAAAATCTTGCCGGCCATGCCTTCTTCTTCGCGAATGAGCCCCAGTAAAATGTGTTCCGTGCCGATATAATCGCTATTTAACAGTTGCGATTCTTCTACGGAAAGTTCCAATACTTTTTTGGCGCGGGGGGTAAAGGGAATTTCGCCCAGGAGCATAATGGTGTCGCCAATGCCTACCATTTTTTCAATTTCCAGGCGCACTTTGCGAAATGTGACCCCTAAGGTGGTTAAAATTTTGTTGGACATGGTGCCCTCTAAGGCGCACAGCCCCAGTAAAATATGTTCGGTGCCTACGTAGTCGTGATTTAAGCGTTTGGCTTCTTCCTGCGCAATTAAGATGATTTTTTGCGCATTTTCGGTAAATCGTTTGGCCATAAATAAGGTAAACCTCTATACAAAGAATACCCTTATTATATAAAAATTAACCCTGTTTGTATTTTTTTCTGTTTTTTATTATACTATCAATACAATTTAATCTGTTTTTGGAACCGTACGCAAGGTACGGGCGTTTGGTAGTTATATCAAACAGTTGCAAGCCAAAAATAGCCGATAAAGGCACAATATGTCCTAGCTGATCCCTAGGATGTATTGTGCCGAGCGTATGCCGTTCTTTCAGAGCGGCAGCCACGGATGTTTATGTGTAGGTTGCTTGCAACTAACTTGCGCGAATAGCCGTTTTTGTGTGGTTTCATAAGCGGACAAATTGAGAATGTAGGTCAGGTGTAAACCTGACATAATTAAAAGGAGAACACTTATGAAATCAACAAAAAATGTAGTAGTAAAACAAAATGTTATTCTCGAACTTGTTTCGGGATCTTCCACGCAGGCCGTTACGCAACAACAAGCGTTGAAGACCCTGAAAAAATTTCAGGGATTATCTTATTTTACAACGATCTGTGGTTTTTTCCGTGGTCGTCATGCTGAACTCGTTTCAGCATCTAGTCGTTATGATAACAACAAGACCCTGAAACAAGTTCAGGGTGAC
>JAZRAH010000061.1:0-42176 GCA_045634505.1 Elusimicrobiaceae bacterium
GTTTCTTCTGCTCCAAAATCTCAGCTACGCTTGATTTTGCCTAGCGCACAACTTAGAAGAAAACTCCGTTTTCTTGCGCTAGGATTCTCATTCATCCCCGGGCTGAAGCCCGGGGTATTCTGCAAGGCTGTCAATAAAAAACCGGGGCGGCGTGCCCCGGTATAAGCTTGTTGCAACAGATCAAAAATGCAGACCGTATTTGCCGTCGGACGTAGTATACAAATTGTCCGACATTAAATACACGTTATGGGTAGGCACATCAATCCAAAGTTCAATGTTTCCTTGCGGCACGCCCTTAATTTGCAAAGCCAAGGTATAAGGATGTACCCGTTCCACGCGACTTACCTCATAGGCTTTGCTTATGTCTTTTAAAAAGGCATGCAAAGCCGCGTAATTATCCAAAGACAAAGTCGCTAAATCCGTAGGTATCGGGACTACAAAATCAAAGCCCTGTAGTGCTTTGTTGCCTTTAATACTTTGTTTGAGTTGCACCATACGTTTTAGGTAAACTTCTTCCTGGTGCGGTCCCAGTACTTCATTACGCACCACGGGCAACCCGCTGTAAGCACTACCCGGATATTGCCTAAATAGGTGTTGCATTTGTTTAAGTTGGGCTTTCCAAGCAGGGGTAGCTTGTTGTTTGGCGACGGCCCGGGTAACACCCACTTCTAAGAGAGAAAGTTTTTTGTGTGAAGTACTAGGCGTTGCCGCACTAGCTAGTAGTGCGGGGGTTAAAAGTAGCGTAATTACAATAGTTTTTTTCATGGTGATTTCCTTTTATAAAGCGGTAATATCCGCTCCGGTTTGGTTTAATTTTTCACGCACCACGCTTAGTAGGGCCAAGCGATTGTTGCGCAGTTTTTCGTCGGGTACGTTGACCATGACGTCTGTAAAGAACTTTTCAAGCGGCTCTTTGAGGGTTTGCAAGTTCTGTAGGGCTTGCAGGTATTGCGCGCTTGTAGTAGCACTGCAGGGTACTACCTGATTCGCAACGGCAAACAGTTCCTTTTCAGCCGGCAGTTCAAATAAAGTTGTGTCCACTTTACAGGTTAACGCGCCGGATTTTTTCAAAATGTTGTTGACCCGTTTGGCACTTTCCCGTAGCGAAGCAAACGCCGGCGTATTTTGCACTTGTTCCAACGCCATAACCAGTTGTTCTACTTGCGCAAGCGGGAGTTTGTCCCACCCTAAAACCGCTTTTAATAAAGCCGGGTTATGGCCGCGTTCTTGTAGTACCACACTCACGCGTTGGGCTAAAAAGTCCGTTAACTGTGCAGTCAGCTGTTCGTTCCAACGGGGCGCGTAGGCTTGTTTTACCAGGTCCAAAGCGTCTGCCACCGGGATATTCCAGTTGTTCTCCAGTAAAATGCGCACCACCGCAAAGGCTTGGCGGCGCAAGGCAAAGGGGTCTTCGCTTCCGGTAGGGATTTGACCAATCAAAAAGTTACCGGCTAACGTGTCCAGTTTGCCCGCTAAAGAGACGATATTGCCCTCCTTAGTAGTTGGCAACGCCGAGGTGGAGGTAAGCGGCCAGTAGCACTCTTCCATGGCTTTGGCGGCTTGTTTTTCCGTTTCCGTGTGGGCCGTTAAAGCGGCGTATTGACCACCCATATAGCCTTGTAGTTCCGGGAATTCATACACCACGTGGCTGGCTAAGTCGTCATAGCAGTGCAAGGCGGCCGTAGAAACCGCTTCTGGGTTGGCACCACCGATTTTGGCGCACAGGGCGGTAGCTAGTTTTTGCACGCGCAGGGCTTTATCCGCTAAAGTGCCTACCCCTTCCAAAAATTGGATATTTTTTAGCTTATCGTGAAATTTATCCAGGCCGTCTTTTTTATCATTTTCAAAGAAGAAAACAGCATCTGATAAACGGGCTGACATTACTTTTTTAAACCCATTACTGACTTCCGTTTGATTAGCCGAGGAGCCGTCCCGCACCGCAATAAAATAGGGTTGCAAGTTGCCTTTTTTATCGACTACCGGGAACATTTTAAGCTGTTCTTTTAAAACGGTAGTAATCAGCAGTTTAGGCAGGGTAAGGGCTTTAAGGTCCATATCTCCGCCTACTGCCACGGGGTGCTCGGTAAAAGCCACCGTTTCATTGATTAAGTGTTCATCCAAATCGGCTTGGTAGCCGCGCACGGCGGCCTCGTTAGAAACGCTTTGAATGAGGGCGGCTTTGCGCTCCTGTGGCAATACCAAAATAGGGGGCAGTTGGCTGCGTAACAGTTCTACATAAGCCTCTTTGTCCGCACTTTCCACTTTCAGCGGCTTACCGCCGTAGGAAAGCATGGGGCGCGTATAGCGGCTAGCGGTAATACCGGCCACAGTAAACTTAATTACTTTGTTGCCGTATAAGCCAATTAGTGTGCGTAACGGACGCCCATAGCGCAGCCCACTTTCTTCCCATACCATATTTTTGGCAAATTCCAGTTCGGTTACCAAGCGGGTAAAAATTTCGGGCAGTAATTTTTCCGCTTTATCGCCCTTGATATGTACGTTTGCGTAAATAAAGGGGCCTTTGGCGTCTTCTTTAATGACTAAATCTTGCGGGCGTACGCCGTTTTTTTGGGCAAACCCGGCTGATTGGGGGGTAAAATTGCCTTGCGCGTCTTTGAGGAGTTTGGCGGGCGGGCCTTTTACTTCTTTTTGAATATCGGCCGATTTTTCCGCTAGGCCGTGTACAAATACGACTAACCGGCGAAACGTACCAAAGGTTTCTACTTGCTCGTAGGACAAGCGTTTTTCGGCCAAAATCGTTTCGGCCAAGGTTTTTAGTTGTGCAAGTGCCGGGCCCACAAAACGGGCGGGCAAATGTTCAGTTCCAATTTCTAAAAGTGCATTTTTAAGTGACATATATTTTCCCTTTCTGTGCCCCTCGCGGGCATTTATAGATTATTTTTTGGGTTCAGCGTTCGGCGCGGGCGGGAGGGCGGCTTGTGCCGCCTCCACATACGCTTTGGCGCACGCCTTGGCTAAATTGCGGATTTTGGTAATGTTATTGGTGCGGTCTTGCACGCTAATCGCGCCGCGCGCTTCCAACATATTAAAATATTGCGACAGTTTCATCGTGTTGTCATACGCGGGCAAGTATAAGCCTTTTTTGCACAGTGCGTAACATTCTTCTTCACATTCTTGAATATAGCGGCGCAAATGGTCCACGTTGGTTTCCTCAAAATAATAGTGCGAGAACTGGCGTTCCTGCTCGTGGTGGACGTCGCGGTAGGTTACCGTATCGTTCCAACGCAAATCAAAGACGTTATCCACTTTTTGGCAGTACATGGCAATGCGTTCTAGTCCGTAGGTAATTTCGGCCGTAATGGGGTTAAGCGCATAGCCGGCCATATTTTGAAAATACGTAAATTGCGTAATTTCCATACCGTCCAGCCAAATTTCCCAGCCTACGCCGGACGCGCCCAAGGTGGGGGATTGCCAATCGTCCTCAATCCAACGCACGTCGTGCTCTTTGGGGTCCAGGCCGATGGCTTTTAACGAATTTAAGTAAATTTGTTGGATATTTTCCGGCGCAGGTTTCATAATTACTTGGTACTGGTAGTACTTGCCCAAGCGGTTGGGGTTTTCGCCGTAGCGGCCGTCGGCAGGGCGGCGGCAAGGCTCCACGTAAGCGCGGTTAACGGGTTTTTTAGTAAGTGAGCCGAAAAATGTTTCGGGGTTGTAGGTGCCGGCGCCTTTTTCCAAGTCGTAGGGTTGTACCAGCACACACCCTTGCGACGTCCAATACTGGTTCAGCGCGGCAATAATGTCTTGAAAATTCATACCTTGTTTCATAGTTAAATTATAGCATATCGTATCGTGTAATTTCTTCCTAATTTCCTATTTAAGGCATCCTTCCCACAAGGGGGACAGGAAACACAACATTAGGACCCTGGAGCTGTGCGGCCACCTTCTCCCACAAGGGGCGAAGGGAAAAAGGCAGTGCGGACACTAAGTACCACAAGGGGGACAGGAAACAACATTAGGTCCCTGGGCCTGTGCGAGCATTTTCCCCACAAGTGGACACGTAACACAACCCCTCTTGCACGGGTAACTTGATTTTGTTATACTAACTATACAATTTAATCTGTTTTTGGAACCGTCTAAAACGGAGATCTTTTATAAAGAGATCTGAGCACCAAAAACAGCCGATACAGACACAAGATTAACGGACTAATTACCCGTTTGTTTTGTGTTTAGTGTTTGCTACGTAAGTGGTAAGCCGCGGCTGTATTATTGGAGTCTGCTCAGATCATCCAAAAATAAAGCCGTTTTTGTTGGTTTCATAAGCAGAAAATTGTGAACTTAACATACAAAGGAGCAAAACTTATGAAAAACCAAGCCAATGTACTAGTAAAAAAAGAAAGTCATTCCCGAACGCCTTTATCGGGAATCTACAACGCATGTTGTTGTCAAATAAAGGAAATTTCGTTATTAAACAGGCGCGTGGAAGATCCCCGAGTCCTGCGGACGGCAAAATTGGGGATGACAACTAATTTTACAACTGCCCGCGGCTCTACCGCCCTCTCCGTCACCCCGCAAAGTCGGTATGCGGGGTATAGCCGCACAGGCTTTACCCTAATTGAGCTCTTGGTAGTTGTCCTAATTATAGGCATTTTAGCCGCGGTGGCGGTGCCACAGTACCAAAAGGCTGTAAAAAAAGCACGCTTAACCGAGTGGGTAACTACGGTTAAAGCGTTATCCCAAGCCATAGACCTATACGTATTAGAAAATGGATGGCCGGACGAAGTAGTCTATTTTTCTGGCACCACCCCGGATGCTAGTTTAGATGTGGATATGCCCTGGAAAAAAACAAATAACTTAGTAAGCTATGATAACACATTAGGCTTTTATGTATTTGATTGTCATAAAAAGGCAGAAGCAGAAAATCAGTGTGAAATACATGCCCGTTGGGAAAAGGAAAATATGTATTTGTATGTCAATCGCTATATAAGTAAATACAATAGCCAGTGGGTTTTGTTAACAATCAATACGGGAAGCGATGAAACTAAACGCTTAGTGTGTGGGGTATGGGCCAATTCTTTTGGGGTAACCCGTATGGGAGATGAAGCGAAAGCCACTTGTGCCGCGTTAGGCGTACAATAATTATTGTTACCCAAGCAGTTCGTCTATTTCCGCGGGCACTTGCAAAAAAGAGTCGTAGATTTTAAAGGCATGCTCGCGGATGTACCCGTCCGGACGTTTAATGTTGGGAATCATACACGTGCGCATGCCCGCGCGGATAGCGGCGGTGGCCCCGGCTACGGAGTCCTCAAACACCAGACAATGGGCCGGGTTTGCCCCCAGTTTGGCGGCACTGCGCAAATAGACCTCCGGGTTGGGTTTAAGCTGTTCTACGTCTTCGCACGTAATAAGAGAGGTAAAGTAGTTGGCCAGACCGGTTTTATCCAAATAAAACTCCACCCATTTGCGGATGTTGGAAGAGGCCAACCCCAGGGTCAGCCCGCGCTTGTAAAACAGTTCCACGGCCTCTTTTGCCCCGGGCATAAAGGGGATGTTCCCGCCGCGTTGTAAATAATCATCTACCAGTTGGTAGGTACGGCGTTGTAAAAAATCGGTATCGGTATCGAGGCCAAAATGCTGTTTGATAAATTTGTTGGCTTCTTCGCGGGAAATGCCCACGCCCTGGGCAAAGAGGTCAAAGGTAAAGTCCAGGCCCATTTCGGCCGCGGCGGCACGGTAACACTCAAAGTAAATAATCTCGGTATTATATAAAGTGCCGTCCATATCAAAAATAACGGTGGTAATCATACGTGTACGGGCTCCAAGATGGGGGCAGGCACTTCATAGGTGTCTTCCAAGCCGAGCGGCTTAACGGTATTTAAGGGATAAGTTAAGTAGCGGTCCAAAAACCGGCGCACTACGTTATTACACTTGGCTAGATACAAAAGGTCTTGCGGGTCTTCAAAGACTAGGTTAGAAAATTTATCTTCGTGCATACGTTGCCAAAATTGGGGGGAAATCTGTAGTACGGGGTGATCTAACCCAAAGCCCGCCAGCATCATCAGGCGCAGGGTGAAAGCGGCGGCAAAAGCGGGGGTGGGCTCCCCATATTCCAGTTCGGTAAGTGCGGTGGTTAAAAGCTCAAATTTTTCTTCACTCACTTGATGCAGGGGTGTTAAGCGCATCATCAGTTCACAACAGTGTAAGGCCAGGTGGGTGCGTTTTAAATCGGCCCTTACCGCGGGGAAAACGCTGTGGATTTTACCGCCTGTAACCGTGGCTAGTACGCCGCCGCGTTTGACATAAAAGCGCAGTTCCGCCAAGGATAAAGGCTCCCCTAACGCTTTTAATTTCCCCGTGCTGCGTGCCACCCCGGGCAGGCGCGCATTTAACCGCCCGTGCGCGCGGGTATAGAGCGACACAATGCGGTCACTCTCGCGAAACGCCTGACGGTATAACACAATAGCACTATCGGTAAAAATCATACCCTTATCTTAGCAAATTATTTTTGCAAATAAAATTGAAAATAAGTTATAATATCCCTGTGGTTAAAACCATTTTAATTTAGTATAAGGAGTGCACTGCGCCGCCTAAACCACAGCCGCGCCGTGCTAGTAGAATTATGTTACCGACTTACAGACCTAACAAAAGAAGACGTGCAAAACACATTGGCTTTCGCGCCCGCATGGCCACTGCCGGGGGCCGCAAAGTATTAAGCGCCCGCCGTGCTAAAGGCCGCCACGAACTCATCCGCGCCGCGTAAGCCCATGTTACCCTACGGTCTGCCGTACGTTGCGCGCATTCATTTACGTAAGGATTTTGAGCGCATTATAACGACAAGTGCTAAATATCAAAACAAGGGGCTGACGCTGTGGTGTTTAAAACGCCCTGCTAACAGTCCCGCGCGCTTTGCGGTGGTGGTGTCTAAAAAATTAGGCCCAGCGGTAGTACGTAACCGCACCAAACGAATCTTAAGAGAAGCCTTCCGGTTGAACCGGTTTAGTATGTTAGACGGGGTAGATATTATTGTAAAGCCCCGCAGTAGCGAAAGACTTTGTACCGTGCAAGCAGCGCAAGAGGCGCTCACGTCACTATGCGGTAAGGCCGCAGTACTCAAAGTTGCCGGGGAGTAACCCCCATGAAACAAGTTTCGCTGAGTTTACAAAACATCGTATTAAGGGTTTTAACGGTAGTTATCACAGGGGTTCGCCCTTGGTTGGGGCCCCGTGGCGTATGCCGGTTTACACCTACGTGTAGCGTGTATGCGGCGCAGGCCATTAAAAAATACGGCTTTGTAAAAGGGGGGTGGCTCAGCCTCAAACGGCTGAGTAAATGCCATCCGTTTTGCCGTCATAGCGGGTACGATCCCGTCCCTTAATCCGGGTTGGGAAGGTTTCCTCTTAATGTTGCCTCAGGCAACCGACTAAGAGGTATATTATGAATAACCGTCAGTTCCTCATCACGGCTATGTTTTTTTTGCTCGTGATTACAGGATACAACCAGTTTGTAGCACTGCCGCGCGCTAAAGCGGCAGAGCAGGCGGCAAAGGCGCAGCTACTACAACAAGAAAAACTTCACGCTGCCGCGCCGGCCGCTGTCGTGGGCCCGGAGGGGGCCTACCTAACCCAGGCACAGCGTTCTGCTAAGCCGGAAGAACTTATCACCTTCTCGCTGCCCCACGCGGATGTGACGTTTTCCTCCAAAGGGGCCGGGATTAAAACCTACCAGTATAAGGACATTTTGGGCCCCGTGGACCTGACCCCGTATAAGGGGGAAGGCTTTTTTGCTACCCTGCCGGAAGTGGACTTTGTAGAATATGCCCGCACGCAAGACAGTATCACGTTTACGGGGGATCTGGTGCCCGGGGTAACGGTCCGCAAAACGTACCGCTTGCAAGCAGACGGCCTGGCCGAGCTAACACTCACCTTTAAAAATAGCACGGCTCAAAGTGCTACGTTAGCCGATTGGCAGTTTAATTTTGGCCCGGGTTTAGCTACGGTCAAAAGTGAAATCAAAGATAACGAACGCGAAAGCAAAGCCGTATATCTGGTGCAAGAGCCGGGCAAAAAAAATCCCACGCTTGAAACGTTCACTAAAAACGAAAAACAACCCACCCTTCCGTGGCAGTGGGCCGGGCTTGAAAACCGTTACTTTTTAGCGGTATTGGCTCCGCAGAACTTTACCCCCGGTAAATTGACTACCGAGCGCCCGGTGGTAGGTACGCAAAAGAGTTTTTGGTCTTCTATCGGGTTATCTAGCGGGGAAGTAAAAGGCCCCGGCTTGCAAATCACAGTACCCGGCGAAGTGTTAGAGGCGGGTACGTCCAAAACCTACACGTCGCATTTTTATGTAGGGCCTAAAGATTACCAACTCTTTCAAACCCCGGCGTTTGAGCCGTACCATTTTGAGCGCAGTATTGCGTTTGGATTCTTTGGTGCACTGGGTAAGATTGCCCGCAACGTGCTAGAGCTGTTCTATAAATGGACGGGTAACTACGGCGTGGCCATTATTATGATTACGGTGCTGCTGCAACTTATTTTGTGCCGCTTTACCATGATGCAGCTTAAATCGGCCGCACAGATGAAGAAAATTCAGCCCGAAGTCAAACGTATCCAAGAGAAGTACAAAAATGACCCCGCTTCTTTACAGCGCGAAACGCTTGCGTTGTATCAAAAATACCACGTTAATCCGCTGATGGGTTGTTTGCCCTTGCTGATTCAGTTGCCTATTTTCCTGGCACTGTTTAACGCACTACGCACGTCATGGGCGTTGCATGGGGCCAAGTTTGTATGGTGGCTAACGGATTTATCCGCCAAAGACCCATACTATATTTTGCCCATTTTAATGGGGCTTGTGATGTTTTTTCAACAGCGGGGCAATATCCCTCCCGGGACCGACCCCGCCCAGGCGGCTATGTTTAAATATATGCCGCTTATTTTCACCTTGCTGTTTATGAATTTCCCGTCCGGGTTAGTGTTGTACTGGTTGACCAACAGCCTCTTAACCTACGGCATTCAAACGCTGGTCAATAAAAAAATGATAAAAGCAAATTAGGAGAATTTTATGTTAACCAAAGTAAAAGTTCAAGGTAAAACCATTTCTGAAGCTATTTCCAAGGGGCTACGCGAGCTGAATATGCGCCGCGACCAAGTGGAAATTAAAGTACTGGAGCAACCCAAAAAAGGGTTTTTAGGCATTGGCGCTAAACCGGCCGTGGTAGAAGTATTTAAAAAACGCTGGGCCAGCGGTAATTTAGACAGCGAAATTTATATGGATGTTCCGCGCCGCCGCCGTGGCGGGCGCCGCAACGGACGGGGACGCACCGGCAACCGCCGGGGCGGACGCCGTGGTCACGACGCTGGTATGGCTAAAGAAGAACGCACCCCGCGGGTACGTACCCCCAAGGCTAACGAGCCGCAACTTTTGCCGAGTGAAGCCATCCAAAACGCCGTGATTCCCGAAAAATTGCAAGCCCCGTTGCAAGAAGCGCAAGACTACATCCAAAACGTTTTAACGCACATGGGAGTAAAAGTGGAAAACTTACACGCCTGGTGGGACGAAAAGCAACAACGCATTTTAGTAACCTTTGATTGCGACAAACCCGCCATTGTGATCGGCAAAGAGGGCAAAACCTTAGAAGCTATCCAATACCTCTGCACGTTGGCGGTAACACGTAAATTTAACACCGCTATTAGCGTAGTGGCGGATACACAAAACTATTGGCGCAAGATGGAAGATAAAATTGACAACGAACTTGCCAAAGCCATTGATATGATTAAGCGGGGTACTTCGGTGTTCCGTTTCCGCCCCATGAGCTCCCAACTGCGCCGCTATATCCACCGTGCCGCCCAAGGAAACGAATATGTCCAAACCGCTTCTGAAGGCGAAGGCAAATGGCGTAAAGTTACGTTGCGTCCCACGCAAAAAGCACTGGACGAAGCCCAACAAGGGGTGGCTCCGGCTGATTTTGTACCGGGTGTAATTGGCGAAGATGTAAGCGACCCGGTAGTCGCTGAACAACCGGCTACGTCCGAAGCGGCTATTGCAGACACGCCAACAGACGAAACGCCCACTCAAAAAATGGCTACGCAAACCATTGCCGCCACGGTTACCGAAACCGTAGTAGAAACGCCGACCCATGTGGTAGAAGAACATTCGGTCGTTGTGACAACAGACACAGAAACCAAATAAGGGTATATTTATCCAACCTCCGGGCTTAAAACAGGCTGTTTTGGGCCCGGTTTTTTACGTACACGCGCGCGAAATTTGCTACAATTTAGTATATCTTTTTTGAGGTACAACACGTATGGCAAGTAGTTTAGAAACCCGTATTCCGCCCCAAGCACTGGATGCCGAAATGGCTGTACTGGGCTCTATGCTTTTGGATAAAGAAGCCCTGGAAGACTGCCTGGAAATTTTAAAGCCGGAACATTTTTACAAAGAGTCCCACCAAGTAATTTTTGCCGCCATGAAGGACTTGTCGGACCGCAACCAAGTGGTGGATATTGTAACATTGGTAGAAGAATTAAAACGCCAAAAAGCCCTTACCAAAGTGGGGGGAGAGGTCTATTTGGCGCAACTGGAAAGCAAAGTTTCTACCGCGGCCCACGCCAAGTATTATGCGGAAATTGTGTATAAAAAGTTCGTCGTGCGCGATTTAATTAACACGGCCACCCACTTAGTCCAACGCTGCTACAAAGAAGAAGATGACGACCCGCAAACCCTCATAGATTCTGCCGCCGACCAAATTTATAAATTAAGCCAACGCCAAAAACTATCGGGCTTTGTCTCTTCCAAAGACTTGGCCCCCGAAGTCATGGAAATGTTGGAAAAAGCCTTTAAAAACAAAAACACCATTCAAGGCGTCCCTACCGGGCTGAGTGAATTTGACCATAAAACGGGCGGACTACGCAAGAGCGACCTGATCATTTTGGGGGCCCGCCCTAGCCAGGGGAAAACCGCCCTTGCGCTAAACATTGCGCATCACGCGTGTGTGGAGTGCAATATCCCGGTGGCGTTTTTCTCGCTAGAAATGGGGCGGCATATTATTTATGAACGTATGATTGGGGCCGCCGCTATGGCAGAAATTCATAAGCTGCGCAGCGGTTATTTTGAAAAAAGCAAATGGAAAGATTTAACGCGTGAAATGGGCCGCTTAGCCAACGCGCCTTTGTACATTGACGACACCTCCGGCATTTCTATTACCGAGCTACGCATGCGCGCGCGCCGCCTGGCCAGTGAGCTCAAAAAACAAGGCAAAGAGTTGGGGCTTATCGTCATAGACTATTTACAGCTCATCCGCGGGGGGGAACGGCGTGTAGAGTCCCGCCAACAGGAAGTGAGCGAAATTTCCCGCATGCTTAAAGATTTAGCCCGCACGCTGGATGTACCCGTACTCGCGCTTTCCCAATTAAGCCGTAAAAACGAGGACAAAACCCGCACAGACAACAAGCCTATGCTCTCTGACTTGCGCGAATCAGGCTCCATTGAGCAGGATGCCGACGTGGTGGCCCTCATTCACCGCGAGGCGTACTACAAGCGTGATGATGAAACCTTAAAACGCAAAGCTACGCTGATTATTGCCAAACAACGTAACGGCCCGGTGGGAGATATTGACTTGGCGTTCTTTGGCGAATTTGCCCTGTTTACCAACCCGGCCCCGGAGACGACGGAAGATGCCTCCGCCATGGCCCCCGGGGAAACAACCATGGAGATCCCCGAATAATGCCTCCTATTTTACGCCCTACCGTGGTGGAAGTGGACCTAAAAAAACTGGCACGCAACTTACGCAAAGTGCATAGTCAGGTGGGGCCGCATACGGAGATATTGGCTATTTTAAAGGCCAATGCCTACGGCCATGGGGCAGTGCCACTGGGCCGCTTTATTGAAGAGCAAAAACTGGCTGACTGGTTTGGGGTTGCCTCGGTAGAAGAGGGTATTTCCTTGCGCGAAGCGGGCCTACAAACCCCTATTTTGGTACTGGGCAGTATTTACCCGTTTGAAGCGTTTGAGTACGCTATTAAATATAATCTGGCGGTTACCATTGCCAGTTTAGAGGCAGCCAAAGCCGCCTGTGCGTGCGCCGAAAAACTAGGCCAACCAATCATTTGCCACGTCAAGCAAGACACCGGCATGGGCCGCATTGGTACCCGCCGCGGCGCAGTGGGCAAGGTATTGGAATTTTTACATCAGCACCCGCACGCCGTATTAGACGGGTTATATTCCCATTTTTCTTCGGTAGGGACGGACCCGGACTACACCCAAGAACAACTGGGGTATTTTTGTGATACGCTTACGCACTTAAAACTCAAAAATATCACGGTGCCGCACGTGCATATAGCGGCCTCTGCCGCCTTGGTAGCCCGGCCGGATGCCCAATTTACGTTGGTGCGCCCGGGGCACAGCCTTTACGGCTTAGAGCCCGGCTATGAGCCTATTTTAACGTGGAAAACCCGCGTGGTGTATGTTAAAGACGTTCCCGCCGGCTCCAGTATTAGTTATAACCGTTCGTTCCGCGCCAAAGAGCCGCTAAAAGTGGCTACGTTGCCGCTAGGGTATGGGGACGGCTATTTACGCATCCTTTCTAACAAAGCGGACGTGCTCATCCGTGGACAACGTTGCCGCGTGCTAGGCAATATCACCATGGATATGTGTATGGTAGATATTACCCATGTGCCGGGGGGAAGTGTGGGGGACGAGGTAGTAATTGTCGGGCGTCAAGGGGACGAAGAAATTACACTGGCACAGCTAGCGGACCTGGCGGGCACGATTGATTATGAAATTTGCACGCAACTTAACGCGCGCGTACCGAGGATTTATAAATAATATGTTTACCGCTATTGGAAAATATATGACGTATTTGCTCAGCGAACTGGGGGGCGCAACCCGTATGATCCAGTCGTGCTTGTTTTGGCTGTGGCGCAGCCCCTTTGAGTGGAAACAAGCCGCCGAGCAAAGCGTTACAATCGGGGTGGACTCGTTTGGGGTGACGGCACTTACCAGTTTATTTACCGGGATGGTGCTTGCCTTGCAGGCCGGTAACACGATTGGAAACATTTTTGGCGACCCTATTTTTGTAGGAACCATTGTTACATTTTCACTCATCCGCGAACTGGGCCCGGTACTCACAAGCGTAGTGGTATCCGGCCGGGCCGGGGCCGCAGTAACGGCGCAAATCGGTACCATGGCGGTTACAGAGCAGATTGACGCGCTCTATACGCTTGGCACAAATCCGATTCGTTATTTAGTTCTTCCCCGGATGACAGGCTTTGTGTTTACCTTACCCATTTTAACGTTATTTTCCAACTTATTTGGTATTGTGGGGGGATATTTGGTAGCGGTGTATGCGCTTAATGTCCCCGGCGAGGTGTACTTAACCGATATCACCTCTTACATGGGCGTGCGGGACTTTATGCACGGCTTTATTAAAACGTTTTTCTTTGCGCTCATGATTGGCACGGTGTGCTGTTACAAAGGCATTAGCACGCGCGGCGGGGCCGAAGGGGTGGGTAAATCTACCACCGGGGCCGTCGTGACCACGATTGTGCTTATTTTAGTGTTAGACTACTTTTTGACGGCTATTTTAACGGCGTTTGGGATTTAAGATGATAGAAATTATTCACTTAAAAAAATCGTTTGGAGAAAAACACGTTCTTAAAGACGTCAGTTTAAAAATTCCGCGCGGCAAAACCACTTGTATTTTAGGGGGATCCGGCAGTGGGAAAAGTACGCTTATTAAGTGTTTAATTGGCCTATTGCACGCCACCAGCGGCAAAATTATGGTAAACGGCCACGATATTACCAAAATTAACAATGAAATGCGCCTGGCCGCCTTACGGCGTAAATTTGGGTATTTATTTCAAGAAGGGGCCCTGTTTGACTCTATGACCGTGGGGGAAAACGTAACGTTTGGGCTTAAATACTTGACCGACGTGCCCGAAGCCGATTATCCGCGCGTTATTAAAGAAAAACTGGCCTTAGTGGGGCTGCAGGCAGATGTAGCCAACCTGAACCCCAGTGAACTCTCCGGCGGGATGAAAAAACGCGTATCTTTGGCACGCGTACTGGCAGTGGAACCCGAAGTCATTTTGTATGATGAACCCACCACCGGGCTAGACCCCATTATGTCCGACATTATTAGCGACCTGATTATTGACTTAAAAAACAAACTAGGGGTTACGTCCGTGGTTATCACGCACGATATGCACTCGGCTTTCAAAATTGCCGACTATATTGCTTTTTTGTACGAAGGAAACATTTTACTGCACGGTACGCCGGAGGAGTTTCGCAAAACGGACAATCCGTATGTGAAACAATTTGTCACAGGTTCCAGCCGGGGGCCGATACAGATGAAGTTAATGAAGGAATAGATTTAAAAATAAGCGTTCTGGGCAAAAGGGGTGTTTTCAAACTAATTTGCGCTAGAACGCGACGCGAACGAGGGAGTAATACTGTAGGAACGCGTCCGTAGGACGGAGGTATGCGACCGAGTGAGCAACAAAGTTATAGCACAAATTAGGAAGAAAATTATGAAAGCAGAAACTAAATTAGGTATTTTCACCGTATTGGGGCTGGTACTCTTTGGATTTTCACTTTATTTTTTGGGCGGGTTGTCCGTTACCAAAACGTACAACGTTAACATTAAGTTTAACGACGTCTCCGGCTTACCGGTGAAAGCGCCGGTTAAACTGGCCGGGGTAGAAGTAGGGAAAGTTAAAAAAATTAAAATTGAGGGCGAAGACGTCATTGTCGTGGCCGAAATTCGCGATGAGGTATCCATCCGCCAAGGGGCCCAATTTAGTGTGGTTATGACGGGGATTATCGGCTCCAAATACCTTAAAATCGTGCAAGGGTTGCCGGGGGCTGCGCTTATTGCGCCTGACGCGTATGTGGACGGTGTAAACGACGTGCCTATGGACGTGATGATTGCACAAACCATGTCTAGCGTCAAAGAATTTGTAGATAGCGTCAATAACCACGGCATGCTGGGTAGTCAGCTTAACCAAACTATGATTGAACTGCGCCAACTTTCTACCAACTTAAACCAAATGATTGCGTCCATGCGCCCGTATGTAACGTCTTCCGTGCAAAATTTGGACGTAGCTGTGGAACATTTAACAAATTTACTGGCCAGTATAGACCGTGGGGACGGTGTAATTGGCAGTATGCTTAAAGACCCAGAAATGAAAGAGGAAGTCAAACAAACCGTGTCCGATTTGCGTTCCACGATGGCTGAAGTGAAAAACGTGGTGGGTAAAATGGGCAAGTTCCAAGTGTATTGGGATTACGATTTCTTCTATATGCCAAAACCCAGCCTTTCTACCAGTGATTTAGGGGTCAATATCTACACGCCCAGCGGCTACACATTCTACCACGTAGGGATGGCTAACCTGGGCAATAAAGATGACCGTTTAGACAGCCGCGACTATATTGAGCGTAACAAAATAGACGCCCGCTTAGGGCTTTACAACCAGTGGGCCAGATTCTCGGCCGGTATGATCCGTGGGGCCGGCGGGGTAGCTTTGCAACTGCGCCCCTTCTACGATAAAGAATTTTTGGAACGCTTTACCTTTACGGGTGAATTTAGCGATTGGGGCCGCGACCGCAACATTAACGGGCGCAACTTCACTAAACCCAACCTGAGCTACGGGGTGGACTTCCGCTTTAACAAATACTTTAGTGTGGGGGCCTGGGCGCGTGACGCACTGGAAACCAACAACTTCGCCATTCGCGCCAATATCGCGTTTAACGACCAGGATATTTCGTCGTTCTTTGGCTTAGCCGCCGTGGCAGGGACCAAATAATGAAGTTTAGAACCGTCTTTGTCTGCCAAAAATGTGGATATGAAGCTGCCAAGTGGGCGGGCAAATGCCCGGACTGCGGGGAGTGGAATAGTTTGGTGGAAGAGGTCAAAGCGCAAGAGAGCAAGAAACCGGCTGCGCGCACCCGCAGTTTTACGCAATTTTCCAGCGAAGTTATAAAGTTAGCTGAAAGTAAAGCCGTGCGCGAAGAGCGCATAGCAACCCATATTGGCGAGTTTGACCGCTTGTTAAGCGGCGGCCTGGTAAAAGGGCAGCTGACCCTGTTAGCCGGGGCCCCGGGCATTGGCAAAAGTACGCTGATGTTGCAAGTAGCGGCGCAACTTTCGCAAACCCATAAAGTGTTGTATATCTCCGGCGAGGAAAGCGTAAACCAAATTTCCGGCCGTGCCCAACGCCTGGGTGTGAAAGGCGATAACATTTTTTTACTGTGTGAAACGGATATCCAAAAAATTGTAGAACAAGTGGAAAATATCAGCCCGGAAGTGCTGATTTTGGACTCTATCCAAACCGTTTACCACCCGGAGTTTACCTCTTCCGCCGGCACCGTGGCCCAAGTGCGCGAATGTACAGCCGAACTCGTGCGCCTGTGCAAACCCAAAGGCATTATTACCTTTGTACTGGGCCATGTAACCAAAGATGGCGAACTGGCCGGCCCCAAAATTTTGGAGCACATGGTAGATAGCGTGCTCTATTTTGATACCGAGAAAGACAACGTGCTACGCCTACTTCGCCCGCATAAAAACCGTTTTGGTTCAACGGGGGAAATTGGCCTATTTAAAATGACGGGCCACGGGTTGGAGTCCGTAGATAACCCCAGTGAATATTTTAGTCAGTCCTCGCGTGATAAAGCCCTTAAAGGCCGCGCTTATAGCTTGGTGTTGGAGGGTTCCCGCCCGCTACTGGCGGAGGTGCAAGCCCTGGTTTCACCTACGCATTACCCCTATCCGCGCCGTGTGGTTACCGGGGTGGATTTAAACCGCTGTCTAGTCCTTTTTGCCGCACTTGAAAAACACATTGGCCTTCCACTAGATAATAAAGACATTTACGTCAGCTTGGCGGGAGGGGTAAAACTCAAAGACCCCGCCCTGGACTTAGCCGTCTGCGCGGCAGTTATTTCTTCGTGTAAAGAGATTGCTATCCCCTTTGACCAGGTGTTTATGGCAGAGGTAGGCATTTTAGGCCAAGCCGCCAAAGTGCCGCTTATAGACCGCCGGTTGGAAGAGGCCCAACGCTTGGGCTTCGCCAAGGCGTTTTGTGCCCCGGTTACCAAGCAAGAAAAAGAAAAACTCTCCAAACTTACAGTGGCCGAAATTACCGACCTTAACGATTTAGCCCTTCAATTACGCTAAATCCGTGTAGGCCTTTTTTACAAGAGACCCTAGGACTAAGGGCCCATTTTTTTTTGCCAAAAGTTACTTATAATAAAAGGTGAGAGGTGTGTATGAAAAAACTAATACTGTTGTTTGCAGGACTTTGTATAATGGCATTGCCTTCGTCAGCCGCTATGAACTTTTACCGTACGGCTAATGGGGATATTGTGGCAGAAGCCACGGATTGCCAAGATGTGTCGCGCTTATTGGATTTAGTAGGTGTTCTTCCGGATGATCCGCCCGGCGGTAAAGCAGTCGTTCCCGTCACGGAGGAACAAAACCCTCCCGTACAAGAAGACACAGACCCAATTTCTCCAGTACCAGAAGATACAGAACCGGCCTCTGCCAGTGAGGACGGTACTTCCTCAGCTCCCCAGGGGGATGACTTATCTGCAGAAGAAAAAGCGGCCCGTACCCAACAACTGCTTCAAGGGACCGATACCCTTGTCCGTGCTATTTTTGGCCCGGACGCACCATATACCCCCAAAGGAGCACATGGTATTTCCAAGAACGTAGAAGATTTGTTGGATGCTGCTAATTTTGAAGAACGCCAAGATTCATTTGTTACCTTTGTGCGGGATGTAAACTGGAAAACCGGGTTGCAAATTACGTTCCGTGATTTTAGCTTTTTTCGCCGGCTTCGTATGGCTTGCTCAGGGATTAACCAACTTTCCAAACCCTTTCGTGTAAATTTTGGTGCTTGGACGGATGGGGTAGATCAGGCTGTTGAAATCGCCGCTGATGCCGGGGTCAATCAGTTAGCAAAAGCCGCCCGTGATCACTCGTTTACTGCTATGTCTCGGTTATCGGTAATTGGATTAGCGATTGCCATTGAAAAAGAAAATCCGTTTTTACTCTTGGCACTGGACGAAGAAACCTATCTTAAAGTAATTGAAGTAGAACCCAGAGTAGCCACGTTGTTTGAAGATATGTATACCTTCTTTAAAATTCGCTCGGTGCGTATGGGTGAATTTAGTGCCAATATTAAAGCCCTGATTGATGTGTCAAAAATTGGTAAAGGCGATTCGTTTCATACCTGGCATACCATGGCGCAATATGCGTTGAAAATGTTGGAGTTGGAACGCCAAGACAAATTAAATCCTGAAGATGAACGGGACATCCATATTTGGCGGTTGGAAAACTCGATGCGTTATATTAAAGAGCAGGTACGTGTAGAAAAACGTGCAGCAGAAATAGCGGCCAAAGACCCCCATAATGCAGCCCTGGTTACGCAAGTGCTTGAGGGGCCCAAAAAGAAACTCTCTTTGGACGATAAAGCAATTGAGCTACTTCGTAAGAGTACGCAAGCAGAAATCAAACACATGATTCAAAAGTATATTGCCAAATAACGGCTATTGTTCATACCCTCCGCCCGCCACACCCGTTGTGGCGGGTTTCTTTGTGGGGCATTAGGTCCAGTATTGTGCAATAAACAATAACCCCCAGTTTGAGCTGGGGGTTACATACACTAGTGATTTTATAAACCTACATTTTAATTACAGCCGGACGGGTGGGTTCAATTTGTTTGGTTCGCAGGTTGTACCGGTGCTGACGTTTGGTAGGGTCTTTTTTATTCCTTCTATCTTCCACTAAATAATCCGTTCCATTGCGTTGTACCCACTGAGCTTTTCTGGTATTTATGAGCAAGTATTGAGCTTGTGGGTTTTCTTTGAGCGCGTTTGTTAATACGGATTGTGAAAACTTATCATTATAGTTATGCAAGAACAAACGTTTGTTTTCGGTATCATACAAACTAATAGAGGTAATATATTCATCTACATCTAATTGCGCAAGGTTTTGTCCATTTATTGTCAAGAAATAGGTAGCATTTCCCGCATTATGGTAGGCATTGAGTAAGGTTTGGATATGTTGAACCTGTGCTCCATAACTAATGTCGCCTACATACCCTGTATGAATAGCCGCAATACGATTATTATCAGTTAATAATGGACTGCCACAAAAACCATTTTGATTGCCCTCAATAGGGTTGTTTGTTCTGATGGAAAGAAAAGAAAAATCTTTAACAATCCGATCAACAACCACTGCCCGTCCTTGCTTATATCCGATAGAAGCAAAAACTTTTTCTGTCTCTAATGAGGTATTAGCTAATTCCAGTGGAACTAAAAGATTTTCCGCTTGTTTATCAAATTTTACTAAACTCAAGTCTAACATGCTTTGTGGAGCACTTTGCACAACTTGGGCAGATACTAGCTGTGTGGTGCCATCTGCTAACTTAACTTCTACTTGAAAATTCTTCTTGATACTTGAAGAAAGCATGGCAGGATTACTTGCCAAGGCATGGCTCGCCATTACTCCAAAAATTTCTTCCATTCCTTGATAATTTGTTTTAAATACAGTTACAGAAAATCCATTGGAAGTGTCTGCTTCAAAAGGAGCAAAAAGCACACTTTTCCCAATTCCGGTTTGAAAAATTTCATTCAACCATTTGTTTCGTAATTCTTGTTTTTTTTCCAACGCAGTTACTAGCTCTTCTACCCGTTCAGCCTGTTGCTTAGCCTTGTCCAAAATAGCCGCTTGGCCCTCTTTTGAGCTTAGCACGCCGACCTTGGCAACACCCGTGTGTGCCTGCGGCACAAGCGTGGTGGCATCCGTCTGTGCCGTTTGGGGGTTGGTAAGGGCACGGCTTTGCGTGTTTCCTTGCGCGGGCGCAACTACACTGCCAGCGCGCACACGCCCGGTGACGGGCAGATTCCTGGTGCCTTTAGGGGTTTTTACCATCGCCCCGGCGGATCCTTTACCAAAACTTTTGGTCATTGCTTTTCCAATATTTTCAACCGCAGTCCCCTTCTGCGCCTGCAATACACCGGCCACACTCCATAAAATGATAAATAACACCGTGAGTTTACGCATAAAAATCTCCTATATAAAAAAATCTCCTATATACTTATTATAGGAGATTTTGTCTTAAAATCAATATATTTTATTGTTGCAAAACCGCCGGCGGTAATGGATACAGCACGCTTGATACCTGATCGGTGTCATCAATATACCAGCCTTTTTCATTTTTTACCCAGTGGCTACGCCCAATATGTAAGCGTATATAAGCGGTTTGTGAGTGCAACCGCAACACCGTTTCAGCCGCCGCGAAAGAGACTTTCACATTCGTCTCTTTTTTCCAAATTACATGCTCTGCTTTATCTAGCAGTTCAATACGCGACACATACTCGTTCGCTTTTAAGCGGATGATTTCATGCCCGCCTATTACCACCGGGAAAAGTTTGGCGGCTGGTTGGTGGTAGGATGTTACCAATTTCTCCAAGTAAGAAACGGGGGTCACGTACCCAATATCTCCGCTTTCTACAGGAGAATGGGTAAGTCTAAATGCAGCAAAAAAATTCTTTTTTACCGGGTCTAGCGGTTCATAACTGCTCCCTACGTGGATGCCGGCTAGTTGTGCTTGTTCATTTACAACCGGGCTCCCGCAAGATCCGGCCCGTTCCCCTAACCGCGCGGACGGAATTTGGGCAACTAGAATATTGTTAGAGGTTTTCCCTACTAATTGGAACGCTTGGTAGCTTAGCAAATTATTGGCATATCCTTGCCCGTAAGCCTGCTGGGGAAAAGTAGGCTCATTCGGGCTCAGCGTAAGGGGGGACAAAAGGGCTTCATCTTCTTTACGGAACTTAACCAACGCCACATCCCCCGTTTTGCTTGAGGAAATTTGCACCACCCAAGCGGGTACATAACGTATGCCACTGGGTGTACTTACTCCCGCCGTAAATTTATAAGATAAAGTGCCCGGTACAAAATCCTGGCTACGCAGTAAATGCATGGGAACTGCCCCAAAAATTTCCTCTTTACCCTGATACGTTGTTTTAAAAATAGTGCCGGAAAAACTTTGTACGTAGGGTTTGGCCCCTAACGCGCGAAATACCGCCGGGCGGCTAATTTGCAGCGCATGTTCGCGCACGGTGTGCTGCGTGGCAATTTGCCGTTCTAAGGCCGCATTTTCGGCTTGTAATTTTTTAATAATTTGCGCTAGCTGTTTATCCGTAAGTCCTGCTGTGATGGAGGCTACTTTGCCTTGGGTCGGCCGCAAGAGCGCCGTCAGTGCTTTTTCCACAGATCTTGTACTTTTTTGCCCAAACGCCCCCTGGCCAGACACCACCAGGCTAAGCAAACAAACTAAAATAATACTTTTTCTCATACTTGTATTATAGCGGTTTAACAAACCCATGAACAGGGCCAAAGGGCCTATTTTTAAGGTAATTTGGACCTACTTACAAACTATCTTAAAAATGGTAAAATAAAACTATGTCCAAAGATACGATTTGTGCCGTCGCTAGTGGGGCCGCCAATGGGGCGGTGGCTGTGGTGCGCCTTTCCGGCCCGCAAGCCAAGGAAATTTTAAACCGCTCTGTCGCGCGCGCCCGCACATGGGAGCCGCGGCGTCAAACCTTTTGCACGCTACTAGACGGGGCCGAAGTCCTGGACAAAGCACTTGTTACCTATTTTGAGGCCCCGCACTCATTTACCGGGGAAGACGTGGTGGAATTTGCCATTCACGGCTCGCCGTATATCAAAGGGCGGCTGTTGGAGCTTTTGTGTGCCTTTGGGGCACGCCCGGCCCGGCGGGGGGAATTTAGCGAGCGTGCCTTTCTCAACGGGAAATTAGACCTGGTGGAAGCCCAAGGTATTTGCGACGTGATTGCCGCCGGCAATAAAGCCGCACACCAAGTAGCCATGAGCCAACTGGACGGCAAACTCTCCGCCCTCCTAAAACAAATTAAAACGCAACTGACCGAATTACTGGCCCAAATAGAGGTGCGCCTGGATGATGTGGACGAAGAAATGACGCCCCTTTCTAGCGAATTTATAACCACCCGCACCAAGGGTATTATTCAAACCCTGAAAAACCTGGCGGGCACATTCTCCGTCGGTAAACTTATTAAAGACGGGTTAAAAGTGGCCCTGGTGGGGGTCCCCAATAGTGGTAAAAGCAGTTTACTGAATGCACTGGTAGGCTTTGACCGCGCCATTGTAACCGATGCCGCCGGCACCACGCGTGACACCGTAGAAGAAACCCTGGATATTAACGGCCAAAAAATCATTTTAACCGATACGGCCGGCATCCGCGACCACGCCGTGGATATTGCCGAGCAAGAAGGCATGCACCGTAGTGTGCGCGCTATGGAACAAGCGGACATCATTGTATGGGTCACAGACGGCTCCCTAGGGGTCAGTGACGACGAGAAACCGTTGTGGGCCCAAATTGCCGCCCAACACAAACGCACGCTGATTGTGCGCAATAAAATAGACAAAACCCCGGTCCCCCTGGATTTACCGGCCGACGTACAAGGGGGGCAAGTGCTAGATGTTTCGTGCAAAACCGGCCAAGGGGTGGATGCCCTAAAAGCCGCGCTCACCGCGCAGCTTAGCACCGCACAGGCCCAAGAAGGGTTACTGATTTCTAACTTACGCCATTATGAGGCTCTTGTGAAAGCACAAACCGAACTGGAAGAAGGACTATTAAAACTGGACCAGGGGGGAGAAGTAATTGCCGAGCATTTGCGCGGCGCGTTGGGGCACCTCAAAGAGCTCATTGGCGAGGTAACGCCGGATGATGTACTGGGCGTAATTTTTTCGCAATTTTGTATGGGGAAATAAATGTTTGTTTGTCCGGATACGTATGATGTCATTGTGATTGGGGGCGGCCACGCCGGGTGCGAGGCGGCATTGTCGTCTGCTAAATTAGGCGCACGCACCCTGCTACTTACCCAAAGTTTAGACACCATTGCCCAAATGTCTTGCAATCCGTCCATTGGCGGCATTGCCAAGGGGCAAATCGTGCGGGAAATTGACGCCCTGGGCGGAGCCATGGGCCGCGTAACCGATATTTCCTCTCTGCATTACCATTTGCTAAACACGGGCAAAGGCCCGGCGGTGCATTCGCCGCGTGTGCAGTGCGATAAAAAAATCTACCAATTTACCTATAAACATTTGTTGGAAAAACAACCGAATTTGGACCTCATGCAAGATGAGGTCGTTAAAATTTGCACGGATGATACGGGCGTATGCGGCGTGCTTACCTTGCGTGATACGTTTTACCACACCCAAAGTGTTATTTTAACAACCGGGACGTTTTTAGCAGGGACCATTCATATTGGCACGGTGATGACCCCCGGGGGTCGCTATAATGATATGCCGTCCAATGCGCTTTCTAAAAATTTGCGTGAAGAACTGCAACTAAATATGGCCCGTTTTAAAACCGGCACGCCTATGCGCATTAACGCGCGCGGGCTAGACTTTACCAAATTCCGCCCGCAGCCTAGCGATAACCCGCCATGGACCATGAGCCATTTCACTAGCTTAGCGGAAATTAAAAACAAACCGTTTGGCCAGTGTTACATTACCCACACCACACTACAAACCGATAAAATTTTACGGGATAATTTCATGCGCTCAGCCCTGTATGGGGGCAATATCCACAGCCAAGGGCCGCGGTACTGTCCGTCGGTAGAAGATAAAATCAAAAAATTCCCGGAAGTTACCTCCCACCCGTTATTTTTAGAGCCCGAAGGCTATCACACCGAAGAATATTATATCCAGGGTTTTTCTACCTCTATGCCCGAAGACGTACAACGTGCGCTCATAGCCTCGGTCCCCGGTATGGAGAAATGCTCCATTACCCGCCCCGGTTACGCCGTGGAATATGATTATAGCGACCCGAAAGATTTACTTCCCTCCTTGCAACATAAAAAAGTACCGGGCCTATTTTTAGCGGGCCAAATTAACGGTACTACCGGCTACGAAGAAGCCGGGGGGCAAGGGCTCATGGCCGGTATCAATGCCGCACGGTATGTAAAGCATCAAGAACCTTTTGTCTTACGCCGCGACGAAGCCTACATTGGGGTGCTGATTGACGACCTGGTAACCAAAGGCACCAACGAGCCGTACCGTATGTTTACCTCGCGCGCGGAATACCGCATTTTACTGCGTAACGATAACGCCGATTTACGCCTTACGCCGCACGGTTTACAATTGGGGCTCATTGACCCTAGCTATCAGCAACCCTTTGCAAATTACCAACACCTCTGCGAAGACTTGTGTGCCGGTAAAACCCCGCAAACGGACCTGGAATTAGGTCCTTGGCGCGCAGAAAACGCCCAACGCTATGCGGATGTACAGCACAAATACGCAGGTTACTTTGAACGTAATAAAAAAGAGGCCGAAAAATTAGCGGACCTGGACAATATCAAAATCCCCGAAGGGTTTGACCCGGCCAGTGTGCGCGGTCTGCTTTTTGAAAGTGCGCAAAAATTGCGCAGCGTAAAACCCCAAACCTTGGGGCAAGCCAGCCGTATCCCCGGGGTAACCCCGGCCGATATGCAGTTACTCGCTATTCATATTGAGCGGTTTAGGAAGTTAAAACATGCGCAACACACTCACTAATTTTGCCGCCCAACAAGGGTTGTCTTTGTCCACCCAGCAGGCTGAAACACTGGTGGCTTATGCCCGGTGTGTGTGGGAGAAAAAAGATTTTTTAAATTTAACCTCTGCCGCTACGTTTGAGGAGGTCATCTGCCGCCATATTTGCGACGGCCTAATCGCGGCGGCGGCCCTCCAAAAGCAATGTACATCGGTCCCGTCGCTCCAATTGGCAGATGTCGGGGCCGGGTGCGGGTATATTGGCCTTACCGTAGCGGTGGCCTTGCCCCACGCACATGTTACCTTGGTGGAAAGTATTGAAAAACGCTGTAAATTTATGAATTGGGCCGCGCTTACGGCGGGGATTGCAAACATTACGGTTAAAAATGCCCGTTTAGGCCAGGGCACCCGGTTTCACTTTGACGGCGTAACCGAACGTGCCATGGGCCAACTGCCGGATATTTTTAATAGTTGTATGGAGGCAGTGAAAGCGGGGGGGATTTTTGTAGCGTTTCAAGGGGCGCACCCGCAAGCCGTACCCGGGCACTCCCCGGCGGCACAAATTCCCTACGCATTACCGGGGGACAATACCCCGCGCTATTTGCTACTATTTAAGAAGGTATATGCGTAATACAGGGTTAAAACTAGTAAGTCTGATGGGGGTACTGTTGGCGGCAACTGTCCTGTTGCACGGCTTTGGCGTCAAAGATGTGATGGACTCCCTTACCACCGAAAAGAAACGTTTTTCACAAAGTAGCGAGTCCGCCAACAGCCAGGCTAGCACCGTAGTAGAGCAGAACGCTTACCGCGGCCGCGCCCAAGAGTTGCGCCCGGATATTTCCGTTCCGCCGCCTCCCAAGGCAACTACCCCGCAAGAAGCTCCCACTAGCCAGGCCGAGGCGTTAATTACCGGCCTGGAGCGTGTGGCTACTACGGCCTCTAATGCGGATTTTTCCGACGAAATTCCGGTGGAATCGTACCGCCCCTCCAATTCCGCTCAAAAAATACGTTGGGTACCGCCTCCACCCGGTTTTTTAACGGGGGACACGTTTAACTATCTTATCTACCGCGAAAAGGATCCCGTTACCCCCAAAGTCAAAAACGTACTGGACACCATTCACGGCAATTTAATGTTGGATTTAACCCCGTTTACCGTGGTAGCTAAACCGGGCAAAATTCTGGTCATGCTCTTTGACCAAAAACAATCCTATACCGATTTTACCAACCGCCCGGCCTGGAGCGGGGCCGCGTCGGACCTACAGTCCGACACCATGTACGTCATTGAAAAAACAGGTTTTTATCCGCTTACCGTGCATGAACTTACCCACCTGTATTTTGACCAATACTTTTTGCCCAGGCTCTCTCCGTTGTGGCTGTCGGAGGGGGTGGCCGTGTATATGCAAGTATATGCCAGTAAACAAAAACCGGGCTATGCCATTAAACGCCTTAAACAAATCCTAGATACGGGGAAAATGATTCCCTTTGAAGAAATGATGTCCGCCCAAACCCTCAAAGATTATCCCAAAGACAAAGCCGAAATGTGGTACACGCAGGCCTATGCACTGGTGGATTACTTGCTAAACACCCGCAGCCGGGACGAATTTTATAAATTTTGCACCGAGCTTAAAAACGGCACCCCCGTTCACCAGGCTTTGTACCGGGCTTACGGTATGCCCTTTAATAAAGTAAGCACGTTGCAAAACGTATGGTTTCACGATTTATTAAAAGCCTATAAAGAGGGTAAAATTTTAACGGATGCCCGCCCCCCGGCCGGGAGGAAAATATGATGTGGACCCATATCCCGATTTTAGCCCCCCAAATAGCGGATTTACTGCTTGTAAACCCGCAAGGTACGTATGTGGACGGGACCTTGGGGTTAGGGGGCCACACCAAGCTGTTTTTAAGTAGGTTAGGGCCGCAAGCCCGGATTTTTGGTTTTGACAAAGATCCTCACGCCTTGCAAATGGCGCAGGAGCGCGTAAACGACCCGCGTTTGGTGGCGATCCACGCCAGCTACGTCCAAGCTGCGCAGGAACTTGCCACCCGCCACGTTAGCCAAGTGGACGGCGCGCTGTTTGACCTGGGGCTTAGCTCTTACCAAGTAGATGACCCCGCCCGGGGCTTTAGCCTTGTGCACAACGGGCCTTTAGATATGCGTTTTGATCCCACCCAACCTTTAAGTGCCAAAGAAATTGTAAACACGTGGGGATTAGACGAACTCACCCGTATTTTTAAAGAATATGGCGAAGAACACCGCGCGGCCCAAGTGGCCCACGCTATTTTAACGGCCCGGCACGCTCAGCCTTTAGAAACTACCTTTGACCTTAAACGGGTGGCAGAAACGGCCTTAGGCCCCCAACGCGGGCGCGTGCATCCGGCCACTCAAATTTTCCAGGCTCTGCGTATTGCATGTAACGAAGAACTTACCAACGTGGCGCACGTGGCAGAGGTGCTAACCCATATTATTAAACCGGGCGGGCGTGCGGCGGTGCTGACGTTCCACTCGTTAGAGGACCGGCTTATTAAAACGAGTTTTAAAGCCTTAGCGGCCGGCGGACAGTGGCGGCTCGTCAATAAACACACCCTTGTACCCTCATACGAGGAAATCCGCCAAAATTCCCGTGCGCGCAGTGCCAAATTACGGGTGATAGAAAGAATATGAAAAAACAACTTTTAATTTTGCTGATTTTTATGGTGTGGGCTTTTATAACCACATTTATTCACATTGGGGTTATACGCAGCGGGCGGGTAGTCAGCCAACTGCAGCGGGAGGTTTCTATTAAAGAGGCCCGCAACCAGTATGAAGAGTTAGAAATTTCCCGCTTGAGCGGCCCGGAAGTAATTACTTCCTACGCCGCTACGGAGCTAGGCATGGTACAAGCCAAGCCGCATGAAGTGTTTATATTGGAAGATGAATAATGTTTGAACGGCCTTCTTTTTGCGCACCTAAAGTATTTAACGTTAAAAAACGCATGCGTTTGGTGCTACTGCTGATGTTACTAATCCCACTTTGTATAGCGGGGCGGCTGTGTTATTTGCAACTTTTCCGCCACGAGCAGTACTCCTCCCAGGCCGAGCGCACCATTTATAACTACTTGGCCGAAGACCGGGTACGCGGCGGTATTTACGACGTAAACGGCCGCTCTTTGGCCGAGTCTGTACGCACGCACTCGTGCGGCATTGTCAAACGCTACGTCCAAGACCAAAAAGCGACCATCGATTTCTTGGCGCAAACTTTGGGGATATCCAAGTCTAAAATCAATGAAAATTGGAAAAAGCATAAAAATTTCTTCTTTGTAGCCAAAAAAATCAAGCCGGACGTATATATGGAACTAGCCAGTGTACTGCGCAAACCCTTGGGCCGTGGCCTTGAACTAACGCCGGAATATGAACGCATCCACCCCTTTGGCAAAAGTGCCATTGATATTTTGGGGGAGGCCAACTCCAAAAATGTAGGGCTCTCGGGTATCGAGCAAATGTATAACGAAGAAATGACGCAAGACATTAGTAAAAAACGCGCCAAACGCTCGGCCCGCGGGGATATTATTTATGATAGGCGTTTGAAAGAGAAAATCAACGTAGCAAACGTCTATTTAACTATTGACGAAACAGCCCAATACTATACAGAACGCGCCTTGCAAAAAGCCGTGGAACAAACCCACCCCGAACGTGCCATCGCGCTCGTGCAGGACCCCAATACCGGCAACCTCTTGGCGGCCGCTTCGTACCCGGCCAAAGACGGGCAGTCTTTAGCGTTTCAATTTACATACGAGCCAGGCTCCACGTTCAAAAGCATTGTGATTGCCACCGCCTTGGATTCCGGCACATTGGCCCCCACAGCCACTATAGATATGGACGGACGTAACTGGGAAGTAGCCAAAGGTTTTGTCGTGCGCGATAAACAACATAATAAAGACTATTTGACCCTGCCCGAAATTTTACAATTATCCTCTAACGTAGGGGCGGGAAAAGTGGCGGTAGAAATTGGGGCCAAAACGCTGTTTTCTTATTTCAAAGCGTTTGGCTTTGGCAGTAAAACAGACATCAATTTTAACGGGGAATCCAAAGGCAGTTTAGCCCCGTATAACACCTGGACCAAAGTGGACCTGGCTACCAAAGGCTACGGCTACGGGGTGGCGGTTACCCCTATTCAGTTAATTACCGCCTACTCTGCTATTGCCAACGGCGGTACACTCATGCAACCGCACTTGGTGGACCGCCTTGAATATACGGGCGGCAAAGTGGATAAAAAAGCCAAGCCGATAAAAATCCGCCGTGTTTTAAGCGAGCAAACCGCCCAAACCATGCGCACTTTTTTACAAACGGTGGTGGAAGTAGGCTCGGGCAAGCGGGCCCAAATTAAAGGTTTTAACGTGGCCGGAAAAACAGGTACGGCCGAAAAAGTATCTAAAGAGGGGGGATATGCCAAACGTAATCACGTGGTATCTTTTTGCGGCATGGTCCCGGCCACTAAGCCGCAGTTTACTATTTTAGTGATATTAGACAATCCGTCAACCTATGCTTTTGGGAGTACAGCGGCCGCGCCGGTTTTTAAAGAAATTGCCGAGCCGCTACTCGTGATGAAAGCCGTTGCACCGGATCAAGAAGATTTTTAAAATAAAGGAGAACGTATGAAACTAAACTTTACCATTGAACAAATTGCCAAAATTACGGGGGGCACCTTACAATCCAAGGCCCCGCAAACTAAAATCACCGCCTTTGTAACCGATTCCCGTGCTGTAAGTGCGGGGGACGGCTTTATCGCCCTAAAAGGGGAACGTTTAGATGCGCGCCAATTTATCCCGGATGTGCTTAAAAAAGGAGCCGCGGTGGTGATTGCGCAAGAAGGATACACAGGCGATACGCCGGCTACGGCCTCTTTTGTATGGGTCAAAGACCCTAAAAAAGCGTTACAAGCCTTGGCCAAATACCACCGGATGCACACCCCATTAAAAGTGGCCGCTATTACGGGCTCTAACGGTAAAAGTACTACTAAACAGATGCTCCGTTCCATTTGCAGTGTAGCAGGTACTACGGTAGCCAATATGGGCAATTTAAACAACCAGTTTGGGGTTCCCTTTTCGCTCTTGGAAATTCAGCCCAAACACCAATACGGCGTATTTGAGTTGGGGGCTTCCCATAAGGGGGATATTGAAGAAACCGCTTCTTTGGCGGTGCCGGACGTAGCCGTCATTACCAATGTGGGTCCCTCGCACCTGGAGTTCTTCCACGATTTGGAAACGGTCTATCAAACCAAAATTGAAATTGCAAAATGCCTTAAAAAAGGCGGTACCTTGGTGTATAACAGCGATAATGCATATTTATCCCGCCTGGACAAAGAATTTACCGGTAATTCCATTTCGTTTGGTTTTGGCCCGAACGCAAAATTGCGCGTGTTGGAAACCGAAAAGTTTGCGTTTACGTATAATGGGCAAGCCTACCTCATTGATCTTGCATTAGAAAAGCACGACAAACTAAATGCCGCAGCCGCCTGCGCCGCTGCCTTTGCCTTGGGGATTGACGCGGACGCTATTAAGCAAGGCCTTTTATCCTTTACGCCTATGCCCATGCGCCTGGAACGCGTTACCAAAGGCAATACGCATTATATTTTGGATTGTTACAACGCCAACCCGGCCAGTATGCAAAACGCCTTGGAAATTTTGGGCCGCAGCCCGCAACTACCCCATATTGCCGTGTTAGGGGATATGAAGGAGCTAGGTAAAACCAGTAAAGAATATCACCGCCAAGTAGCCCGCCAAATTTTAGATGCGCACGCTACTTTTGTGTTTTTGGCCGGGCCGGAAATGAAATACTGCTACGAACGCCTTGAGGACGTTACGGGCCTATACATTTGGTACGGGCAAACTCCCACCGAATGGATTGCAGACCTTAAAAAAGTGGTACAAAAAGGTGGTACCTGTCTGATTAAGGCTTCGCATTCTATGAATTTTGAAAATGTATTTAAGGAGATGTAAGCATGTTCTACTATCTGTCGCTTTTTAAAGATAACTTTAGTTTCTTAAATATTTTTAACTACATTACCTTTCGCACGGGTGCGGCTATTTTTACGTCGTTCTTTTTGACGCTTCTAATTGGCCCCGCTGTTGTGCGTAAATTACGCTCTTACAAAATTCAACAAGTGGAACGCTCCTACGGGCCGGCCTCACACCTATCTAAAAGTGGCACGCCGACCATGGGGGGCATCCTCATTTTTGTAAGTTTAATAGTCAGCGTGCTATTGTGGGGGCGGCTAGATAACAATTATATTTGGCTCCTTTTATTTACCACGGGTACACTAGGCGCGTGCGGGGTCATGGACGATTACACCAAACTGGTTAAAAAGAACCCGGAGGGGATGAAATCCTCTATTAAACTGGCTATTCAGTTATTTACGGCCATTGTAGTGGTGGGGTATTTAGCCATGAATCCACCCAACGGGGCGTATTCCACCTCGGTTATTATCCCGTATATGAGCAAAATGTTTGTGGATTTGTCCGTCTTTTATTTTGCTTTTGCCATGCTCATTATCATTGGCACGTCCAATGCTACGAACTTGACCGACGGCCTGGACGGGTTAGCCAGCGGGTGTATGGTTTTTACCGCCGTTACCTACGGTATTTTTGCCTACGTAGCGGGTAACGTTAATTTTGCCGATTACTTAAAAATTATTTACGTACCCGGTGCGGGGGAAATTACCGTATTTATGGGGGCGCTGATTGGGTCTTGTATGGGGTTTTTGTGGTTCAACGCGTACCCGGCCCAAGTGTTTATGGGGGATACCAGTTCTTTATTTTTAGGCGGTGTGATTGGTACGGCCGCGTTATGTGTAAAGCAAGAGCTTCTGCTCCCCATTGCGGGTGGACTCTTTTTAATAGAGACGTTGTCTGTGATGTTGCAGATGACCTATTTTAAGGCTACGCATGGCAAACGGCTTTTTAAAATGGCCCCTATTCACCACCATTTTGAGCTGATGGGCATTGCGGAGCCCAAAGTGATTGTGCGCTTTTGGATTGTAGGCGTCGTGCTGATGCTCATTGCCCTGGCATCCTTAAAGATTAGATAATATGCCCTATTTATTTACCAAAGCCCCTAAACGGCGTAACACGTTTATGCAGCGCACCCCCGGTGTGGTTCGTCACAGTTCCCCCGGGCAATGGCAGCCGCTTAAATTAGACAGCGTGTTACTCTACATTAGTTTTGCCTTTGTACTCATTGGGTTGCTATTTACGTATTCTTCCAGCGCGTTTGAAACCACCACATACGTGAAACGTCAGTTGGTGTTTGATATCGTGGGGGTAAGTGCTGCGCTGTTTTTATCACAAACCTACTTACGGATTCAAAAGATAAAATGGCTCAACCCCACTGTACTGCTTGCTTTAACTTGGGTATTATTAGTTATCGTACTTTTTACGCGTTCGCAAGCGCATACGCACCGCTGGATTGACCTGGGCGTATTTAAATTGCAACCGTCCGAAATTGCCAAAGTAACGTTGGTAATTTATGTGGCGGATTATTTGGAAAAAGTATCCGGCAAACTAGCCAAAAATTGGAAACTTCTACTCCAACCTATGGCCGTGGCCGGCATTACCATTGGGCTGATTTTAGCCGAGAAAGACATGGGGACCCCCGCTTTAATGGGGGCGGTGTTTTTTACCATGCTTTATGTGGCGGGGGCGCGTGTTTTACATTTATGTGTGCCGATAGCATCTATGGTACCGCTTGTACTGTGGCAGCTTATCTTTGTACCGTACCGCCGGGCGCGTATGTTGGCGTTTTTGCATATAGGCAACCAGGCTGAAAACAGTACCAATTATCAAGTGATGCAATCCTTTTTAGCCGTCGGTTCCGGCGGGTGGCTAGGCAAAGGGTTAGGCAATAGCGAACTTAAAATGCAGTATTTACCCGCCGCACATACAGACTTTATTTTCTCGGTCATGTGCGAAGAAATCGGCCTGTTTGTCATTTTGATTGTACTGGGGTTTTGCGGTATTTTAATCCGGGGCATTAACTTGGCGCGGGTCGCTAAAACCAGTTTTAACAGTTTAGTGATTTTTGGGCTTACCATTACTATTTGCGGCCAGGCATTTTTCAATATGGCCATGGCCATTGGGCTACTGCCTACCAAAGGGATTGCCTTGCCGTTTTTCTCCTACGGGGGGTCTTCGGTCGTGATGACGCTAGTCATGATGGGGATTATTTTAAACTTAGCCGCCGTGGATAACACCCAAAACAATTTACGGGATGATGTAACACATTATAAAAACAGGAATCGGTGATGACACTAAAACGCTTTTTAATTGCCTCCGGTGGGACGGGAGGCCATTTTTACCCGGGTTTTGCCTTGGGCAAAGCTCTGCACACCCGCGGGCACGACGTACTGTTTGTGGTACGTAAAAACGACCCGGCCGCTAAAACATTGGCGGCAAACGGGCTGGCTTATACAGAGCTAGACCTAAACACGGGCCTTCCCCGTACGTTTAACCCCATACGTTACGCGCGTTTTATAGGGCAGTTGGCAACCTCGTTAAAACAAACGCGCACGCTCATTAAAAATTTTCACCCGGACGTAACACTGGGGATGGGGGGGTATGTCTCTTTCCCACTTATTTTTTGTTCGCATTATATGGGGGTAAAAACCGCCGTGCACGAGTCTAACGCCTTGTGGGGGTTGTCCAATAAGGTATGTGGCTATTTTTGCGATTTGCGGCTCATGGGCCTGCCCATGCAAAAAACATTGAACAATGCGGTACTAGTCAGCACACCCATTCGGGAGGAATTTGGTCGGCCTGTAAACCGCGCCGAGGTATTAAACGCCTTGGGGCTTACTCCCACGCTGCCCACCGTACTCATCATGGGGGGGAGCCAAGGAGCCAAAGGGCTTAATGAGGCGTTGCCCCACGTCATTAAAAACACACCACAGTGGCAGTTTATCCACCTTACGGGCACCCGTTGGTATGACGCGCAACTAGCCGCCTATCAAGGGCTTACGAACGTAAAAACGCTTGCGTATAGTGAAGAAATTTATAAGCTCATGAAATCGGCCGATTTGATGATTTGCCGCAGCGGTGCCAGTACCCTAGCGGAACTGATTGCCTGTCAGCTTCCCGCTATGTTGGTGCCTTATCCGTACGCGGCGGCTAACCACCAGTATTATAATGCCAAAGTATTGGCAGACGGCGGCTGTGCGCAAATTGTGTTGGAAGGCCCCCATTTGGCTCAAGCGTTGCAAAACTATTTGGCGCACATACAGCCAAACACCTTATCTCATATGCGGGCCCAATATGCCACGCTCAAAATTCCAAATCCGCTTACTTGCACGCAACATATTACCACGTTGCTTGAAAAGTTATAAAAAAAACCCGGGTGTTTAGCCCGGGGCATTTTTTGTTAAAATAACTTACAGAGAAGTGAATAATTTACATATCTGTCCATAATCAGAATCTGCATCGCAACCAGAATAGCCTATGTGATTAAAATTGTCTGGTCCTAAGTTAAACTGTATACAATACAACGTGTTATCATCTGAGCAAGCATTTGGCTCATTTTTCCTACACGCCAACATGAAATCTTGTCCACCTTCTGTAGTACTACCTAATTCGTAATAAAAATTTTTAGTCAAAAAACAATATCCATCTTCTTGCCAAGTTCCACCTTTTAATTGCACATCGGCTATCTTGGATCTATCATCACATTTATCTTCCGGAAATTCCTGATTATGACGTTGGCAAGCATCTTGTATGGCTTTAGCATTTACCATAGCCTCGGCCGCACGCGATTTTTCTACTACCAATTCATACTGCGGCAAGGCAATGGCTGATAAAATACCAATAATTAAAACAACAACCAACAGTTCAATGAGTGTAAAACCTTTCATATTTCTTCTCCTTTTATAAATTCCTTCCTACTTAGTATAGCATTTTTTTAAGTTTGTGCAAGGTATATAACCTTATTTTCCGCGGATACGTTTAATATGCTGTTTATGCTCGTGAAACGTGCGCGAAAATACATGCCGCCCCGTATTATCGGCCACAAAATAAAGGGCGTTAAAATCCGGCTGCGGGTTTAGTACCGCTTCTACGGACTTGGCCCCCGGATTACAAATCGGTCCCGGCGGCAACCCTACGTTGCGGTAGGTGTTATACGGGGAATCAATTTTTAAATCTTTGTAAGTAAGTCCCCGTTTCCAGTAGCGGTTTTCACGCAACGCAAAACCAAGTGCATATTGCACGGTGGGATCTGCCTCCAAGCGTTTGCCCATATGAAAGCGGTTTAAGTACACGGCGGCAATTTTGGGCCGCTCGTCATGCACCACGGCTTCGCGCTCTACAATAGAGGCCAACGTTAATACTTGTCGCTCGGTCAAGTGGGTAGGATATTTTTTAAATAAAGGGGCCACATTTTTTTTGTATTGGCTGAGCATTTCATCAATTACTTTTTGGGGCGGGGTGTTGTCGGCAAATAAGTAGGTGGAGGGGAACAATTTGCCCTCCAGGTCTTGCGCACGCACCAAGTTTAAAAACTCGCGTGCGTCCGTTACGCCGTGCACGGCCAGTTCCTCGGCCATTTCTTCACTGCGCCAGCCTTCTAAAAACGTAACTTTTTCGTAGTGGGTACATTTACCGGTTTTAATGCAGTGAATCACTTGTAAGTCCGGCGTGTTTTTGCGCAAATCAAACCGCCCGGCCTTTAAATCAGCATGGGCAGAGGTCAAACGCAAGAGCAGTTTAAACAAAAACTCGCTGCGTATGACGCCTTTGGCCCGCAGTAAACGCGCCACCTCACTGCCGGTTTGCCCGGGGCGAATTTGCACCATCACAAGCGCACCTTGGCTGTAGAAATACGTTTTAACCGCCCACACGGTGGCGGCGGTTAAACACGCTAGCAAAAGCACGCTTATTAAAATGATTTTTTTCATTTCGTGAGTTTAAAGAAATGGCGTTTGCCAATTTGCAGTACGTCGCCGTTTTCAAAGCTAAGCGGACCGTCTTGGGTTACTTTTTCGCCTTTAAGGCGCACGGCCCCTTGTAAAATCAGCCCGCGGGCTTTGTTTTTGCTTTCTGCGGCTTTGGCGGCAAAAATCACGGCCGAGAGTAAGGCCCCTTCTTCGGGCTTAAACTGCGGCATATCCGTGGGGAGTTCTTTTTTAGAAAACACCGTTTCAAAATGGGTTTGCGCGGCGTTGGCGGCTTCTTCATTGTGAAAGCGCGCCACTAACAGATGCGCCAGTTTTTTCTTGGCTTGCATGGGGTGCATGGCTTTTACTTCGTCCAGGTTTTCCGTGGTTAAAAGCTCGTAATACATCGGCATTACTTCGTCGGCAATGGACATAATTTTGCCAAACATATCTTCCGGCGCGTCCGTAAGGCCCACATAGTTTTTGTAGGATTTGCTCATTTTTTTCACGCCGTCTAAGCCCACTAGTAGCGGCACGGTAATCGCTACTTGCGGCTCTTGCCCGTTGTTTTTTTGCAGTTGACGCCCCACGAGCAAATTGAAAATCTGGTCCGTCCCGCCCAGTTCTACGTCCGCCTTTAAGGCTACGGAATCTTGCCCTTGGAACAAGCTGTAAAGCACTTCCAGCATGCTAATGGGGTTTCCGGCGGCCATGCGTTTTTTAAAGTCATCGCGCTCCAACACTTGCGCCACGGTAACGTGTTGTAAGGTAGTGAGTAAATCGCGCCCGGAAACAAACGGATCTAGCCACTCGCTATTAAAGCGCACCTCGGTTTTGGCGGGGTCTAATACTTTAAAGGCTTGGTCGGTGTAGGTTTTGGCGTTGGCCAAAATTTGTTCGCGTCCCAAAACGGGGCGGGTAGAATCGCGCCCGGACGGGTCGCCAATGGCGGCGGTAAAATCGCCAATAACCAGAACGGCCGTGTGTCCCAAATCCTGAAAGCGGCGCAAGAGCGAAAGTGCCACACTGTGGCCTAGGTGCAAGTCAGCCGAAGTCGGGTCGCACCCGAGTTTAATTTTTAAGGTTTTGCCGGACTCTAATTTTTTAGCTAAATCCTGTTTAGAAACTACGTCCACGCACCCGCGTGTTAAAAAAGAAATTTGTTCATCAATGGTCATAAAAAATACTCCTAAAATATACCTATATTATACAAAACCCATACGATTAAACGGGGCAAAATTTCAAACAAATTTTTAGTAGAAATTATATGGGTCGGTGTTTACTTGCACGCCGGCCTTTTTCCATAGTCGTCATGCTGAACTTGTTTCAGCATCTAGTTGTTGTACAATAAGACTTTCCTTTATATAATAACTACTAGACCCTGAAACGAGTTCAGGGTGACGGCAAGAGAAAGGAGACCTTACGAAATCTCGGGATGACGGCGAGAAAATACTTTCCTTTGTGATAACTTTTATGCGTACGGCATTTGTATATATTCTGACGAATTTTCACCACACTGTGTTTTATATTGGAACGACTAATAATTTGCTACGTCGCACCTATGAGCATCGGGAAGGTTTGGTGGAGGGCTTTACCAAGCACTTTCACGTTAAAAAATTGGTATATTATGAACAATTACCCACCATGCTACAAGCAATCGCACGAGAAAAACAACTCAAACGTTGGCATCGGGAATGGAAGAAAAACCTAATTACACAATTCAACCCAGATTGGCACGACTTATATGATGAAGTTGCTCTATCCTATCAAGCTAACCACAGTATAAACTAATAGAAATTATACGGGTCGGCAATCACTTGTACCGCCGCACGTTTGGAGGGCTCAAAACTATCTAGCTGCGCCAGTAAATCCAAATACCGTGCTTCGTCCGTCTTAAATAACAGGTATTGTTTTTTAAGTTTATCCGTTTTTTTGGCACACCACACGGGGCCTAACACTTCTAAACAACGCCCTTGGCCCACCGCTCTTATACGGGCGGTTTCTGCTTGCAGTAACTCCAAGGTTTTTGCCTTAATCGTCACGCGGATTAAACACGTATAGGGCGGGTAGCCAAATGCTTCACGCAGGGCTAGTTCATTTTCAGCCGTAGCCGAATAATTGTCCGCTACCATGGGGGCATAATCATACGCGGTTGGGTCAGCCGTTTGAATAACCAGCCGTCCGCCGGGCACACACGCCAAATGTCCGCGCAGTTCAAAAAGCAGTTGCCCATACTTTTCACTGGCTCGAAAGTCCGGCCCGTCCAGTTCTAGTTCAGCGTCTAAAATAGCGGCTAAACTCACGCGCGAGCCTTTCAGCGCGCCCGACGCTAACCGCGTGCCTACAATGATGTCTGCTTGCCCTGTTTTAAACGCGCTGATGGCCTCAAACCCTTGGCCGGATTTGGTTTTTAGCGTGTCCGAATCCAACCGTAGCAGTTTCGCTTGCGGAAAGAGTTTGGCTAGTTCCGTTGCAATTTTTTGCGTGCCGCCGCCGCGCGCTTTAAAAATAAGGTTATGGCACTTGGGGCACTCTTGTTGCATACTCTCCACTGCGCCACATTTTTTGCAATGTAACCGCTCGGTACCGTCGTCCAATTTTTCGTGCGATAAAATAGCACCGCATTTTTTGCATTTGGCGTACGCACCGCAGTTTAAACAGTAGTACGTGCCCGCATAACCGCGGCGGTTTAAAATGAAAAGGGCGGGCTCTTTTTTAGTGATATTCTCAGCCAGTTGCTCCAGTAAAAATTGGGAGAAGTAGCGGCTTTTTTCACTTTTCTTCTCGGTAATTTTAATTTGCGGCGCGTAGGTGCGGGGGGCGGACTCTTCAAAGCAAAGTACGCTCAGTTTTTTGGCTTGCACCCATTTTAAAATTTCCGCACTGGGTGTGGCGGACACGTACAACAGCGTAGCCCCGTGCGTTTGTGCGCGCGCAAAAAGCACGTCGCGCGCGTGATAATAGGGCTTGTTTTCTTCTTGTTTGTAATTATCGTCATGTTCGCCCAACATAGCGGCTAAACGCAAGTTTTTAAACGGTAACAGCACGCCCGAGCGCGTAGCAATCACTACGCACGGCACGCCGTTGGAAATGTTGGAAAAAAACTTTTTCTTTTTGCTCAGTAACATACGGCTGTGCCAAGCGTACACGTTGTCCGCGCCAAAGCGGGCTTCTACCGCGCGGATAAATTGCCGGGCAGCCACAATATCCGGCACGGTGATGAGCACTTGTCCGTAGCCGTTTAACACGTCCCCGGCCTTGCGTAGCACGGTTTCGGTCTTACCGGTGGCGGCAGGGCCTTGGAGTAAAAAAGCATGAAATTCATACGCGGGCAACGCTTGCAACACGGACAATGCTTTTTGTTGGCTAGCCGTTAACGTAAACGCAGGCGTTTTAACCAAGGGGCGCACTAAGGCGGGCGGATCGCTCAATTTAAAATACGGTTGGGGGGGAATCAAAGCAAATAAAATTTGACCCACCGGGCAACCGTAGTGGCTTTTTAAAAAGCGCATGAGCGGGAATAAATCGGCCCCAAAAAGCGGTTTTTTATCTACTACACTGGCAATGGGTTTTAAGGTAATGTGCGCGGGCGCGGTGGAAATATCACTGGTAGCCACCACAAGCCCGCCGGTCAGCACCCGCCCAAACGGAGCCGTTACGCGCACGCCGGGGCGCACCAGGGGGGCTAATTCTTCGGGTACGGTGTAATCAAAATCGCGGTCTAGCGGAACATCAAAAACGACCTTACAAAACATATTATTTGCGCGCGCCTTTTAGGCCCAGTTTGTCCATGATCATCTGCAAATCTTGCCAGGCATCTTTTTTCCAGTTGGGGTTTCTAAGCAAGGCGGCGGGGTGGAAAGTGGCTAAAATTTGCACGGGTTTGGGTAGTTCTACACTATCCAAATGCAAGTTGTGGAATTTACCGCGCAACGCCCCTAAACTGCCCGCATCACTAATAAGGGCCTTCGCCGCCACACCGCCTAATGCCACCACATACTTCGGGCACACTATGGCAATTTGACGCTCAATATATTTGCGGCAGCAAGCAATTTCTTGGGCGTTGGGGGCACGGTCGTTACCGTGTTTTTCGGGGTGTAAGGGGTCGGTCATGGGGTGGCATTTGGCGATGTTGGCAATAAACACGTTCTCGCGCGTAAGGCCCATGGCTAAAATCATTTTGTCTAACAGTTGCCCGGCCCGGCCCACAAACGGACGGCCTTGGCGGTCTTCGTCAAAGCCGGGCCCTTCGCCCACAAACATCACGTCTGCGTTGACGTTCCCCTCTCCGGGTACCGCATGTAAGCGCGTAGCCCCCAGGGGGCAACGGGTGCAAGATTTGATTACTTCGGCCAGTTCGTTTAAGGCGGCGGTTTTGTCTTGTTTTTTCATAGCAAGCTCCGGTTCCGGGGGAGTAGTAGGCTGTTGGGCACGCGGGAAATCCACGGTAAGGGTGGAATTTTCGGCCATTTTAGGGGCCACAGAAACCCCCGCTTGTGCGTGCGCTGTTTGCACAGGCAACGACGTAGCGGGGGGTAAATCAGTCGCTGCGCGCGGGCGGGAGATATCTAGCAGCTCATCTTCGTCTTGGGCGGCTAAAAAGCGTTTAACATCCCCGGCCAACTTGCGCAGTGAATCGCCCATAATTACAGTTTCATGGGTTCTTTGGCCTTGCGTTCAGCCTCTAAGCGGGCTTCTTCGGCGGCCTTTTGTTCAGCAGCGTAGTTGGTGGTGCTGAGGTTTAAAATTTCTTCCTTGGTAATGCGTTTAGACAAAATAGCATCTAACGCTTCTTTGATGACGGCAGAAGTCGGTTTTTGTTTAAATTCCGGTTTCTTTTTAAGCTCTTTGGCGTACATGGACGCTAACACCACAATATCGTAGCGGTCGCCGTCAAAGTCGGTTAATTTTGCAGCTAATTCTTGGTCGTTTTTTGAAGACATATTGGCTCCTTACACTATTTTAAAATTTTAAGTTTCTTATCTTGCCGTTCCACGCGGCATTGTTCTGCGGCAATGATGCCGGCCATGCGGGTAATGGCTTCCTTCAAATCGTCGTTTAAAAGCGCGTAGTCGTACTTATCAAGTTCCTTCATTTCTTTTTTGGCAGTTTCCAGGCGGATTTCAATATCCTGCGTGTTATCGTTGCGGCCCAAAATACGTTTTTTAAGCTCTTTTAACGAGGGGGGCACAATAAACACGGTAGCCGCCTGCGGATACTGCGCCTTGACGGTACGCGCGCCTTGCACATCAATCACCAAAATGGGGCAAATGCCTTTTTTTAAAAGGCTGTCTACGGACTTTTTAGGGATACCGTAATAGTGCGTATGCACTTGGGCCCATTCCAACATTTGATGTTTTTTAATGGCTTGTTCAAATTGTTTAATCGTCCAAAAGTGGTAGTCTTTACCGTCTTTTTCGCCTTTACGCGGCGCACGGGTGGTAGCGGTAACCACGCGTGAAACGGTTTTATTTTGCTTTAAAACCGCGTCCACAATAGTGGTTTTGCCGGCCCCTGAGGGAGACGAAACAATAATAGGAAAAGCCTTCATATTGCTATTATAGTAAATAGGGGGGATAAGTGGCAAGAGCTGTCACATGACAGATATAATAAATTCTGAATTTATGGCAACGTATATATACCTGAACGTAATTCCTTTCCCCCTAAACTCTGACAAACACGCTGCCCTTTTTCAAAATTAGAATGACATAATCTGTGGGGTTCATTATTGTTAAGATAAAACTCAATCGCTAGTATTTGATCATCTTGCAATCCTGAAGGATAGGAATATACCGAATTCAAGGTAGAAGGATTGTCTGCATTGGTATAAATGGAAAATCTGCCTTGATTGCATGTATATACATAAAGATATATATTCCCGTTTACACTACTCTTTTCTTCATCAAAAATACATTCCGGCCAGTCAATATCTAAGTTATCTAATATCGAGGTGTATATCCCATGCGCCAAAAAATAACTTTGTTCTGCATCACGTACTACTTTGGCCCGCGCCCAAGCTTGTACCGTCCTACTTTTTAACACAGCTACTTGGTACTGCGGCATCGCTACCGCCGCCAAGATACCAATAATTAAAATGACTACTAATAACTCAATGAGCGTAAAACCACAGGGCATCTCCCGCCCTTGTGGAGGGAGTACCGCTGTTAGGCGGGGTAGGAGGGGCCACAAGGCATTTTTCCTATTTTGCCCCTCTTTTGTCGCTAACGCGACCCCCGGATTAAAACCTTCCGGGGCTAAAGACTGTTCCCCACAAGGGGGACAGATAATTACATTTTCTGCTTTTGTTTTGTTTTTCATACATTTCTCCTATTGTAGAAAGCACAAAAAAAAGACGACTGATTATTACCCAAGCCATTCCAGTAACCCATGCAATAATCGTCGCCCGCCCACCTCAATTAAGAGGCAGGCGCAAAAGCAGACGACTATTTGTGGACTGGAATGTGCTAGACGTCCTAAGGACGCTTTGCGTAATACAGGCTCTCCCTGTACTTCCAACAAATAATCTGTTTTAATTTTTAACTACCTTGATATTTTAATAAAGATAGCGTCTTTTTTCAAGCTAAAACAAGTTCTTACATAAAATGTCATCCCCGGTATAAAGGTTAAAAAGTGGTGTTTTTTGATATGTTTTTGTAATAAATATACCATTTCAAATAGGCCTCCCTATGCGCTTTACTTAATCCCTTGTGTTTCCTATATTGCTGCTTTAATTCACTAAAATAT
>JAZRAH010000062.1:0-12279 GCA_045634505.1 Elusimicrobiaceae bacterium
ATATTTTAGTGAATTAAAGCAGCAATATAGGAAACACAAGGGATTAAGTAAAGCGCATAGGGAGGCCTATTTGAAATGGTATATTTATTACAAAAACATATCAAAAAACACCACTTTTTAACCTTTATACCGGGGATGACAACCTTTTTTAATGTCAGGTAAAACCTGACCTACAACAACTCCCCCTCCAGGGGGGAGGGAGACCCTTGATAAAGACAAGTGGGGAGGACGCTTATTACCCCCCCCTACCCGCCTGCGGCGTACTTCCCCCACAAGGGGGGCAGTGGTAAAATAAACAGATTGATTTGTGCACGCACAAAGACGACGAAAATGAAAAAGCCCGCATTTTACCATGCGGGCTCCCTATAAAATAAAACACGCTTACACCGCGTTAAAACCGGCCTCTAACGCCTTTCTGTTCAGGGCTAGCATTTCCGGCTTGGCGCGCTTATACACTTTTTTCATGGCATCGGCTACGGCCTCTATACTCACCGCACCCGTCAGTTTAATAAACGCCCCCAAAGCTACCAGGTTGGCAATACGGTCCATCCCCAGTTCCTGCGCAATTTGATTGCACGGCACGCATACGGTTTTAATATCCGTGCGCGTCGGGCGTGAGTTAATAAGCGAGCTATTTAAAATAAGCAGACCGCCTTTTTTAAGCATGGGCTCAAATTTAGGCAAGGACGGCTCGTTCATCACAATGACGCTATCGGGGCGGGAGACAATGGGCGTATATACTTCACCGTCCGACACTACCACCGAACAGTTCGCCGTGCCGCCGCGCATTTCCGGCCCGTAGGAGGGCAACCAGCTTGCGTTTAATTTGTTTTCAACACCGGCTTGCGCCAGTAAAATACCGGCGGAAATAACCCCTTGTCCGCCAAACCCGGCAATACGAATCCCTTGATACATTAGTTGGCCCCCTTGTCTTTGAATATGCCTAACGGATATTGTGGCATCATTTTGGTACGCACAAATTCCAACGCTTGTTGTACGTCCGCGTGCCAGTTGGTAGGGCATTGGGAAATGACTTCCACCATGGAAAACCCGACGTGGTTGATTTGGTTTTCAAACGCTTTTTTAAGGTATTGTTTGGTTTTGAGCACGTTTTGCGGCGTGTCCACCGCGCCGCGCGCTAAAAATTTACTGCCGGTAATCTGCGCTAACATTTCACACATATTGATGGGCCAACCTTGCAGTTTCGGGTCGCGCCCCTTGGGGGCGGTGGTGGCTACCTGGCCCACTAACGTAGTGGGAGCCATTTGGCCGCCGGTCATCCCGTAAATAGCGTTGTTAATAAAAATGACGGTAATGTTCTCGTTACGCACGGCGGCGTGTACAATTTCCGCCATGCCGATAGAGGCCAAGTCCCCGTCGCCCTGATAAGAAAATACAATGGCTTGCGGTTTGGAGCGTTTAATGCCCGTGGCAATTGCGGGGCCGCGCCCGTGGGCACCTTGCACACAATCACACGCAAAGTAAGCATCCGCAAATACCGCGCACCCCACCGGAGCTACGCCAATGGCGCGCTCGGCCACGCCCAGTTCTTCCAACGTTTCGGCAATTAAGCGGTGCACAATGCCGTGCCCGCAACCGGGGCAGTAGTGCATCGGCACGTCGGTCAGTGCGTTTGGTTTTTTAGCTAAAATGGTACTCATTTGGTTTCCCCCTTGCGGTCGCCCTGTACGCCTAATTTTGTGTCGCGCGTGCAATGATAGGTAAACCCGGCCGCATGGTCTTTTAGGGTAAATAGCCCCTCTTTTTGGCCTGTTAAAAGTGATTGGGCCGCTGTTAAAATTTGGGCCCCGTCCGGCTGTCCTCCGGCAGGATAGGCATTGAGCCCCACGGGCACTTTATCCCCTACGGCTAGTTTTACGTCTTGCACCAGTTGGCCTAAGCTCTGCTCTACCACGAGTATTGCTTTGGTTTTTCCGGCTAGCTGCGCCAACCTTTTAGACGGGAACGGCCACAATGTAATCGGGCGGAAAAGCCCCATTTTCAGGCCTTGCTCTTGGGCGTGGTTTACAGCTTCTAAACAGGCGCGCGATGAGAGCCCGTAAGCCACCAAAATTACGTCCGCATCTTCGCAGTTGCGCTCTTCGCAGCGTTGCTCGGTTTCTTCCACCAGGCCGTAGCGTTTGGCGCGTTCTACCACGTCGGCAATTAAATGATCGCCTTTATAGGAAAACACGTTATTTTTAGCGCGGCCGTTTTTGTGGATATCCACGGCCCAGTCAAACTTACCCAGTTTATTGGGGTCCACCGGGTCAAAATTAAAAGACATACTTTCCATCATCTGCCCTAAAATCCCGTCGGCCAAAATCATAGCGGGCATACGGTATTTTTCGGCTAAGTCAAAGGCCAGTTTGGGGAAATTGCCCAATTCTTCTACCGAGTTGGGTGCTAACACTAAAATATGATAATCTCCGTTTCCGCCGCCGCGCGTAGCCTGGAAATAATCCCCTTGCGCCCCGGCAATACTGCCCAGGCCCGGCCCGCCACGCATGACGTTTACGATGAGACACGGTAAATCGGCACTGGCACAGTAGGTAATCCCCTCTTGTTTCAGGCTAATACCCGGAGAGGAAGACGACGTCATGGCGCGCGTGCCGGTAGCGGCCGCGCCGTACACCATATTGATAGCGGCCAGTTCACTTTCGGCCTGTACAAAAGCACCGCCTGCGTCTGCAATATGGGCAGACATATATTCCGGTACTTCGTTTTGCGGGGTAATCGGGTACCCGGCAAAGAAACGTACCCCAGCGCGGATAGCACCTTCGGCCAAGGCTTCGTTTCCTTTTCGTAACGTTTTTTGGGTCATAGTAAAAAATCCTTAATCTTTCAAAACGGTAATCGCTACATCCGGGCACATTACATAGCACATCTTGCACCCGATGCAGTCTTGCGGGCGTTCTTGCACCGCGGGAAAATATCCTTTTTTGCTAATGGTTTTGCTTTTGCCCAAACATTTTTTGGGGCATACGCTTACGCATAAGTAACACGCTTTGCAGCGGTTGTCATCTACTTCAATTCTTGGCATAAGCCTCCTGGGGCACACACGGGCCCTATCCACTATTTTATTCCTTTTTGTAGGATAATTGCAATAAAAACTAGCCTTGCGGTTGCTTTTAACGCCCATAACCCCAAAACAATAACTGTTTGCCTCCCCCGGCCGCACGCCCGGGTGCACCCTAAAAATAAAGTCAGGGCGTTGGGAAAGAAAAAAAATTGCTACTATATAAGAGATGACACTTTTTATCATCCTCTTAATGCTTGGAATCAATGCCCTGCTTGCCGCGTATGAAATGGCGTTGGCATCTATTTCACGCACTAAAATTGCTGTTTTATTCCAGGATAACCGCTCCGGCGCACAGGCTGCCTTGTTTATGAAAGACCACCTGGAAGGCAGTTTGGCCGTGGTGCAAATTGGCATTACCCTGGTGGGAGCGGTGGCCGCCGCTATGGGCGGCGCCGGGGCAGAAGAGGCCCTTAAACCGTTACTGGCCCACATGGGCATTACGGGGCCGCTAGCGCATGCGATTTCCATTTTATGTGTGGTGCTGCCGCTTAGCTTTTTAACCATTGTATTTTCGGAACTGGTCCCCAAAACGTATGCGATTAAAAATAAAGAATGGGTCGTGCTTTCCTTATCCCCCGTGATGCGGGTAGCCTATGCGTTTTTGCGCCCAGTAGTAGTTGTGATTGAATATTTGGTACGTTTTTGCACCCAAAATGCGCCTGTCAAAACCGAGGACCCTAAAACCGCTAAAAAAGCCGCTTTAACCGATTTGCGCACCGCGGCGGCGATTGCGTCTTCGTCGCGCTTGTTTACGCAAGCGGAAGAAAAAATGGTACTGGCCAGTGCCCAATTTTGCGTGCGTACGATTGCCGAAATTCAAGTGCCCCTTTCACAAGTGTATTTTTTACACGCGGATGATTCTATTGCCGATACTTTTTTGAAAGCACACTTGGATATGCATACCCGCTTCCCGGTGTTGCAAAATCCGCAGGACCCGCAAAGTATTATAGGCTACCTAAACTTTAAAGATATTTTTTCTTCCACCAAAACCGCCGGCAGTGCCCACACTTCCACCCGCTCTATCATGCGCCCTATTATTAAATTAAACGAAGACACCCTTATTTCCACCGCTTTGCAACAACTCATGAAAACCAAGCAACATATCTGTTTGGTAACAGACGGCGAAAAAATTACCGGCATTTTAACCCTGGAAGATATTTTTGAAGAACTGGTGGGTGAAATTGAAGATGAGTATGATTTTTCGTCCGCGTATATCCGCCCGTTTGGGCAGTCCGTCCTAGCGAGTACCGCGGCTAAAATGACCGATATTTTTGGCGTTTTGCAAATAACCGCGCCTGCTACCCTCATGCCCACTACTACGCTTGCCCAATGGGTAGAGCAAAAATTAGGGCACAATCCCACTAAAAACGAAAAATTTTCGGCCGATGGCCTTTTATTAGAAACCCGCAAGTTCCGCCGCCATAAATTGGTGGAGGCCTTGGTCACCCGGGCCGAAAAAGAAGTCTAGGTCTTTTGGTCCCATGTTAAGTAGGACCTCTGGACCCTTGAAAATGGCCCCAACAGCTCTTATACTTTAAGTATATATAGGGAAGGAGAAATTTTATGAAATCGTTTTTATGCCGTGTCATGACATTTGTATTTTTACTCAACTGCTTAACCCCCACTACCGGGTGGGGACAAACCACGCGCCGCTCGAACGCCCGCTCCGGTGCTTTGGACAAACACGTTTCTGCGCAAGTACAAAAGGCACAAGAGGCAAATACGCCCGCCGCCCAATTTGAGCGCGCTGACCATGAAGCACGCACCGCGCACAACGAACATTTTGCCCAAGCAGACGAAGCCGCCCAAAAAAAACAAAAAGAAGCACGCGATAGAGCGCAGAATTTGGCCCTTGCCGCCCGTGATGTGCTGGTGCAACAGCCTAGCAGTTTGCGCGTAGCCCGGCCCCTGGACCCCAAACATATGATGGAATCGGGCTCTTCCCGTAATGCAACCTTGTTTTTGAAAAAAGTGACCAATAACGAAATTTCTTTTGAAGAATTAATTGACTACGCGGACCCGCTGGACCCAGCTACCAATGATTTATTAACCATTGCGTACGCCGCAGAAGTAATTAGCAATACTGTTGGCCAGGCCATGCAGTTAGACCCGTCTATGTATGACAAGGAAGAGCTGCAAGCCCAACTGGTAAAAATGCAAGCCCGGTTGTTATACCGCTTGGCGTTGCTAGGGTTTGAAATGCCTTCTTATACGGCAAGTAACACAAAGGAGCCTGTGTCACTTTCCCGCCAAGCATTAACCGAGGTCCCTGCTTCCACAAACAAAACGATGGCGGTAGCTAGCTTGCGCATGGCGTTACTGAAAATTCACCAGTTTTACCAAGCTAAGCAATTGCCGGACCCGGCTGATGAATACCAAAAAGAAATGGTGGTAAGACAAATGCAATATATGCCCAAAATCATTACCCGCGTTGTGGAAATGCCTCTGTCCGCTAATAAATCCCCTGCGCAAACCCAAGCACAAGTGCGCCAAAACGCCGCTAACATAGTAAAAAACCATGGCAATTTGGCCTTATTTATGAAACAATTTGTGAGCGAGTTTAAACAAACTATGGCGCAAGAACCCGAAGAAGGCTCTGGCCTTTACCATCAGGCGCAAGTGGAGGCTGAATATGCCACTGCCTACGCCTTGGAATATGACCCGGCCTACCTTAAACAAATTGTAGCTGCCGTGGACAAAGGCCCAAAAGCAACCGATTTTAAGCAAGATTATGCCCCTATCCTCAATGCCATTTTTGTAACCGTATTTGAAAACACGCGCTATAGCGCCATGGGGGAAGCAAAAACCAAACAAGTGCTTAACTGGCTGACGGAATTTTCCGACCCGCAAAAATATTCCTTACCCACGCGTGTATTTGCATTAGAGGCGGCCAGTCTGCTTTTCCGTCCGTTTAACCAGGATGCATTTAATCGCCCTCAAAGAGAGGCCATTTTTGCGCCGGTCAATTTTAACCAACCCGATGAAAAGCTGCGCCGTCTGTTTGCGCAGCGCGTGGCCGATTTGTATTGTCCGTTAGTTTCCCAAAATTCCCGTTCCATGAAGGATTACGGTCTCGCTTCCGAAGAAATGGAAGCGTTGGCAAATAAATTGGGAGATATGTATGACGGGTTTTACGACATCCGCACCACCCTTGTGGAAGATGCTACAAAGCCGGCTGGCACTTTTGCGCGTGCCAACTATCCGGGAAAATGCCACATCACGACCCATGGTAATCTTAATAAACTCAAAAGAGATAACGAACGCACGGTTGCCATCCTCTATTTTGGCGCAGAAGTGATCTTTTGGGTATATGGCGGGGAACTTTTCTCCCTCTTAGGGACTGCTTTTCGTTTAACGCGTGGGGCGGTGGTGGCACTGCCGAAAGCCGGCAAAGCATTTACCGTGGCGGCCCGGGGCGAAAAAGTAGCGGCTTTCAATGCCCAAATCCGTAACGGGGCCAAATATGCTAACTGGGTATATAAGAATAAAAAACAGGGCTATATCGTAGAAGCCCTGGTAAAAAAAGAACCGGGTGCTGTCCCCGGTGTTAAAACGGCCCGCACCACACAGGTAGGGCCCGTACGTGAGGCACCCGCACCCGGAGTGGAAGCCCAACCGATCAATCACACCTATCAATTACAGGGGCAGTATTCTCACTGGAACCCCAAACGTTGGCTTGGGATGAAGCCGGACCAAAAAATAGTCGGTTTACGCGTTACGCGCTTGGAGCCCGGTTTTAATACTACGGTTGCTCAAGCCACTTTTGATACCCCCGTTTCCGGGTTACACTCTATGCAAGATATTGAAAAAGCCTGGAGCCAACTGCGGTTAGTTTCAGATCCTTCCAAAGCCATGGTCTATGAAACGAAACCCTATTGGCGTGGCCTGTTGGACATGCAACAAGTTCAAATGGAGCAATCTCTACTCAACGGGCTTGGCGGCTCGTTAAAAAACCAGGTAGATTTGTGGGTCCCTATGGGAGATTTAGCCCAAACAAGCGGCAAAATTACCCCCGCTACCAAGTGGTGGAACTTTAGCCAATGGGGCCGGCCCCAAGCGGTGGCACAAAGCATTGCCCCGCAAATGCCTTTGTTTGTAGCCCCTAAAACCCCGCTCATTTGGGCAAGAAATGGGGCCGGTAAAGTAATGAATCCGCAAGGCATTGCCAATATTACCGAGGTACTACCTGGGTTCTATACCTCGGGTGCCGATTTGGTAACCGGTAACGTACAACGCCAAATGTTTAATGCGTATATGAAACCGCTGAACTGGAAGTCCACCGTGGCTAAAACTTTCTTGCCAGATTATGTGCCCTCTAAAATGTTCTGGCAATCGGTACGTGCCAACCCGGTGTTGGGAGCCCAATTAGTTCCGCAACTGTTATGGCGTAACCGCTTTGCCAACACTACGGCTTTCTTTGGCGCGATGATTGGCGCGGATTATTTAGTATATCCGCTCTTTAGAGCCTGGATTGACGGTCAGGCCGAAAAAGACTACCGCCAAGAAATGAACAAATATGGGGATACGTTCTCCGAACACCAGGCCAAAATGGATGAACTGCTCCTTAAAGACCTGGGGGTCTATATGACCGACAAGCATGAAATGACGGCTTTGAGTGCCGTGCAGAACGCTCAACCCGAAGAAAAAGACGGAGCCCTTGTGGTAGCATCTATCCTTGCAGCGCGCCGGGCCTTGGGCATGGAATTTGTAGATGATGCCTCCAAAGCTATGCTTGAAACCCGAGCGGCAAGGACGAATGTGAACCGTGCACTCTTCCGCAAACAATACAACCAAAAAAAGCAAATTGAAGCGCAAGCCGTAGAGCAGTGGCGCCAAAATTTAACACAAGAGGAGCAACAATTCTTGGCAGCCTATCCGTTTGGATTTGCCGCAGTGCCCGATGCCTCTAAAAAGGTACACCAAGCGTATCAAAAATATATGGACCAAGTGCTTGCGGCCCAAACGGATGAACAAGTGCAAAAAGCCAACAACGAAATCAACCAGGCACTTCAAGCTGTGTACGAAGAGGTCGTTTATCCGAACACATTAGCGGAAGGAGAAAACTTTATTAAAGCGTATGAAGCCATACCGGGCTTTTTGACCCCTGAGGCAGAAACGCAAATCCGTGCGCTCTATAAAAACCACGCACAAGAGTTGCGCCAAATTGATACTACGAAACCCGCCGCTCGCGCAGAGATGCTCCTGCTCCAAGGGAAACTGAGCATGGATCTTGCAGGCATCCAGGACCAAATGGAAAAAGACTTCTATGCCAAACATCCAGAATACCAAGCTCCACAAACACAAACGTTGCCGGAGTATGGAGCGGAGTTTGACCCTAACGCAGCTGCCGAGTAACACAAATTACACAGCAAAAACGCCCCGGGCAATAACCCGGGGCGTTTTACGTGAACAAGTTGGCTTCATTGCCAAAAAAGTGGATAATACCGTCTGACAAATGATTTGAGCACATTCCAGGTCGTTTGCTTCCCCCCGTGTGGGGGAAGTACGGCGTAGCCGGGATGGGGGGTTATCCAAGGGAATTTGCTTATTTTACAACCCCCTTTTGTCGCTACCGCGACATTTTCCCCACAAGGGGGACAAATAATAACGACCCTAACATATCAATTTTTTTGACCATTAAGTGAGCAAGTTAGTGTAGCCCGCACTTACACACATGGTCTTTGCGGTAATTTTCCAGGCTTTGTTGCTCGAGCGGTTTATACTCACTGGTGCGGCGGATGAGCTCGTCAAAATCAATGGTTTTGGACGGGAACATCGGCCCGTCCACACACGCAAATTTTACTTTCCCCTCCACCGTAACCCGGCAACAGCCGCACATCCCCGTGCCGTCTAACATAATGGGGTTTAAACTGGCGTGGGGCTCCATACCCAGTTTATCCATCAGGCGCGAAGTAAATTTCATCATGGGAATCGGCCCAATAATAAACCCGGCGTTAATTGTTGAACCGTTATCATATAGTCCTTGGATAGCATCCGTGACCATGCCTTTCATCCCGTAGGAGCCGTCATCCGTCGTGGAGACGGTTTGGTCGCACAGGGCTTTCATTTCGGGCTCCAAAATCAATAGGTCTTTGTTGCGCGCGCCCAATACGGCAATCACTTTATTACCGGCCTGTTTGAGTGCGCGGGCAATGGGATATACTTCGGCAATCCCTACCCCGCCGCCCACCACGGCTACGGTGCCGTAGTTTTTAATTTCCACGGGCGTACCTAACGGGCCGGCTACGTTCAAAAACCGCTCCCCTTGTTGCAAATGATTAAATAGAGTCGTGGATTTGCCAATGGCTTGGATGATGACCATAATGGTGCCTTTTTGCGCATCCCAATCCACCAGGGTTACCGGTACGCGCTCGCCGCCTTCCCGTCCGCGCAAAATAACAAACTGCCCGGCACGCGCCGATTTAGCAATCAGCGGCTTGTAAATGACAAATTTAACAACTACGTCGTTTAATTGAACTCTTTCTAAAATGGTATTTTCTTGCATATTATTTCCCCTCCAGGTAGCGGTTTATGCGGTGGGCGGCTTCGATACCGTCTTTCATGGCTAACAGCACCGTGGCACCGCCGCGGATAATATCCCCCCCGGCATATACGCCCGGCAGGGAGGTTTTGCCCTCTGCGTCCATTTCCAATACGCCGCGCTCGGTTGTTTTAAGTTGCGGCGTGGTTTTGGCGATAATGGGGTTTGGACGTTGACCAATGGCCACAATAATTGTATCGGCCGGCATGACAAACTCCGACCCCGGTATTTCTACAGGACGGCGGCGGCCTTTGGCATCCGGCTCACCCAATTCGTTGCGGGTAAATTTCAGCCCGCTCACGCGCCCGGTTTCGTCGGTAAGGACCTCTTTGGGGGTGAGTAAAAATTCAAATTGGATGCCTTCTTCTTTGGCGTGTTCCACCTCGGCCGCGCGGGCAGGCATTTCAGCCGCGCTACGGCGGTAGGCAATGGTTACGCTATCCGGCCCTAAACGCATGGCACAGCGCGCGGCGTCCATGGCACTGTTTCCGGCACCCAGTACAATCACGTGCTTACCCATTTTAATGGGCGTATCGGTAGCCGGGAATTTGTAGGCTTGCATGAGGTTAATGCGGGTTAAAAATTCGTTGGCACTATACACGCCTACGGCGTTTTCGCCGGGGATGCCGGTCATAGTGGGCAAGCCGGCACCGCTACCTACATACACAGCGTCATACTCCTTTAATAACTCTTGCACCGTTTGGGTAGCCCCTACCAGTACATCCGGCACAAATTTGACCCCCATGGATTTGACGGTTTCAATCTCGTGGTCAATTACCTCACGCGGCAAACGAAACGACGGAATCCCATAGCGCAGTACCCCGCCAAAAGCGTGCAAAGCCTCAAAAACCGTTACTTCATGCCCGGCGCGCGCCAGTTCGGCCGCCGCCGCAATAGAGGACGGGCCTGAGCCGATACAAACCACTTTTTTGCCCGTTTTGGGCGCGGTTTGCGGCGCTTTTAAAAGTCCTTTTTTGCGGGCGGTATCGGCGGTGTAGCGTTCCAACATACCAATGTTGACCGAGCCGAATTTTTCGCGCAAAATGCAGTTGCCTTCGCAGTGTTTTTCCTGCGGGCAGACACGGCCGCAAATAGCCGGCAGTAAACTGGTTTCCATAATTTTGCTCACGGCCTCGCCAATTTTTCCGTCCTTTACAAAGGCAATAAAATCGGGGATTTGCACGCCCACCGGGCAGTTGGCCTGACAGCGGGCATTTTTACAATGCAAACAGCGGTTGGCCTCGGCTTGGGCTTCTTCGTCAGTAAAAACACGGGCGACTTCGTCAAAGGTATGTTTGCGCACGTCGGGCGATTCTTGGTGGCCGTTGTTACGCGGCGCGGCTGGATTAGGCATAAAAAACCTCTCTAATTAAAAATTGACTGGTAAAAAAAGTGTTTACCACTTATACTTATATTGTAAAATATATATAGAAATTTAGCAAAATAGGAGGAAACTATGTGTGACAGATGCAGAGCCGCCGGCGCGGGTTTAGCCGCTTTTTTATTGGGGGCCGTAGTAGGGGCCGCCGTGGGGTTGTTATACGCACCTAACAAAGGGGAAACCACCCGCAAACGCCTCAAACGCTGGGCCAACGATACGTATGAAGATAACAAAGAATATATGTTGGAACATGCGCAAGACTTAAAAGAAAAAGTAAAAGGCCACTTTGAAGATGCCCGCGACAAATTTAACGAAGGCAAAGACAAAGTAACCAAAGAATTTAACCGCCGCAAAGACGAAGTGGTGGCTAGATTTAAAAAAGACGAAGAGAAATAAAAATACTATTTATTGCAAACTGCCCCCCGCTTGTAACGGGGGGCGGTTTGCTTAGATGCCTACTTCTGCGCAACTGGTAATTACTTCTTCTTTCATCCGGTTTTTGCCCCAGTGCGTGGCCCCCCACTCACACACGATTTTACGAAACGCCGGGTCCGTGGGCACTTTGAGGAGAGCCCGTTCTCCATTAAACCTTCCGTCCGTATATTTGGAAGTCCAAATAGACGACCCTGCCGGGAAAGGCCCTTTATAACCATCATAATCGGTTCCCATATCAATCCAACAACCAGTGTTCCAACATCCTACCGCAAAACGTCCTATGTCCGTGTAACAATAAGTTCCTTTCTCTTGGGTACAAGGCATGTCCACATCCAGCGTGCCCTCGGGCTCTTCTCCCGTAAAATAAACAGCATGGTCCGGCATCCCGTTGGCAAGTAGCCACACATCTAAGGCTTTATCCACACTATCCACATAACTAACCCATTGCGTAAACCGTGCTTTTGTTACGGCTTTTTGATACTGCGGCAGTGCCACCGCCGCCAATATACCGATGATAAGGACCACGACTAAGAGTTCTATGAGGGTAAAGCCGGAGCGAAGCGGAGCCTTGAAAGAGTCTTTATTCAGGGCCTCCTCCTCATAGGTCGGGTGATAACCCGACAAATTCCCGACTTGGTGACAATTGTTCCAAGGCTCACTTGCGGCTTCTGCTAGGCTAACGCCCAACCTATAAGCTTCATTCAAGGACTCCTTCTTATAGGTCAGGTGTGAGCCTGACATCAAATAAGGTGTCATCCCCGAGTGTTTCTGTCGGGGATCTCCACCGCTTAAAAGTTGTTTAGTTAGGTTGGTACTTTCCGGTTTACTTGCGGCTTGCGT
>JAZRAH010000063.1:0-14757 GCA_045634505.1 Elusimicrobiaceae bacterium
GAGGGATATTTTAGCCAGTTAAAAAGCAAGGTGAGGGTACATTCGGGACTAATCAGAGAAAGACGTATTAAACTGATAAAAAAGTTACTGTCTGAACCCCAAATTTAGACCCTGTCACCAACAAAAAGTTCCATTAGGCCTAATTATAAGTTGTACTTAAGAAAGATTTTTGTTATAATATAAGTACATTCCGCGGATAATACGGTGCAACAAAGTTGCATTTGGCGGATAAAACTGATACAATATATCAGTTGAAGTTACAGATTTTTTACGAGAACCATAACTCCCCCCGACGAGAAATTGAAAGGGTAGGAGTTTGTGGCTGTCGTGTTCTCTGTCTTTAAGAGGGCAAAAAACAGCCGGTTCCGGTAAGAAAAACAGGCAAATAAAATGAACCTGACAAAAGACCAAAAGAAACAAAAGTCGCAAGACTTAGCTTCTGAAATTACAACCACGGGCACTGTGTTTTTCACAGCCTACCAAGGCTTGAAATTCGTGGATATGGCCGAGTTGCGCGCTACCTTAGCGCCCACCGGTGCCAAATTCCGCGTGGAACGCAACGCCATTGTGGAACATGCGATCAGCCAAGCCAAAATTGAAGGCGCCGACGCGAAGCTCTTCCAAGGGCCGACCGCCATCGCCGTCGGTGGCGATATTGCCGCCGTGGCCAAGGCACTCGTAGATTTTCAGAAGAAGAATGCGGCTTTGAAGCTGCGTGCTTGCTACAGCGAAGGGGTCTGGTACGACGAGGCACAAGTAAAACAACTTTCTGCCATTGGTACGAAAGAAGAAAACTTGTCCAAATTGGCCGGCGCGTTATACAACGCGGTTGCCCAGTCTGCGCAAGTGCTGCAAGCTCCGATCCGGGATTTTGCCTACGTTATCAAAGCTTTGGAAGAAAAACAAGGCAAATAGTAACGTACGCATCAGCGTTGCTGATGCGGGGAAAAGTTGCGTACTTGAAAACTTTAGAAAGCGATTTTGGATTTTTGAGACAAGCTTTGCGTTTTCTTTGCAACGAAGCATAGTTTGAAATCTATGTGAGGCGCAAAAAAACGCAAAGACGTCCAAAAATACGAAATAGTGCGATTAGAGAAAATGCAAGTTGCGTAACATTTTCAAAAGGTAAAATCTAAACCCGCCACGTGCGGTAGTAGCCCCTAACGGGATAAAGGTACGGGCTTAACTGGGTTAAGCAGAAGGCCGCTACTCTAGAAACAAAAAGGAATAAATAAAATGGCTAAAATGACCAAAGATGAATTAGTAAACGCGATTGCGGAATTAACCGTATTGGAACTTTCCGAACTCGTGAAAGCAATTGAAGAAAAATTCGGCGTAAAAGCTGCTGCCCCGGCCGTAGCTGTTGCCGCTGCTGCCGCTCCCGCTGGTGCCGCTGCCGCTGAAGAAAAAGACGAATTCAACGTTATGTTGACTGCTGTTGACGCTGCCAAGAAAATTGCCGTCATCAAAGTAGTGCGCGAAATCACCGGTTTGGGCTTAAAAGAAGCCAAAGACCTCGTGGAAGGCGCCCCCAAAGCTGTAAAAGAAAACGTTGCCAAAGCCGAAGCTGAAGAAATGAAGAAAAAACTGACCGAAGCCGGCGGTACCGTAGAACTCAAATAAGTCAACTGACTCATTTAATCCCATCCCCTTTACGGGGGTGGGATTACGTACCCTAAAGGTACTGGTGATAAACGAAGTGCGTTGCGTTTTCACCCAACCACAGCAGGAAGATAGAGATGATTGAAAAACAAACTAATTTTGGCAAAATTACTACCAAACTTCCGTTACCCGATTTGCTGGACATGCAAAAGGATTCCTTTAAGGATTTCTTACAATTAGATGTCGCTCCGTCCAAACGCGAACTGAAAGGTTTGCAAGCCTCGTTTGAAGATGTATTCCCTGTAGAAGCGCCCGACGGAAGCATGCGCTTAGAATTTGTTAAATACGATTTAGGTACCCCCCGCTACGCCACCCCGGCCGAAGCCACCGTGCGCGATAGCACCTTTGATGCGCCGCTCAAAGCGACGTTCCTTTTGTATGTAAAACAAAAAAACGGGAACATGAAAAATGCTTCCGAACAGGAAGTAACCCTTTGTAACTTACCTTTAATGACCGACGCCGGCTGCTTTGTATTTAACGGGGCAGAACGTGTGGTGGTCAGCCAGATGCACCGTTCCCCGGGTATCATTTTTGAAGAAGACGAAGAGAAAAAACAGTCCACCTTTGGTAAACGCTTATACGTGGCGCGCATTATTCCGTACCGCGGCGCGTGGGTGGAATTTTCCTTTGACCTTAACAACACCCTTTGGGTGCGCATTGACCGCAAGAAAAAAGTAGCCATTTCCACCTTCCTTCGCGCGTGCGGACTTGAAACCAACGCACAAATCATCCAAACGTTCTATAAATGCGAAGAGGTAGAAGTAAAGGCCTCGTCTATGGATAACGTCATTGGCCGCTACGCTGCCGACGATATTTACGACCCGGCCACCGGCGAAGTGCTTTGGAACTTAGAGGACAAAGCCGCCTTGCCGATTGACGATAAACTCTTCCGCACCCTTATTGAAAAGAAAGTAAAAACCATTAAAGTTATTTCCGGTAAACCCCGCCAAGAAGACCCCGCTATTTTGGCCTCCTTGGAGCGCAAAGATTCCGCCCACACCGCCCAAGAAGCGCAGGCCGAAATCTACAAAAAAATGCGCGGGCAAGACTTTGTGGTACAAGCCCAAGCGGAAAACTTCTTAAATAACTTAATTTTTGATAACTTGCGCCGCTATGATTTAAGCTTTGTGGGGCGTTATAAAATTAACAAAAAGTTTGCCAATATGTTTGATTTAATTAGCAAACTAAAATGCAAAAAATACACCACCCCCAAAGAAAACCGCCGCACGCTAAGCACCGAAGACGTAGTAGTAACCGTTAAGTACTTACTCGCTTTGAACGCCGGCGAAGATGCCCAAAAGATGTACGGGCCGGAATTTGTATTTAAAACCGACGATATTGACCACTTGGGCAACCGCCGTGTGCGTGGTATTGGGGAACTTTTAGAAAACCAAATCCGCATCGGTTTAAGCCAAATGGCCAAAACCGCCCGCGACCGCATGAACCGCGAATTGACCACGCCCACCCCGCGCGCTTTAATCAATGCGCAACCGGTGCAAGCGATCATCCGCAAGTTCTTCGGTACGTCTCAACTTTCCCAGTTTATGGACCAAATTAACCCCTTGGGTGAACTTACGCACAAACGCCGTCTGTCCGCCTTGGGGCCCGGTGGTTTAAACCGCAAACGCGCCGGATTCGAAGTGCGCGACGTACACTATACGCACTACGGCCGCGTCTGCCCGATTGAAACCCCCGAAGGTCCGAACATCGGGTTAATTACCTCGTTGGCGTGCTACTCCAAGGTAAACAAATACGGGCTCATTGAAACCCCGTACCGCAAAGTAGTGAACGGCAAAGTAACCGACCAAATTGAAGAATTAACCGCTGACGCAGAAGACGATAAATTTGTAGCCCAGGCCAACACGCCCACCACGCAAGACGGTAAAATTGATACCGAAGCCGTGGCTTGCCGTGTCCGTGCCGACTATCCTATGATTGCCCCCAAAGAAGTGGACTATATGGACGTGTCCCCCTTGCAGGTAATCAGCGTGTCTGCGGCCTTGATTCCGTTCTTGGAACACGACGACGCCAACCGTGCGCTGATGGGTTGTAACATGCAACGCCAGGGCGTGCCGTTGTTAATGCCCGAAGCCCCCTATGTGGGTACCGGTATTGAGCACGAAGTGGCGCGTGACTCGGGTACGTCTGTAGTAGCCAAACGCCCGGGCCGTGTGCAATTTGCCGACGCTTCCAAAATTGTAGTGGAAGCCAAAGACGGTACGTGCGACGTGTATGAGCTCTTAAAATACAAACGCTCCAACCAAGATACGTGTATCAACCAACACCCCATTGTAAAAACCGGCGACGACGTAAAAGCCCGCCAAGTAATTGCCGACGGTCCGGCCATGGACAACGGCTATTTGGCCTTAGGGCGCAATATGCTCGTAGGTTTTATGTGCTGGGAAGGGTATAACTACGAAGACGCTATCTTGGTATCTAGCCGCTTAATTAAAGAAGACGTGTTTACCTCCGTGCACTTGCACGAATTTACGGTAGATGCACGTAACACCAAATTGGGCGCCGAAGAAATCACCCGCGATATTCCGAACATTGGTACAGAAGCTCTGTCCCACTTGGATAACGACGGGATTATCTTCCCCGCTACGGTGGTAGAACCCGGCGACATTTTAGTAGGGAAAGTAACCCCCAAAGGGGAACAACAATTAACCCCCGAAGAACGCCTCTTAAAGGTCATCTTCGGTAAAAAGGCAGATGACGTGGTGGACGCCTCCTTGCGCGTACCGCCCGGCACCAGCGGCAAAGTCATTGGTACCCGCGTATTTGTACGCAAAGAAAAATTAACCAAAGACGAAGAAAAGAAACGGGCTGCCGCGCTGTTGGATGAACGCGATCATACGATTGCAACACTCAAAGAACAACGCAAAACCGCTATTGCAAACGCCCGCGAAACCATTAAAAATGCTGCTTCTCTAAAGAAAGAAGAAGACCGCTTAAACGCACTTTATAAACTTTTAGAGAAAAAAGCCGAAGAACACTATAGCCGCGAAAGTGAATTTTCTAAACAAGGCGACGAATTGGCCGTTACGGTCAACAAATCCGTGAAAGTGTATATCGCTTCCAAACGCAAATTGCACGTGGGGGACAAAATGTCTGGCCGCCACGGAAACAAAGGCGTTGTAGCCCGCATCTTGCCGGAAGAAGATATGCCGTTCTTGCCCGATGGTACGCCGTTAGATATTGTGCTATCGCCGTTGGGTATTCCTTCTCGTATGAACGTAGGGCAGCTCTTGGAAACCATGCTCGGGTGGGCGGCGCATTACTTGCATTACAATGCCGCTACCCCGGTGTTTGACGGGCCGAGCGAAGAAGAAGTAGTAAACGAAGTGCGCAAAGCCAAAGAGAAAATTTTGGACGATAAGGGCCTGAAAGGTAAAGAGCGCGAAGAATATGCCGCTAAATACCTGCCCGACGATTACTGCCGCATTACGCTTTACGACGGCAGAACCGGCGAACCCTTTGAAGAAAAAGTAACCATTGGTTACATGTATATGATGAAACTCATCCACTTGGTGGAAGACAAAGTACACTCCCGCTCCACCGGGCCTTACAGCTTAATTACGCGCCAACCGTTAGGCGGTAAAGCGCAATTCGGCGGTCAGCGCTTCGGGGAAATGGAAGTGTGGGCCATGGAAGGGTACGGGGCTACCTACACCCTCCAAGAGTTCTTAACCGTCAAGTCCGACGATTACGACGGCCGCACCAAAATGTATGAGTCTATCGTAAAGGGCAAAGCCCCCACCGCACCCGGTGTGCCGGAATCCTTTAAAGTACTGATTAAAGAATTACAGGCCCTGGGGTTGAGTGTAGATTTACTCAAAAAGCACGACAACGGGCAATCCACCGTTGTTGAAGCGGAAGAAAAACCGCAACAACCTGCCGCTGAAGTTTCCGCGGCTGATACCGAGGAAACCAAATAAGCGGGAGAGAAATTATGCAAACGAAAAAAGTAAAAAAGAACAACGAACTTAACTTTTTTGACTTTGATGCCATCCGTTTAGGCATCGCTAGCCCGGAACAAATCAGTGCGTGGTCTTTTGGCGAAGTGAAAAAACCTGAAACCATTAACTACCGCACCCTAAAACCGGAGCGCGACGGCTTATTCTGCGAACGCATTTTCGGGCCGACCAAAGACTTTGAATGTGCCTGCGGTAAGTACCGTTGGCCCAAATACCGCGGCATTAAGTGCGACCGCTGCGGTGTGGAAGTGACCGAATCTAAAGTACGCCGTGAACGCATGGGGCATATTGAACTGGCTGTGCCGGTAGCCCATGTATGGTTCTTGCGCAAAAATCCGTCCCGCATTGGTATTTTGTTAGACCAACGCACCAGCGATTTGGAACGCGTGGTTTACTATGCCGCTTATGTGGTGTTGGAAGATTGTGTGGATAGCGTAACCGGACGCACGGATTTTAAGAAAGGAACCCTCCTTTCCGACGCTCAAGTGCGCGAAGCCCGCAAAAAACACGGTGCCCGCCTCAAAGTGGGCATTGGGGCCCCGGCTATTAAAACGCTTTTGGAAGGGATTGATTTTGATAAAGAAATCCCGGCTTTGCACGAACAACTTAAAAATACGCAAAGCGAACTGGAACGCACCAAACTCATCCGCCGCGTTAAAACGATGGAAGAGTTCAAGGAAAGCGGCAACCGTCCGGAATGGATGATTTTAAGCGTATTGCCTGTCATCCCGCCGGACTTGCGCCCCTTGGTACCGCTGGATGGCGGACGCTTTGCCGCGTCGGACCTCAACGATTTGTACCGCCGCATTATTAACCGCAACAACCGCTTAAAACACATTGAATCCTTGCGCGCGCCTGAGGTCATGATTTACAACGAAAAACGCCTCTTGCAAGAAGCGGTAGATGCCCTCATTGAAAACGGTGCGCGCGGGAAAGTATTTATCGGGCCCGGTGGCCGTCCGCTTAAATCCTTGTCTGACAGCATTAAAGGCAAACACGGGCGTTTCCGCCAAAACCTGCTGGGTAAACGTGTGGACTATTCCGGCCGTTCTGTAATTGTCGTAGGGCCGAACTTAAAAATCCACCAATGCGGGTTGCCTAAACTGATGGCGTTGGAACTTTTTAAACCCTTTATTATCGGTGAACTGATGAAACGGGAAGGCACGACGTTAAAATCGGCCAAAAAGATGTTGGAAAAAGTGCGCCCGGAAATTTGGGATATTTTGGAAAAAGTAACCCAAGCGCACCCCGTTATGCTCAACCGTGCACCTACCTTGCACCGCTTAGGTATTCAAGCATTTGAACCCGTACTCATTGAAGGTAAAGCAATTCAGCTCCACCCGCTCACCTGTGCGGCTTTCAACGCTGACTTTGACGGTGACCAGATGGCTGTGCACGTGCCGCTGTCCTTAGAATCGCAAATGGAAGCGCGTACACTGATGTTGGCTTCCAACAACATTTTGTCCCCGGCTTCCGGTAAACCGATTGCTGCCCCGTCCCACGATATGGTACTGGGGGTAAACTGGATTACCACTATTAAAGACGGCGACATTGGCGAAGGCGGTATTTACGGTTCCAAAGACGAAGCCTTAGTGGCCTTGGAATATGGCAAACTTTCTTACCACGCCAAAATTAAAGTGCGCGGCATGAACGCCATTCCGGAAATGGACGACAAAGGCAAACCGGTAACCGACCCGGCACAATGGAAAGATTTTACCTCGGTAGGGCGTATTATTTTCAACCAAGCCATGCCGAAAGGGTGGGAATTTATCAACAAAACCATCGGCAAAAAAGAATTGGGCGCGCTGGTAGATGAATGCTATAAGAGCAAAAAATACGGCCGCGCCGCTGCCGTGCAACTTCTAGACAACATTATGAAGATGGGGTATCACTATGCTACCTTGTCGGGGTTGTCTATCTCTATTGCCGATATGACCATCCCGACCGCCAAAAAGGAAATGATCAAAAAAGCCAAAGCCGAGGTGGCCAAAATTCAAGCCCAGGCGGAGGCCGGTATCATTACCGAAGGCGAACGCTATAATAAAGTCATTGATATTTGGACCCGTGTCACCGACGACGTAGCCAACGAACTTTTCAAAGAAATGAAAAAGTTTGAGGAATCCAAATATGACCCCACCAACAAGGAACACAGCGGCCAACGCTTCAACTCCGTCTATTTGATGGCGGATTCCGGGGCCCGCGGTTCGCGCCAACAGGTGCGTCAGCTAGCCGGTATGCGCGGTCTAATGGCTAAACCGCAGAAAAAACTGACCGGCGGACAGGGTGAAATTATTGAAAACCCGATTACCGCTAACTTCCGTGAAGGACTGTCGGTGCTAGAATACTTTATTTCTACGCACGGTGGACGTAAAGGTCTTTCCGATACCGCTTTGAAAACGGCCGACGCCGGTTACTTAACCCGCCGCTTGGTGGACGTAGCCCACAACGTCGTAATTACCGAACAAGACTGCGGTACGCACAACGGGATTGTCGTAAAATCCCTCATGAGCGGGGAAGAAATGGTGGAACCGTTAGACGAACGTATTTTGGGCCGCACCAGCTTAGAAGATGTGGTAGTCAAAGTACAAAAAGCGGACGGTAAAGAAGAAGAAAAAACCATCATTAAAGAAGGCGATTTAATTACCTTAGAGCAAGCCAAAGAAGTCAAGAAATACGGCGTAGAATCGGTGCGGATCCGCTCCGTGCTGACCTGTGAAGCCCCTTACGGGGTGTGCGCCAAATGTTACGGGCTTTCCTTGGCTACCGCTTCTAACAGTAACCCTGGGGACTCGGTCGGTATTATTGCCGCACAGTCCATTGGCGAACCGGGTACGCAGCTTACGCTCCGTACGTTCCACATCGGTGGTACGGCCTCGCGCGTACTTTCGCGCAGCCAGGCCGTTGCCGAAACCGACGGGAAAGTAACGTTTAAAGATATTAAAACGATTACCAACCAGTTTGACAACCAAATCTGTATTTCCAGAAACGGGTCTATCTTTGTGACCGCTGGAAATGGTACAATAAAAGAGTACAAGATTCAGTACGGTGCCAATATCTTAACCCAAGATAAAGCCACCGTGAAAAAAGGTTCTTTACTTGCCGAGTGGGACCCGCACTCCATCCCGGTACTCGCGGAAACGAAAGGGACCGTGAAACTTACGGACGTGATTGAAGGTATCACCCTGCAAGAAGAACGCAACAAAGTAACAGGCGTTATTGAACGCAAAATTACGGCGAGCCGCGGCGGTAAAAATAACCCGCGTATCAGCATCACCAGTAAAGGGGCGGGCAAGGCACTGAACTTGCCGTTGCCGATTGACACCATCTTGATGGTGGAAGACGGCGAAGAAGTCAACCCCGGTGATGTGCTTGCCAAGATCGGGCGTGAGGCCGGCGGTACGAAAGATATTACCGGTGGTTTGCCCCGTATTGCGGAGTTGTTTGAAGCCCGCAGACCCCATAACCCGGCTATCATTTCCGAGTTTGAAGGGATTGTCAGCTTGGAAACTTCGCCCAAAGGTTTGATTGAAGTAGTCGTGCGGAACGAAGAAACCAACCAGGTTAAGCAGTACAGCATTCCGCAAGGCAAACACTTAGTAGTATATGAAGGCGACCACGTAGGCGTAGGCGAAGCCCTTACCGACGGCGCCATTGACCCCCACGACGTGCTGCGCGTGAAGGGTGAAAAAGAAGCACAAGAGTTCCTCTTAAACGCCATCCAAGAAGTGTACCGCTTGCAGGGCGTAACCATCAACGACCGCCATATTGAGGTTATTGTGCGGCAGATGTTAGGGAACGTGAAAATTCTGGATGCGGGAGATACCCACTTCCTCAAAGGAGAAGTTGTCAGCCGCGGCCGCTGGCTGCGTGAAAACGCTAAAATGAAAGCCGACGGCAAACGCTTGGCTGATGCGGAAACGATCCTTTTAGGTATTAGTAAGGCGTCTATCGCTTCCGAATCGTTTATTTCCGCGGCTTCGTTCCAAGAAACCACGAAGGTTTTGACGGACGCCGCTATTGAAGGCAAGATTGACGAATTGCAAGGCCTCAAAGAAAACGTAATCGTAGGTCATTTAATCCCCGCGGGTACTGGTATTTCCGCGCGGCAAATGGCCAAAGAGTTTAACCAAAAACGCAAAGAAACTAAATAGGAGAGAAGTAATGCCAACAGTAAACCAATTAGTAAAATACGGCCGGGCAAAAGAACAAAACAGAACCAAATCGCCCGCGTTGCAAGCCTGCCCCCAACGGCGCGGTGTTTGCACCCGTGTTTACACCACCACCCCTAAAAAACCGAACTCTGCTCTACGCAAAGTAGCCCGTGTGAAGTTGACTTCCAAAATGGAAGTAACCGCTTACATCCCGGGTGTGGGGCACAACTTGCAGGAACACTCCATCGTGCTCGTGCGCGGTGGCCGTGTGAAAGACTTGCCGGGTGTGCGTTATCACATCATCCGCGGCGCGTTAGACGCTGCCGGTGTAGAAAACAGAAAGCAGGGCCGCTCGCTTTACGGCGTAAAACGCCCCAAAGCTGGTAAATAATTTTTAGGAGTGAGATAAAAGAATATGCCGAGAAAAGGTTTAAGACCCAGAGACAGAAGACCGCAACCCGCGCCGGATTATAAATATAATTCCGTGCTCGTGGCCCGGTTTATTAACAAATTAAATTTTGAAGGCAAAACCGCCACCGCCGCCCGCATCTTGGACGACGCCATGGCTATTATTGCCGAAAAAACCAAAGAAAACGCCTTAGACGTTTTCACCAAATGTATTGAAAACGTACGCCCCTTGGTGGAAGTAAAAGCCCGCCGCGTGGGGGGTGCTAACTACCAAGTACCTACCGAGGTAAAACCCTTGCGCAGCACCACGCTCGCCATGCGCTGGCTGATTGGTGCCGCCCAAAGCCGCAAAGGCCGCCCCATGGCTGAAAAATTAGCCGAAGAAATTATCTTGGGCGCCAAGAAAGAAGGTACCGCGTTCAAAAAACGCGAAGATGTGCACCGCATGGCCGAGGCCAACCGCGCGTTTGCTCATTTTAAATGGTAAGCTAGGAACTAAGAAGATATGGCTGAATTTAAAACCTATCCGTTAGAGAAAATCCGCAATATCGGTATTATCGCGCATATTGACGCGGGTAAGACCACCACTTCCGAACGTATTTTGTATTATACCGGTAAAGTGCACAAAATCGGCGAAACGCACGACGGTGCGTCCGTAACCGACTGGATGGAACAGGAACGTGAACGCGGTATTACCATTACCTCCGCGGCCATTTACTGCGTGTGGAAAGATTGCCAATTAAACATTATTGACACTCCCGGACACGTGGACTTTACGGCCGAAGTAGAACGCTCCTTGCGCGTGCTAGACGGCGCTGTATGCTGCTTTGACGGTGTACAGGGCGTAGAACCGCAATCCGAAACCGTGTGGCGTCAGGCCGATAAATACCACGTACCGCGAATTGCCTACATCAACAAAATGGACCGCATTGGCGCGGACTTTATCCGCTCGGCCAATTCCATTAAAGAAAAATTGGGCGGTAACGCCTGCCCGATCCAGTTGCCTATCGGTGCCGAAGACAAATTTGTCGGCGTGATTGACCTGGTAAAAATGAAAGGCATTATTTGGGACGGCGACCACAACGGGGCCACGTTTAACGAAGTGGACATCCCGGCTGAATCGGTGGAGCTGGCCAACCAATACCGCAACGAAATGTTGGAAAAACTGGCGGACTTTGATGAAAACATCATGGAACGCTACTTAAACGGCGAAACCAATTTTACCGTAGAAGAAATTAAAAAAGCCATCCGCAAAGGTACACTAACGGGTAAATTCTTCCCTGTTATTTGCGGTTCTTCTTACAAAAACAAAGGCGTACAACCGCTGTTAGATTGTGTAAACGACTATCTACCCTCTCCTGTAGATGTGCCGGCCGTCAAAGGCACCAACCCCAACACCGGTGCTGAAGAATTCCGCAAACCGTCCAACAGTGAACCGTTCTGCGGGCTGATCTTCAAAGTACAGACCGACCCCTTTGTAGGGAAACTGAGCTTCTTCCGCATTTATTCCGGTACGATTAAAGCTGGGGACGCGGTTTACTTCCCGGGCAAAAACGCTACCGAACGCTTTGGCCGTATGATGCGTATGATGGCCGATAAACGTGAAGAAGTAAAAGAACTTTCCGCCGGGGAAATTGCCGCAACCGTGGCTATTAAAAACTCCCGCGTGGGGCAGACCATCTGCTCGCCGGATCACCCGATTGTGCTGGAAAGCATTACCTTCCCGGAACCGGTAATCTCTATTGCCGTGGAGCCGAAATCTAAGGCCGACGAAGAAAAAATGTCCAACGCCTTGGCGCGCCTCGCGGAAGAAGACCAAACCTTCCGCGTGCGCACCGATGAAGAAACCGGCCAAACCGTCATCAGCGGTATGGGCGAACTTCACTTGGATATTATCGTTGACCGTATGAAACGCGAATTTAACGTCCAAGCCAACGTAGGCGCGCCGCAAGTAGCCTACCGCGAAACCATCACCAAGACCGTGGAACAAGAAACCAAGTTCGTACGTCAGTCCGGTGGTCGCGGTCAGTATGGGCACGTATTCTTGCGCTTAGAGCCGCAAGAGAAAGGCAAGGGCTTTGAGTTTGTAAACGAAATCACCCAGGGCCGTATTCCTAAAGAATATATCCCGGCGATTGAAAAAGGCTGCCGTGAAGCACTGGACTCCGGCGCGATGGCAGGGTACCCCTTAGTGGACATTAAAGTAGCCGTATTTGACGGTTCATTCCACGAGGTGGACTCCTCCGAAATGGCCTTCAAAATTGCCGCCTCTATGGCCCTCAAAGATGGGGCTAAAAAAGCCAACCCCGTCATCTTGGAACCGATTATGAAAGTGGAAGTAGTCGCTCCGGAAGCCAACCTCGGGGATATCATCGGGGATTTGAGCTCCCGCCGCGGCCAAATCGGCGAGATGGGTGTGCGCGGTAACGTACGCTACGTGCGTGCCGAAGTACCGCTGGCTGAAATGTTCGGGTATGCCACCAACGTGCGCTCCTTGTCTCAAGGCCGCGCCTCGTTTACGATGGAACCGAGCCACTACGCGGAAGTGCCTGCCAACGTCGCTAAAGCGATTGTGGAGAAACGCACTGCCGCCAAAGCCGCCGCGTAAGAAAATTCCAATGCAGTAAAAAAGCCCCGCCTAGTGTGGGGCTTTTTTACGTCTATAAGTCCGCGCTTAAACAGTTTCCAAATTTGGCTCATCTAAAGCCGACTTTCGCTCGCGTACTTGCCGCACTGCGTGCGGTCCGACAGACGTACGCCACGCTCAACTTGCGGCTTTACCTGCGCTCAAATTTGAAAACTCACCCGTCCCTTGCTTGTCCTCCGCGCTCACTCAAAAAATCATCTTATCCTCTATTGGGCCCCTTTTATCTCGTCATCCCGCTAGGTTGCCGCCCGCAGGGTCGGGATGACGAGCGGGGGAAACCTGTGAGAAATTTGACACGGCATGCGCTTAGAACGGGGCAAAATTAGTTTGAACTTTTACTGCGTGCCTGTCTATAGAAAAAGCCCCACATTATGTGGGGCTTTTTGCGTCTAAAACGGCTACCGCGGTTGTATTATTTGTGTTTTAGTATTAGATTGCAAAAAGTTTATTCTTGATTTTCAAGAAATTTCCCGAACCAATAGGAAATTAAAAGTGTAGTTAAAAATAAGATTATCCAGTTCAGTATATTGGGAGTGGATAGGAAATATGCGATACATTTAATTATTGTCCAGTGGAACAAGTAAACGCTTAAACTGTATTTACCAAGTTTAGAAAGGAATGTGTTTTGATTAAAATAATCTCGTAGTTGATAGCATATTAAAAACAGAAACGTCCAAAAAATACTTGCTACCCATGAACTTGTTATATAGCGTTTATTGAGCTTAAAATATATAAAGTTTCCAATAATTAAAAAACAACTTATACCTAATATAAAGAGCCATTTTGGAGGAATGTATTCTCTTTTTTTAGTTATGTAATAGAGTAAGATTCCTAAGAGTATTGCGGGTAATTGGTGCGGGAAAAAAAATGTATAAAAGTATTGAGAATTTGAAATTTGTGGCCCAAACAAATGGTTATATATAATAAGAATTAGAGAAGAAACACAAGTAGCAAGCAAGAAATAACATAAGCCGCTTTTAAAATTATAAATTAATTTTTTGAGTAGAGGGGCTATCATATAAAAAATAGCCAAGTCTGCAATATACCATTCTACTCCCATCATATCATGTATCCAAACAGGGTTTAAACCGTTGAGAAAGAGAATATGAGCTAAGTAATCCCATATTGAATATAAATTTACTCTATAAGTGGGTAGAAGGATAGCAGCCAATAGAGAAAGATAATATAAAGGGGCAAGCCGATAAAATCGGGTTTTAAAAAATTGTTTCCAAGATAGAGAAGGTTTATCTATGGATTTCCAAGTTAAATAAGCACTAATGATAAAAAATAATTGGGGTGCTCTTGCGCCAATCGCACTTATTTTAGAAATTAGGTTAGTTGGACAGGGGAAAGTCATATCAAAATGGAGAAGAAAAACCCCTAAGATGGCTAGCCCTTTTAATGTGTCAATATAAAACAAACGAGATTGCACCATATACATTCTCCTTTCTGTTTTGGAGCCAACAAAAACGGCTGACCAATGCTGAGACCTACCAAAGACCCAAACATTAAACAGCCGTAGTTCACACAAAAGCGAACACTCGGCACAAAGTAAAGGGGTTATAAGGCCCTTCACTTTGCGCCTGAACAGGCAGTTTTGGTTTGGTAGGTCTCGTTAGAGTCCTCCTGCACAGCAGGAACCAAAAACAGAAAAAAATTGTTTAGTTTACTTCCCTTTCATTATACATAATTTCTTCTCAGTTAAAGGCAATACTTTGTTGCGTTGTAGAGTGCACTTGCGTTTTTCCTAAGCAAATTTGCAGCAGTTGGGAAAATGAAACTCCCCCTGCTCACGCAGGGGGTTTCTTCTGCTCCAAAATCTCAGCTACGCTTGATTTTGCCTAGCGCACAACTTAGAAGAAAACTCCGTTTTCTTGCGCTAGGATTCTCATTCATCCCCGGGCTGAAGCCC
>JAZRAH010000064.1:0-11115 GCA_045634505.1 Elusimicrobiaceae bacterium
AGGGGTAAATGAAGAAACGATACAAAGGTATATAGAAGAGCAGGGAAAAGAAGATTCAGGGCAAACTTTGTTTGAAACGGACTGATACCACGGGCGTGAGCCCGTGGAGTTTCATGATGACACTTTATTAACACGCGGGGATGACGCTTCATGAATGTCAGGTATAACCTGACCTACAACGACAAGATTGCTTCGCGTGCGCTCGCAATGACGATAACGACAGATTCCCGACAAAAGCTCTCGGGAATGACAGGGGAGTGGCTCCTCGCAAGGACGGCGGAAAGGAAGGATGCCTTAATGGATGTCAGGTAAAACCTGACCTACAATGGAGAAAAAGATTGCTTCGCGTGCGCTCGCAATGACGACAAAGGGAGGTAGTCGCAATGGCGAGAAGGGGAGGTACTCGCAACAGCAATGTGGAAGGTTATTGGGCGTGGGAGAGAAGCTCTTTTGCGTGGGAGTAAGCGGCGGATTTTTTGTCCCCACCGCCCAGCATACGGGCAATTTCGGCGGTTAATTTCTCGCCGGATAGGGGGGTAATGGATACGTGGGTGGTTTGTTTATCCGCACTTTTAGATACGTAGAAATTTTGGTTGGCTTGCGCCGCTACTTGTGCCAGGTGCGTTACACACAAAACCTGCCGGCCTTGTGCGCAGGCACGCAACTTTTCGCCCACCAGCCACCCGGTTTCCCCGCCAATACCGGCATCTACTTCATCAAATACCATAACGGGAACGGTAGGGGCTAACACGGTTTTAAGGCCCAACATCACGCGCGAAATTTCGCCACCGGAGGCAATGTTTTTAAGCGGGCGCAGGGCTTGGCCCGGGTTGGGGGAAAAGAGAAATTCCACTTTGTCTGCCCCGGTGGAGGTGATGTTTTCTTCGTCCATATCCACGGCTACGCCAAACTTAACTTGGTTAAAACCTAAGGGCTTAATTTGCGCGGTAATTTGCGCGGAAAGTTTTTCAGCCGCTTTGAGGCGTTTGTCATGCAACGTTTGGGCTAGCTTTAAGAGTTCTTTTTGGGCGTGGTCCAGTTCGGTTTGCAAATCTTGGGCGCGCTCGTCGGCGTGTTTTAAGTTGTCAATTTGGGTGCGTAAATTTTCGGCCGTTTTTAAAATGTCTGCAATTTCGGGACCGTATTTGAGTTTTAAGCGTTTGATTTTTTCGTGCCGCTCTAACATTTTATCCAGCGAGTTTTCGTCCACGTCCAGGCCGTCTTTATAATCGTTTAAGGTGGTGGCAGCATCCTCTAAGGTAACAAGCGCGCTTTGCACGTTTTGGGAGAGCGGAGCCAAATTTTCGTCCAGGTCCGCCATGGCACTAAGCGCACGGGCGGCCTTGCTCCCCCGCGCGGTGGCGGAAGCGTCGGCGGCGTAAAGCTCTTCGTACGCCTCTGCCGCCAGTTCCAAGAGTTTGCCCGCGTGTTTGAGTTTGGGTAGGGCGGCGTCCAAATCGGCATCTTCGCCTGGTTTGGGGGAAATGCGTTCAATCTCGTCCAGTTGATACTGGCTCATATCCAACAGCCGTTCCTTTTCCTGCGCGGACAAGCGCGCGGCATTTAGTTTGGCCTGAATAGATTGCACCGTTTGCCAGGCGGCAGAAACTTGCGCCACTAAATTTTCGTGCTTGGCAAATTGGTCCAATAATTGCAAATGTACGTGGGCGTGGAGCAGGCTTTGATGATCGTGTTGACCGTGGAAATCCACGAGTTGTTGGCCCAGTTGCGCCAGGGCGGCCACTGTAACCGGGCGGCCCTCTATAAAGGCTTTGTTTTTGCCTTTGCGGTCCAGTTCGCGCCGCAAGGTAAACTGGTCAGCCGTGAGGCCGTATTGTTGGCGCACCGGGGCGGGTAACACGGACGAGACAAACTGCGCTTGCACGCTCATTTTGTCCGCGCCGTCTTTAATTAAGCTCACATCCCCGCGGGCCCCCAGCACAAAGCCCAGGGCTTCTATGACAATGGATTTGCCGGCCCCGGTTTCACCGGAAAATACGTTGAGACCGGGGGCAAAATTTAAGGTTAAATCGTCAATAATGGCAAATTGTTGGACGCGCAAGTGGCTAAGCATGGTCTTTCCCCCAGCTTAGTTTTTTTTGCAGTACAGTAAAGAATCCGCGTTTGGGTAACATGAGTAGTTGGGCGGTAAAAGGGGCGCGGGTAATTTCAATTTCCGCTCCGGGGCCTATTGGCGTGTGGATTTGACCGTCAAAGCTGATTACGGCGCGGTCCTCGGCGTTTTTAAAAGAGGGTTTTAAGAGTAGCTGCCCGTTGGCACTAAGCACCATGGGGCGCGCACTAAGCGAGTGCGGGCACACCGGGGTGGCTACAAAAACGTCCACATTGGGCTCTACAATCGGGCCGCCCGCAGCAAGTGAATAAGCCGTGGAGCCCGTGGGGGTGGAGACAATGACGCCGTCTCCAAAGTACAGGGGCATTTCTACCCCGTTAAATAGGGACGTAATAAAAAAGGCGCGCATGCCGGCGGGGTGTAAGACACAATCGTTTAAAGCGGTAAAAGTTTGGGTTTGCCCGTTTTGACGCACGGTTACCTGTAGCATCAGGCGGTGGTGGGGGGTATACGCCCCTTGTAACAAAGCAGACAGCGCGCTTTGCAGTTCGTCCTTTTCCGCCGCCGCTAAAAAGCCTAGCGTGCCGCAGTTAATGCCAAATACGGGGATATGTTGCGGGGCGCACGCGCGCGCACAGCGCAGCATGGTGCCGTCGCCCCCGAGGCTGATAAGCACGTCCAAATTTGGCAAGTGGTCTAATGTGGTAAGTAACGTGGGCTCCACGTGTTGGGTACGCAAAAAGGCCGCGGCCGCCTGTGCTACCGGGGCCACGTGCGTTTTAAGCTGATTGTAGAATACACCCACGCGCGTAAACATAGGTATATTGTAGCAATTTATGCGGTGGGTGCGTGTGAGAAAAAACACGCGGGCTAACACAAGCCCGCGCGGAGGATTGGTTTAGTAAGGCAACAATTAATTAATGGTTATATCCGGGTAACTCTGTTTTAAATAATTACATAATACTTCACCATTGGCATTGTGGGGTGTGCAGGTTCGGGTCCATGTATTATTTCTATTATCAAAGTCAATGTCGGCTTGTGTTCGTGCATCGCTGTAATGATTTAGCATTACGCGACATTCTTGATCTTCCTCCCAGCAAACCACATCGTAACCAAAATTCTGTTTAAATTGGGCGGAGGGTTTGATTGTAAGAACAAAATCTTCCGTACTGGCATCCTGATATCCGTTTTCTAACATAAAAACATTTATTGCTTTTTCTGCTGCGTTTAGAAGAGATATTACTTCTACGGCGCGGCTTTTTTCCACGGCTTTTTGATATTGCGGTACGGCTACGGCGGCGAGGATGCCGATAATAAGCACGACGACTAAGAGCTCAATAAGGGTAAAGGCTCTACAGCCTTTATAGGTCGGGTGTAAACCCGACAAATTCCCGGCTTTGTGGCAAGTATTCCACAGCTTGCTTGCGGCTCCTGTTGGGCTAACGCCCAACCTATAAGTTTTCTGCGGGGTGACGGAGCGGGCGGTAAAGCCGTGGTTTGAAAATAAGGTGGAGATTCCCGACAAAGACACTCGGGAATGACACTTGGTTTGATAACGGCGTGCGTGGAAGATCCCCGGGTCCTGCGGACGGCAAAATTGGGGATGACACTTACGGATAACCCCCTCACCCGGCACTACGTGCCACCCTCTCCAAAGAGGAAGTACTTGTTTACAACCCCCTTTCCCCGCTTCGCGGTACTTTCCCCACAAGGGGGACAGAACAAGCGGCATTGTATGCTTAGCACCTCCAGGGGCGAGGTGGTTTGTGGTATTTTTTGGGATAACTATATGTTGGTTTTGGTTTTTCATGGTGTATCTCCTTTATGTTAATTACAATTCTACGTGTTGGAAATACCCACAAAAACGGCTATTACACGTGGGCCAGTTAGGCAAGCCCAAATATTATAACAGCCGTGGCTTATCGGTTGTACGATAAACGCTCGGCATAAAACAAACGGGTAATTAGTCCGTTTACTTTATGCCTGGTACGACTGTTTTTGGCTCCTAACTGTGCCGCAAGTTGCGGTACGCTGTATTCTTCATACAGTTCCAAAAACGTAAGAAATTGTTTGTTTTTACTACCCCTCTATTCTACATAATTTCTTCCTAATTTGCGCTGATACTTTGTTGCGGATTCGCTTACATACTTCCGCCCTTTGGGCGTACCCGTCAGTATGCTGCGCAAGTCCGCGCCGCGTCTTAGCACAAATTCGTTTGAAATTATCGCGTAGCTAGTTTATAAGACCTACTTGCGTTATTTAAGGGGCGGTTTTTACACGTCTTGCAAAATGCTATAATATAAGCAATATATAAGGAGTACTACTATGTGGGATTATACCGATAAAGTAATGGACCATTTTAAAAACCCCCGCAATGTGGGCACGATCCCAAATGCGGACGGTACCGGCCAGGTGGGCAGCCTTGTTTGCGGAGACGCACTGCGCTTGACCATTAAGGTAAATAAACAAACTGACGTCATTGAAGATGCTAAATTTGAAACGTTCGGCTGCGCCAGTGCGATTGCCTCTTCCTCTATCTTAACCGAAATGGTAAAAGGCAAAACGATTGAAGAAGCCTCCAAAATTACCAACCAGGATATTGCCAACGCGCTAGGTAGTTTGCCTGCCGAAAAAATGCACTGCTCGGTTATGGGCATGGAAGCCCTAGAGGCCGCCGTGCAAAGCTACCGCCAAGGCGGTAAACCGGTGGTATTTGAGCAAGAACAGGAAAAAATTGTGTGCAAGTGCTTTAACGTGAGCGAAGAAGCCATTATTAAAGCCATCCGCACCAATCATTTAACTACGGTGGAAGATGTAACCCATTTCACCAAAGCCGGCGGTGCGTGCGGAAAATGCAAGGGCGAAATCCAGAAAATCCTAGACAAAGTAAACGGTGCAAACCAAGCCCCGCAAGCAAAGCCCAAAACGTATGAGCAGATGACACTGGTGGAAAAAATTAAAGCCATTGAAAAAGTACTGGAAGAAGACGTGCGCCCCAAACTAAATTTAGACGGCGGGTCCGTGGAACTAGTGGACCTGAACGCAAACACGGTGCAAGTGCGTTTGACCGGGATGTGCAGCGGGTGCGCCGGCGCGCAAGGGACGCTGAAAAACTTTATTGAGAAAGTATTGCAGGACCGCTTATCTAAGACTTTGACAGTGGAGCAAGCGTAATGGGCAACGTAATCTATTTAGACAATAACGCCACTACCCAATGCGCCCCGCAAGTGGTGGAGACAATGCTTCCGTATTTTACGGAGAAATACGGCAACCCCTCCAGTATCCACACCTTTGGCGGCGAAAACCGGCACGTAATTGACCGGGCACGCCATACGGTAGCCGATTTTATCCACGCGCAGTATGATGACGAGATTATTTTTACGTCGTGTGCGTCCGAAAGTGACAACACGGCTATTTTTTCGGCGGTGCGTGCGAACCGTAATAAAAAACACATCATTACCTCGGCGGTGGAACACCCGGCCGTCATGGAGCCTTTCCGGTATCTGCAGACGCAGGGCTACCGCGTAGATTATATTGGGGTGGATGAGTTGGGACGCTTTAATATGGACCAATTTAAAGCTGTTTTGGATGAAGATACCGCCCTAGTATCTATCATGTGGGCCAACAGCGAAACGGGAACCATTTTCCCGATTGAAGAGATTGCCAGGTTGGCGCACGAGAAAGGAGCTCTTTTTCATACCGACGCGGTGCAAGCGGTGGGTAAAATCCCCGTGGACGTGCAAGCGGCGGGGGTGGATATGCTCTCGCTATCGGCCCATAAATTTCACGGCCCCAAAGGAATTGGGGTATTGTACGTAAAACGCGGGACGCGTTTTTTGCCGTATTTAATGGGGGGTCATCAGGAAAAACAACGCCGTGCCGGCACCGAAAATGTGCCCTACATTGTGGGCCTGGCCAAAGCGGCGGAGCTTGCCAAAAAACGCTTGGCGGACGGCATTATGGAGAAAGTGGCCCGTTTGCGCGACCAATTAGAACAGGGCCTTTTGCAAACTATCCCTGATGTAAAAGTAAACGGGGACCCGGCCCACCGCGTGCCGAATACCACGAACCTAAGTTTTGGTTACATTGAGGGAGAATCTATTTTGATGTATTTAAATGACTTTGGGGTATGTGCGTCCTCGGGGTCGGCCTGTACGTCGGGCTCGTTGGAGCCGTCGCACGTGCTTAGAGCGATGAAAGTGCCGTTTCAATTTGCACATGGGTCTATCCGGTTTTCACTCTCGGACCAGACCACACAAGCAGATATTGAAGTGGTGTTGAAAGAACTGCCCGCTATTGTAAAGCGGTTGCGTGAAATTTCGCCTTTTTCGCGCATGGCCTAAAGGAGAAAATATGAAAAAAATTAGCTTGCTCTTAGCCGTTTTAATTACCCCGTTACTTTTGCTTGCCAAAACAACGGTGGTGTATCACACCAGTGATACACATGGCTTTTTCTTCCCGCGCAACGGTGTGGGCGGGTTTGCGGCTTTGCAAAGTGTCCTTAAAAACGGGCCTAAGAATTACCTGCTCTTAGACAGCGGGGACTTTGCCAACGGAACGGTGGAAACCAATAAATCTAAAGGCCTTAAAGCCGTGCAGATGATGAACAAAATGGGTTATGATGCCACGACATTGGGCAACCACGAATTTGATTTTAAGGCGGCTAATTTCCCGGCCATTGTAGAGGCGTTGGATTTCCCCATGTTGGCGGCAAACTTTTTTGAGGCAGACAGCCAAAAATATCCGCCGCATATTTTGCCTTATACGATCATCCAACGTAACGGTGTAAAATTTGCGGTAATTGGCCTAGGAAACCGCACTCCTACCAATCCGGCTAACGGATACTATTACAGCAAGCCGCTTGTGGCTTTGGAAAATGCCCTGAGCGAAGTGGAAAAACAAAACCCGGACGTAGTTATTGTGCTAGCGCATGATTCTATTGCGGATGATAAACACGGTACTAAATCGTATGTAGCGGACATTGCCAAACAATTTGGCGGCCGCGTGCATATTGTGATGGGGGGACATGCCCATAAAATTGTGCAAAACCGCAAAATAAACGGGGTGCTGTTTGTAGAAAGCGGGTGCTACGTGAATTTTGTGAGCAAAGTGACGGTGGAAACGGACGATAAAACCGGGAAGTTTGTGTCCGCCAAGAGCGAAATTATCCCGCTTATTATTACAAAAGTGGGCGAAGACAAAAAAATGAAAAAATTTGTGGAAATGCTACGCGAACCCGGCGTGGATGCTCCGCTAGGAACAACCACAGAAATTTTGGCTAAACACCCGGTGCGCGAGGATCAGCTGGACTCCCCACTGAACGACTGGATTGTGGATTTAATAGCCCAGTACGCCGGGGTTGAAATTGCCATTCATAACAACGGCGGTACCCGCGTGGATTTGCCTAAGGGGACCGTTACGAAGCGCGATTTAATTGACGTACATCCGTTTGAAAATACGGTTACTGTGGTTACGGTGGACGGGCGGTTTTTAAAGAATTTCATTAAAAAAGGCTTTGCGCCGCGCAGTTTGTTTACCTATGCGGGTTTACAAATTAACTATAAAAAGGACCGCAAAGGAAATATCTACGATATTGAAATCTTATACAACGGTAAACCGCTTGAAAACAAAAAGAAATATACCATTGCCACTAATACCTATATTGCCGGCGGCGGGAGTGAGGGATATGCGTTTAAAAAGATTCCCGCGCAAAACAAAAAACAAGTGGGTCCCAAAAGTATCCGCGAGCTGATGGAAGATGCCCTAAAACAAGGTAAGCCTATTTCGGCCCCGGCTACGGGACGTATCCAACAAATTGACTGATGCGTAAACTGGGGTGCTTGGTTATTTTGGCGGTATTACTGGGCGGGTGTTCCCGCACTGAAAAAGCCGTCATCAATGTGTTTTTTACGGCGGATGTGGAGGGATTTTATTTCTCCCGCCCGGAACCGCGTCTGGATAACCAGGAAGCCGGCGGCTATGCGGTACTGTCTAAGCTGTTGCAAAAACAAGAACAACCTTATTTGCTGTTAGACGGGGGAAATTGGTTCGGCTCCGGGGCGGAGGGGACGCTTTCTAAAGGGGCGTATGTATCTGCACTCGCCAAAGAGTTACCCTTTACAGTAGGAACGATTACCGAAAAAGACCTTACCTACGGTTGGCCGACGGCGCGTAATATTGTTAAAGAATTAAATTATCCCTTTGTAGTATCTAATTTGCGACTGGAAAACCAACTCCCTTGGCCGCTGCACGACTATCAAATCCGCACCGTAGAAGATATTAAAATTGGTATTTTTGGGCTTATTTCTCCACTCCAAAATCAGGAGCGTTTGCCCGGCTTAAAAGTGCTTGACCCCATAGAAACTGCCCAAGAAATGACAACGCTACTGCGTGAAAAAGGCGTGGATGTGGTGGTGGTGCTTAGTTCGCTTGGATTAGGGACGGCGCAAGGGGGGGATAATGCTTCCTTGGCGGCTGAGGTGGAGGGAATTGATCTTATTTTAGCGTCCAACCAGGATAACGAACAGGCCGAAACCGAGAAAGTGGGCCGGACCCTGATTGTGTACCCGGGGGCTAAGCTAGACGGGGTGGGGCAAGTGCGTTTGTCTTTTGGTAAAAATAAACAACTGCGCAATATGGAATTTACGGATGTGCCCCTACTTAAAGAAAAATACGGCGAAAATGAAACCATTGCGCAGGTTGCCACAAAACTATTAAATCAAACCCGTAGCCAAATGAATAAAACGGTAACCCATGCGGCCCGTGAAATTGCCATTAACTTAAATGACCAATCACCGTTAGGGGGGGTATTGGCCCAGTGTTTGCATAAGTGGGCTAAACTGGACGGTGCTATTTTAAATGCGTCCTCCATCCGCAGCCCGTTACCGGCCGGAACGATTACCGAGTTTGACCTTTATAAAAGTTACCCGTATGGCGATAACATTACATTTTTAACCTTGAAAGGGGCCGCGCTAACCAAAGCGTTAGAGGCTTCGCTAAATACGTCCGATAACTTCCCGCAGATTGCCGGGTTTACGGTGCAATACGTGCAAACTCCCAACGGCAAACGCATTACCCGCATTACCTTAGATAACGGGCGCATTGTCCGCCCCGAAAATACCCACCGCGTGGCCGTAACCGACCATATTTTGTCCGGCGGGTTTGGGCATGACGAATTTATTAACGCCCTGGAATTTAAGAATACCTTTGTGGAAGCACGCCAAATTATGCGCAGTTGCCTGCTCAAACAAAAAAAAGTGGAAGTACCTCCCACGAAAGACCGTTGGAAATTAGTATCATGAGCTACATTCATCCGCTAAAAATAGGAAACTTTACCGCGCCTAATAACCTGGTACTGGCCCCTATGGCCGGGATTACCGATACGCCCTTTCGCATTTTGTGTTTGAAGGGGGGCGCGGGTATTGTGTGTGCGGAAATGGTATCGGCGCATGCTTTGCATTACGGCAACCCTAAAAGCGGGCGCATGCTTACGGTGGCGGAAAAAGAACACCCTGTTTCTATGCAAATTTTTGGCGCGGACGAGCAAACCATTGCCGAGGCTGCCCGCCAAGCCCAAGCACGTGGGGCGGATATGATTGACCTAAATGCCGGGTGCCCGGTTAAAAAAATTAACAAGGCCGGGGCCGGGTGTGTGCTGATGAAAGATGAGCTAAAATTGGGGCATTTAGTAGAGGCCGCTGTAAAGGCGGTATCCATCCCGGTTACGCTCAAAACGCGCATTGCGCTCAATCACAAGGAAATACTAGCGGTACGCCTAGCTAAACTGGCACAAAATGCCGGGGCGGCGGCTATTACCTTGCATGCGCGCGCCGCGGTGGACGTACACAGTGGGGCTCCCAACATTGCCGCGGTGGGGGAGGCGTGTGCGGCGGTGGATATCCCCGTGATTGGCAACGGTGGCGTAGTAAATGCCGAGGTAGCCAAACAATTTTTAGACGCCGGATGTGCCGGCGTGATGATTGGGCGCGGGGCCATTGGTAACCCGTTTATTTTTAGTGAGATAAAGTTGGCTTTAGAGACCCCCTCATCCGCCCTTCGGGCACCTTCCCCCTCCGGTGGGGAAGAACGCGGTATCCCGGTGGCTCAGAAACGCTTGCAAATCTATTTGGCCCTCATCCGCGAAAATGTAGCCTACTACGGCGAGCGTATTGGCGTTAACCGCTCCCGCAAAACGGCCGGCCACTGGATTAGTAACTTCCCAAACGCGGCCGAGGTGCGTGGGCAGTTTGTACGGTTGGACACGCTGGCCGAGATTGAGAAGTTGTTTGCACAGGTTAATAATAACTTAGCTTAAAAGTACCAACTGGTACATTTTCCCCCACAGTCAGAACTTCCGGCTGTATGCTTGCCAGAGAGCGATTGACATAATGCTTTTGCTTTGTAATTATCATTTGCATAGGCTGTACACACAAATTTTGGAGAAGACCCGGTACCTAGATTAAAAGATAGCGCGTAATGTGGCCTATAATTCCGAAAGAGTATTCTGTTGTAACTTTCTAAAAGGGTAAAGCTACCAGTTCCATTAGGGAACGAAAGTGCAGTCCCTGTAGCATTAAGAGAAAAACCCTGTGGAATTTCTGCCCCTAACTCGTTGAAATTATTTGTGTACGCTCCGTATGCTAAATAATATAACTCTTCTTGTTCTTGAAGATATTTGCCTAACGTAAAGGCCTGCACGGCCCGGCTTTTTAATACGGCTTTTTGATATTGCGGCAGTGCCACGGCGGCTAAGATGCCAATAATCAGTACCACTACTAATAGTTCAATCAGCGTAAAGCCGGAGCGAAGCGGAGCCCTGAAAGAGCCTTTATTCAGGGCCTCTTCCTTATAGGTCCGTTTATAGGTTGGGTGTGAGCCCGACAAATCCCCGGCTTTGTGGTAAGTATCCCACCGTTTGCTTGCGGCTCCTGTTGGGCTAACGCCCAACCTATAAGCTTTATGAGTAAAGCCGTGTTCTGATATGAAATAAGATAATCCCTGAAATTTTTTCAGGGTATTCAACGCCTGTTGTTGCGTAACAG
>JAZRAH010000065.1:0-5713 GCA_045634505.1 Elusimicrobiaceae bacterium
CTGCTTGCCTTTGTATTTACCCCATTTAATAACGTTTAAACTACCACATTTACGGCATACTTTTTTATCATACCTGACTCCAAAAATAATATTAAATCATTTCTAGGACGGTATTACCCCAAAAAAGTTCTATTAGGCCCAAAATTTGAAGATAAGTATTCTTACTGGTGTCAGGAGAAACGGACTTGTTTTGCCACAATTAATAACAAGAATATGCCAACTTTTGAGTTTGAATTATTACATGATACTCAAGTTCCCCAAAATGCAGGGAAACAATTTTGTCAATCAGCTAACGGGGCCAAAAATAATATGGCAAAGTCAATTTGTCAAAGTTTGGGGAAACAAGATACTTCTCTAACGGCCAGTTGGTTTGTGGGAAAATATTTCCGTTTAAATTAGTTATATGCTATAATATAAGAGCTATAAAGCGCGCTGTTCAAAGTGCGCCCAGTAGCGGAAATTATTATGTACGCAATTATTGAAACTGGTGGAAAACAGTACTGGGTGAAACCCGGTCAAGATCTGCAGGTTGAAAAGCTGGACGCGAAAGCCGGCGACTCCGTAGAACTCAAAGTTCTTTGGGCCGGTAACGAAGAAGGTACCTCAGCAGATACCAAAGCAGCCAAAGCTGCCAAGGTCACCGCTCAAGTGGTTAAACATTTGAGAGGTCAAAAAGTGATTGTCTATAAACGCCGCCCCAAAAAAGGGTACGAACGCACCCAAGGGCACAGACAATACTTAACGCAAATTAAAATCACGGATATCCAGTTATAAATTGGGAGATAAACAATGGCACATACAAAAGCTCAAGGTTCTTCCTCTAACGGAAGAGACAGCCACGGCCAACGTTTAGGCATTAAACGCTATGGCTCCCAGTTTGTAAACGCTGGGGAAATTATCGTACGCCAACGCGGCACCAAGTTCCTGCCCGGAACCAACGTCTCCCGCGCTAGTGACGACAGCCTCTTTGCCCGCGTCAGCGGCATTGTTACCTTTGAATGGGTAAAAAGAGGTAAACAACAAATTTCCGTGTACCCCAAAGTTGCGGAAACCAAAGCGCCTGCCAAAAAAGCGGCGGCCCCCAAAGCCGCCCCGGCCGTAAAAGCCGAAAAAAAGGCGCCCGCTAAAAAAGCTGCTGCTAAACCGGCGGCCAAAAAAGCGGCTAAATAAACATTTGGCAAGTAAAAGCGGCGGGAACACTCCTGCCGCTTTTTTTGCCTAGTATAGGACAAAATTTATGCAATCAGGCAGTTTTTTAGACCGTGTTAAAATTTATGTCACCGCCGGAAAAGGCGGGGACGGGTGCTTGTCCTTTCGGCGCGAAAAATTTATTGAATTTGGCGGCCCGAACGGCGGCTGCGGCGGACGCGGCGGTGATGTTATCTTAAAAGCCGAGCCCAATTTAACCACACTCTTGGAACTAGCCTATCATCCGCATATTGATGCCCCCAATGGCGAAAAAGGCGGTTCGTACAACAAAACCGGCCGCGCCGGAGAAAACCGCTACGTCTATGTACCCTGCGGAACGATTGTGCGCACCTTAGAGGGCGAATTTTTAGTGGATATGACGCGTCCCGGGCAAGAATTTACCGTCGCCAAAGGCGGCGCGGGTGGGCGCGGTAACCAATCGTTTAAAACGCAGCAAAACACCGCCCCGCACATTGCCGAAAATGGCCTGCCCGGCGAAGAAGTAACGCTTATTTTAGAGCTTAAAGTGTTGGCGGACCTCGGTTTAGTGGGGTTCCCCAACGCTGGGAAAAGCACGTTTTTAAGCCGCATTTCCGCGGCACGCCCGCGCATTGCGGACTACGCCTTTACCACGCTTAACCCCAATTTGGGTATTACCTTACACCAAGGCATCAGCTTTGCCACCGCCGACATCCCCGGCATTATTGAAGGAGCTAGCGAAGGCAAAGGCCTTGGTTTTCAATTTTTAAAACACATTGAACGCACGCGTGTGCTTTTGCACCTGGTGGACCCGGAAGGGTTTGACGGTTTATCCGCCGAAGAAAGCGTGAAAGTGATTGAAAAAGAGCTTAAAACGTTTAACAAAAAACTGTTTGATAAGCCGCGCATTTTGGCCATCAATAAAGCTGATTTGCCGTCGGCCGAAAAAGTGTATAAAGCGCTCAGTAAAAAGCGCAAAAAACAAAAAGTATTTTTGATTTCCGCCGCCACGGGCCAAGGCGTCAAAGACGTGCTAGACGAAGTGGTTAAAATTTTATCCTCCACCCCCGTGGAACAAATGGCGGTGGAAGAAGAAAAACCTGTGGTGCATAAAGTAGAGCCCATTTTTACCATTACACGCGATGAGAATGATGTCATCCACATCACGGGTAAAAAGGTGGAAGAATTTATTGCCATGACCAATTTTACCCAGCCCGAGGCCGTCACGCGCCTAAAAGGGATTTTCAAAAAAATCGGCCTGGAAAAAGCCCTGTTAAAGCAAGGCGTTCAAGACGGGGATTTGCTGGTAGTGGGCGGCAAAGAGTTTGAGTGGAACGGCGACTTTGACGAAGAAGCCCCGCAAGCGCCTGAGCACGCCGGCTACAAACGCCGCGAGACGAAGGCCGAACGGTTAGCCAAACGCAAAGCACGGCGTGAAGGGAAAAAATAAAATTTAAAGGCCGATATTTATATCGGCCCTTATGTTTATATTCCTACTCTAGCACATTCGCTTGCGGCATCGGTTTCAAATATAAATTTTCCTTTGGCCCATTGACATAATAGTTTCAAATTGTCATCCGAACCATCTAACACATCAAATGTCCATTGTTGGTTATGTTGGTCCAGGTATTTATAAAAGTAAATTTCGCCTCCAAAAGGAGCGGGAACAGATTTGTAATTGGCACCGTAACCGAAAATCTCAATGCGACAATACAAATCTGCCAAACACTCTATAACCCACGTTCCATGTTTATTGATACAATTGTTCTGTGTGTTAGAATCACAGGAAAGTGCGGTAATACCTAAATCTTCATATGATAAGGATATTTCTTGATATCCGTTTTCTAATACATAGACATCAATGGCTTTTGTTAAAGCGTTGATGGTAACGTCCAATTGGGACAAGCGAGCTTTCCTAACTGCTTTTTGGTATTGGGGCAAGGCTACCGCCGCTAAAATACCAATGATTAACACCACAACTAACAACTCTATAAGCGTAAATGCTTTTACTTTACTTAACATAATACCTCCTTGTACGTTCGTCGTACGGTACCATGATAACAAAAAAAAAGAGTCAAGCTCTTTTGGAGGACAACAAAAAAGGGCCTAGGACCTTCTAGGTCCAAAGACCCTGTTTTTATACGTTTCACTCCCTCATACTAAGGGTAAGAGGAACGTATGAAACACATTATTTTTATTACTTTATTCGCCTTTTGTGCAGCTCCGCTCACGTTGCAAGCGCATCCCTTGCAGCAAGACCGCTTAAACGCTGCCGTTGCCCACGCGGCCGCCGCGAACGACGACTACTGGACCACCCCGGATGCCTACGGAACCCCGCTTATTATTAAGTTGGCCCGTCAAGGCAACGTTAGCACGTTACAAAGCCTTGCCAAGTACCCCCTTTCGGGCAAATTTTTGTTAGCTACCGACCCTTACGGCAATAACATCCTGCACGTAGCCAAAAATGCTGACACTGTGCAAGCACTGGCCTCGCTGTTGCGCCACTTTTACGGACCGCAAGCCGCTCAAAAAATTACACGGTTAGCCAATGCCACTAACAAACTGGGCGAACGCCCGCTTAACGCGCAAATAAACGCCGCCCACGCAGACACGTTCCGCCCTATTTACGCTTACACCGCCTTAAAACAAAAAAATGATTCCGCCCGCAACCGTTTATCGCGTTTGCGCGGTACGAACGAATCCATTTTTGCCCAAAATAAAGCGATTTACTGCGCGGATATCCAAGCCGAAAGCTCCGCGAACGGGATCACACTCTTACAAGCGGCCCAAGCCCAAGCGGCGTATCACCCGCATATGGGCGCGTTTGCCCACAAATTGGCAGGGCTTATCCCCTGTTTAGCTGATTAAAAAATACGGGCGGACCTCTCCACAGGTCCGCCCTTTTTACGTTTAAATTTTATCCTACATAGCCGGCGTCATAGCGGCTTTTACCTGCGCTCCCATAGACGTAGGTACCCCGTTTTTATCTACGCACACTAAGGTTGTTTTCCCTTTGGTGCACAAGCGTCCGTTTTGGTTGGTAATGGTGTTTTCAAACACAATTTTAATGTCCGAAATTTCCGCCACTTTGGTGTCCACCGTAATCACATCCGCGTAGCGTACCGGGTACTTATATTCCACTTCTTGCCGCGCCACTACAAAAAACCTCCCTGCTTGCATCAGCGCCGGGACCGAAAACCCTTTTTGTTCCATATACAACGTGCGTGCCTCTTCAAAGTATTTTAGATAGTTGGCATAATACACCACGTTGCCGCAATCGGTATCATGATAAAAAATTGTTTTTTGCATACAGTTCCTCTTTTTGGTAAGATTTCATATAATAAAATTATACTTGATTTGGCAGGTTTCTACTATGAAAACAGAAGAAATTATAGACCGTTTACGTAACCCACAAAAGTATAATAAAAAAGTTGCTTCTTCGCCCAAACAAACCACGCAAACGACGCCTGACGCGCCGGATACATCCTCCACAACCCGTATCAATATGTTAGCCATATTCGTGGCCGTATGTATCTTAGTAGTAGCGGGGATTGTGTGGCTAGTTATGCTTAATGCCAAATCGCGCGCGGAAGATATTTCTTCGGGGCTGGACCCCAAAATGGTACAAGGCCTTAGCGCAAACACCGATTTTAACCCCTCCACAGGCGTAACCTACGTACAAATTAACGAGGGGCAAGACCGTAACGTAGCCGTGGACGAACTAGGCACCACTCTGCCTATTATCAACCGCTATAACTACCCATCTATTACGCCCAAAAATTACGGGATTATCGGCATGGCTCCCTGGGCCCTGACGGAAAACTTTGCCGCTAACCTGAATGACCCCGATTTAATAGCCTATCTATTAAACCGCAAGGAAGTAGCCGAAGCCTTTATTGCGCGCAACGACGTGGCTCCCCTCCTGGCGGATCCGCAACTCTTAGCCGCCTTTGCGCAGGATAACGAAAAACTAACTGAATTTTTTGAAAGCGACGTTGTGAAACAAGTGCTTGCCAACCCAACAATGGTACGCAAAATTGGCGGTAGCCGCTTGATGAGCCATTTGCTCATTAGCAAGGCCGTTAAATTTTACCGGGACCGCCCGGCCGAGGCCGCCCAATTGATTGCTTCTTCCCCCGTATTAAACGCCTTGCGGCAAAATGCGGGTGTGCGCCAAGCCGTGCAAGAAAACAATTATTTAAAACCGATTGCTGCGCAAATTTTAGGCCCGGCTCCGCGCGGTTACGCCCCGGCCACTGCCCCAGCTACAAAATAAAACTTGTACTGCGCGCATAAGTTTGCTATAATAATTAGGTAGTCAGACCGATTTTTGCGGGCGTGGTTCAATGGTAGAACGCGACCTTGCCAAGGTTGAGACGAGAGTTCGATTCTCTTCGCCCGCTCCATATGAAACTCCCCCTGCTCACGCAGGGGGTATCTTTTTATCCGAACAGGTACCCTGTTCGCCCTAAATCTTCTTGACCTTGTTTCTCTATGTATTTCTTGATAATTTTTTCATTTAGCCCTACCGTAGAAACAAGGTATC
>JAZRAH010000066.1:0-9946 GCA_045634505.1 Elusimicrobiaceae bacterium
GGATATTTTAGCCAGTTAAAAAGCAAGGTGAGGGTACATTCGGGACTAATCAGAGAAAGACGTATTAAACTGATAAAAAAGTTACTGTCTGAACCCCAAATTTAGACCCTGTCACCAACAAAAAGTTCCATTAGGCCCAAAATCTAGTCTAGTCCAAAGACAGCCGTTTTAAAACGCAGAGCTTATAGCTTTGATGTTTTGTGTTTCCCGCCTTTTGGGCGGGAGACTGCGGCTGTTACGTTGGTACTCTAGACTAGGTCAACGTAGTGGCCGTTTTATATACGCTCTAAGCAGATAAGTTGAAAATAGCTAGGAGGTATATTGTATGAAAAAAATGACAGTCATTTGCCTAACGATAGTACTTGTAACCGGATTAGCGTGGGCTAAGGTGGATTTTTCAAAGCCTGCGCCGGTAAGAATATTTGAACCACTTGATACTGTTCGTACTTCCACTATACTAAATGGCAATTCCAACAAAAAAACTGCCACCTCTGTGGCAGGAGTTCCGGTGAATGTATTGCCTCTTTCTATGGAAATAGATGTGGTAAAAAATGGTAAAACGGGGCACAAAAGTAATATTTGCTCTGCTATGCGTTTAACTTCTACGCTGCTCCTTACAGCAGCCCATTGTGTGGGAGACTTTTCTCATGGACAGCGAATTTATGCCGAACCTTTTACAACCGCAGATCAAAGGTGGGGGCTTTATTTGTTAAACAATAAAAAAAATAGGCAATATACCAAATTCAACGCAACCATATTTTTGTATAGACCTGGCTATTCTGCCGATGGTAGTGCTATGAGTCATGCGTTTGATTTTGCACTAGTTAAGCTAGATTCGCACTTAGTTCTCAATACCGCGTTTGTTAAGCAAGAAATAAACAAAGCGCTTGCAGACATTCCGGATGTTTTACAAGCGCAATGGAAGGAGCAGCTTACACAAACGATATATCAAGAAGTCAATAAAGCTTTTGCAGATATGCAAAAAAACTATAAAAATTTTCTAACTGCTTCATTGGAAAAATTTGATTTATTGCAAATGACTCCCGATGTTGTGCCAGAGGAAATGAAAAACCGAACCGTACGTGCCTATTTTTGGCCCGCAAATGAGAAAACAGGAGAACGAGGCCCTGTAAAGGTATTTTCCGGTTCTGTGCTAGGAACGGATGGAAACAATCATGGTAATACACATACGCTTTTATGGAATGTTCGTACGCTACCCGGAACATCCGGTTCACCTATGCTGGATGTACAACGTAAGTTAGTAGTTAGTGTAAGTAGCGGCCCTATACACGGTGAGAGCGTACAAGGTGGCGGCTTGATTTCAGCGGAAGTTTGTCAGTGGGTAAAATCCCATGATGCCAGCGTAAAATGTTTAGTGGTGGAAGGAGGAGCTAAGTATGAAGAAACTGGTAAAACAACGGCTTGGGGACGTTAATTTTTATAACTTTTTAATGGCCCAGTTTTTGGGATACAAATTATTAGCCCGCTCGCCTAGGTTTTTCATAAACCCGAGCGGGTAATTTTTATAGGTAACTACCACAAATCCGCGCGGCGTTGCGGGGGGTAAAACTAAGCTTTCCCGGTGTAGGTAGCGTTGGGCCTGTTCCAACGGAAGTTCTACCCGCGGATAAGCGTTTTGCGGGGTGGCGAGTGAAAGTGCCTGCGCCGGGTTGGGAATTTTTTCCTTGCCTTTTATTTCTTCGGTGGGGTGCCCGTCGCTTAGCACGTGCAAGTGCCGAAAGCATTTTGCTTGCGCGCACACAGACGTGGGCAGGGTGGCGCGCTGGGGGCCGTCACTCGTCTTGCGCAGTACGCACAAAAACAGCCCCTCTGTTTGCGTAACGCCGGGGATAAAGCGGTACACGGCCCCGTCAAACCCACCCAGTAACGAGCCCGTAATCTGCCACGCGGTGGGAACGGACACCGACACAATTTCTGCGCCCAGGTGGTCGCAAATCCATTGGATGTTTTCTTCGTTTTCGTGCGTATTAAACGTACACGTGCTGTAGATGAGTAGTCCGCCTGTGCGCAAACACGGCCAACTATCCCTTAAAATTTCCCGTTGGCGTTTTTGGCACATCACTACGTTGGATACACTCCACTCGCTTACCGCGTTTTCATCGCGCCGAAATAATCCCTCGCCCGAGCACGGCACGTCGGTCAAAATCACGTCAAAACATAAGTTAGTGCGGGCAAAATCGCGCGCGTAGTTGTGGGTAACCAGTACGTCCGGGTGGCCTTGCTTTTGCATATTTTCTAAAAGGATATTGGCGCGGCGGCGGTCCGGCTCGTTACTAACTAGCATAGAGCCTGCGGGCAGGGCGGCACGCAACAAAGTAGATTTCCCGCCGGGGGCGGCGCACAAATCCAGCACGCTCACGGGCCCGTGTACGCAGTGGCGTACCACATAATCTAAAAATAGAGACCCTGCCTCTTGCACGTAATACACGCCCGCGTGGAAAAGCGGGTCCAAGGTGAAATTGGGGCGCGTGCTAAGCCAATAGCCATGCGTGCACCACGGGACGGGCGTTTGTGGCGTGAAAACAGGCCCTGGGTGCGGCTTAAAAGGGTTTAGGCGGATACTGACTGGGGTAGGATCCTCAAACGCGCGCACAAAGCGTTCCCAACGTTGGGGGCCAAATAACGCGGCGGTATGATCCGTAAATGCTTGCGGCAAGTGCATAGTTTTATTGTAGCAATTTTTATAAAGTGTCTTTCCTCTTATACATTATTACCGGCCTTGACTTGTTTTTTTTTTTTGATATCTTGAAATAGTTGTGGATAATGTGGATAACTTTTTTGTCTGCATAATACTGTCATTCCAAACTTGATTTGGAATCTCACCACTTTTAATATCTAAAGGTGAGATCCTGAATCAAGTTCAGGATGACAGGAAATAAAAATAGGAGAACAAATATGAAACATAATCAGTTTAAAATGCGTTGTAAGAGGGAAAGTACGCAAATACAACAGGTAGTTATCAAACAAAGTATTATTCCCGAACTTGTTTCGGGATCTTCCACGTGTGCTGTTACGCAACAACAAGCGTGGAAGACCCTGAAAAAATTTCAGGGATTATCTTATTTTACAACGGCGCATGGGTTTACCCTCATAGAATTGTTGGTGGTGGTCCTTATCATTGGCATATTGGCGGCGGTGGCGGTGCCGCAATACCAGGTAGCGGTAGGAAAAGCAAGGTTTATAGAAGCAGTCAATATGGGGGAAGAAATACATCGTGCCCAGGAAGTATATTATTTAGCTAATGGTACCTATACGGATGAACTAGATAAGTTGGATATTGAAATTCCTCTAGGGCAGTTTAATATTTTTCTCAAAAACCTAACTGTTGGAAGGCCTGCACTTTTTGTGGGTACAAACAAATTACCTGATATTTATTACGTTCGTTATTTAGATCAACCTGCTACTACAACAACTATAGCGGAGGGGTGTAGCCAATGTCGGGTAACGTACAAAGATGACGTAGATAATTTACGCAAGATATGTAAAAATGTAACAGGACACGATACTGGAAGGAATGGTGATTATTACTCCGCAAATATCACAAATTGTAGTAATTCCTAAGATACACGAGTAGAGAGCGTTTATAAATGCTACCTCTATATTTGGTAAAATATAGGGTATGATAGACATTAAAACGCTCTCGTTTCACTTTGGGCTGCGTACGCTGTTTGAGGATACCTCCGTCCTCATTCACGACGGGCAAAAAGTGGGGCTTGTGGGCCCCAACGGGTGCGGAAAATCTACACTTTTTAAACTGATTGAAGGCAAATTCTCGCCGGACGGCGGCAAAATAGAAATTTCCCGCGGCACGCAAATTGCGTCCGTCGCGCAGGACATTGCCGACCCGTCCGTAGGCCTGTTAGATTACGTTTTGGCGGCCGATAAAGAGCTTATGCGCCTGCAAAAAGAGTTGGAAAACCCCCAAATCTCCGGCGAGCGTATGGCCGAAATTTTTGATAAGTTAGCGTTTTTAGGTGCGCACAGTGCTACGGCCCGCGCCAGTGCTATTTTAAGCGGGCTTGGCTTTGTAAATGAAGATTTTAAACGCCCGTTAAAAGAATTTTCCGGCGGGTGGCAAGTGCGTGCCAACGTGGCGGCGTGTTTGTTTGCGCCGTCTAACTGCCTTTTGTTAGACGAGCCTACCAACCACCTGGATTTAGAAACCGCTATGTGGCTGGAAAATTACTTGGTGCGCGTGGGTAAAACGGTGTTTATTATCTCGCACGACCGGCACATTTTAAACCGTCTGTGCGACCATATCATCCACGTAGAGGACGGACAACTTAAACTTTATAACGGTAATTACGATACGTACGAACGTACCCGCGCCGCCGCCATAGAGGGGGCCAAATTGGCCGCCGCCAAGCACGAGCGTGTAGTGGCACATTTGCAATCGTTCGTGGATCGTTTTCGCTACAAAGCCACCAAGGCCAAACAAGCGCAAAGCCGCCTAAAAATGATTGAAAAACTGGGTGCGGCCCCCGCGATCCCCAAAGACCCGGAGGCCCATTTTGAATTTCCGTCGCCGGACAAACTGAATAATTCCCTGTTAACTATAGAAAACGGCGTGGCGGGCTATGACGATAAACCTGTTTTGCAAAACCTGGATTTGCGCATTGAACCCGACGACCGCATTGCCCTACTGGGGGCCAACGGAAACGGGAAATCTACGCTCGCCAAAATTTTGTCGCACCGTTTGCTGTTGATGTCCGGCAAGATGACGACGGCTAAGAAAATGAAAATTGCCTATTTCTCCCAACACCAAACCGAAGAGCTGGACGTGGAGAAAACCCCGTATGAAATGCTTAGCGCGCAAATGCCGCTTGCGACGGAAACGCAAATCCGCGCCCAACTGGGAGCCTTTGGCTTAAACAAAGCCAAAAGTGATACGCTTATTGGCAGTTTATCGGGCGGGGAAAAATCCCGCTTGCTCCTGGCACTGATTACCAAAGACGCGCCGCACCTGTTAATTTTGGACGAGCCTACCAACCACCTGGATATCCAATCCCGCGCCGCACTGATTGAAGCCTTGAATAATTACGAGGGGGCCGTGGTGCTGATTACGCACGATTTACACGTCATTGAACTCACGTGCGACACGCTGTGGATTGTACGGCGCGGTACGTGCCAAACCTTCACGGGGGACCTGGAGGATTACAAAGCACAGCTCCTTAAAAACAATGACCGTAGCGACCTGGCAAGCGACAAAATGACCTCCAAGGAACGTGAGCGCAAAGAGGCCGCCGCGCGCCGGGCACGGGTGGCTCCGCTTAAAAAAGAAATCCGCGCGCTAGACGATAAAATGGAGAAATTAACCACCCGCAAAGCCGCCCTGGAAGAAGAATTGGTGGCTCATTACTCGGCGGATAGCAGTATTGAACTGGCGCTACTTAATGACGAGCTTAAAAAAACCGAGGAGCGGTGGCTTGCGTTAAACGAAGAAGTGGAGGCCGCCTTGGCAGAGCCTGTATGAACATTTTTACTACCTTACCCGAAGGATTACAAGCCGCTTTGGCGCGGCAACTGATTACCGAGCCTACCCCCGTTCAGGCGCGCGCGTTGCCCCCGGCGTTGGCCGGTAAAGACGTGCTAGGCACGGCCCAAACCGGCACCGGCAAAACATTGGCTTTTTTACTGCCGCTCGTAGTGCGTTTGACGCAAAACCCGGCGCAAAATGCTTTGGTGCTTACGCCCACGCGCGAACTGGCCGAGCAGATTTTAACCGAGCTAAAAAAGCTGACAGATGCCCTCCCCGCGGCGCTTATTATTGGGGGGGATAACATCCACAAACAGTATGCCGCACTTCGCCGTAAGCCGCGCGTGCTGATTGCTACGCCCGGGCGGCTACTTGACCATGTGGGGCGCAAAAGTGTGGACCTGTCGCACGTGCATTTTTTGGTGCTGGACGAAACCGACCGCATGCTGGATATGGGATTTATTGACGATATGCGGCACATTGTGGCTTCGCTACCCGGTCCGCGCCAAACGCTTTTATTTTCGGCTACGCTTCCCAAAGAAATTGTGCAACTGGCAGGGGAGTTTTTACGTAACCCCGTGCGGGTGCAAGTGGGGGCGGTTACGTCGGCCGCGTGTAGCGTACTACAAGAAATTGTGCAGGTAACCGTGCGCGAAAAATTACCGCAACTGTTGCACGAACTAAGCACGCGGGCGGGATCTATTTTAGTGTTTGTAAAAACTAAACATGGGGCCGAACGCCTCGCCAAAGAATTAAAACGCTACGGGCAAAAAGCCAGTGCCTTGCACGGGGAGCTGCGCCAAAACCGCCGGCGGCAGATTATGGAATTTTTCCGCAGTGGTACCGTGCGCGTGTTGGTGGCGACCGATTTAGCCGCGCGCGGGCTGGATGTGCCGCAAATTGCGCACGTCATTAACTACGATTTACCCCAATGCCCCGAGGATTACATCCACCGCATTGGCCGCACCGGACGGGCGGGTAGTGTGGGCAGTGCGCTTTCTCTCATTAGTGATGACGGCCGTAAATGGCAGGAAATTTGCCGCGTAACAAAATTTGCCAGTGCCGTTAAAACCATTCAAAAAACCATTGAGCCGTTGCCACAGCCCAAATTTGTAGCGCACGAGGAAAGTGCGGTGCGCCCTAAAAAGCACAAGCCTGAAAAACGGGCGCAAACGCCGTCTAAATACACCCAGCGCGCCCAGGAGCTTTTGTCCGAAAACAGTGTACTTTTGCCGCAAACGCCGCGCAGTTCTATGCGGGCGTCCAAAAAACCCAAGACGTTTCATAAGGCTATGGACGCCGCGCGCGTACTGGAAACCAGTGCCACCCCGCAACCGACGCAGGCCTTTCACGCGGTCAAAGTGGGGCTTAGCAAAAAAGCCCTTCAAAAAATCAAGCACCCCGGCAAACCGCCCCGCAAAAACGGGAAGCAAAATTTCAAAAAATTTTTTAAGCGCAAACGCAAATAAAAACACCGCCTTGAGGGCGGTGTGTTGCCACGTGTCCGTTTTAAATTATTCAATTACGCAGGTACCGTCGGTGCAAGGGCCCATGGCTTCACAGACCGATACATACTTGCCCGTAGCACTGCACGTATAGACATCCCGTTTGCCGTTGCGTACGTACGATACTTGTAAACACAAACTGTCCGTTTGCGAGTCCGGATAGCGGCACCCCTTGACCCCGTTACTAGGGGAGGTTACAAATTCAAATTTATATCCGCCCGAAATAAGCGTGGCCCCCGTGTTTTCATCTGCCAGTAATTTGACATCTAGGCTAGCAAAAGAAGAAGGAAATTCAGAATTCATGGCATAGGCCCGTTTGGCAGAGTCATAAAGGGACTTTAAGTTAACAAGCGCGTTGGCGGCTTCCGCCCGGTAAATGGACCGGCGGTATTGGGGCAACGCAACAGAGGTTAAAACAGCTAAAATAAGCACTACTGTAAGTAGTTCAATTAAGGTAAAACCTAACTTTTTGTGTATCATAATTTTTCTCCTACCCAGTAGTATAACGGTTTTTGGAGGCTTTTGCAACTAAAAACATATTGAAAACCGTCCAAAAAACGCTATAATATCAAGTAGTGAGGAAAATGGATATGAAAACAATACTTAAACAGGGTTTTACGTTAGTGGAATTATTGGCCGTGGTGATTATCCTTGCCATTTTGGCGTCGCTAAGTGTAGGGTCGTACAAAAAATCGGTGGAGCAATCCCGCTTTGCCGAAGGGTTAGCGGCGGCCAGTGCGGTGGTGGAGGCTATCAACCGGGCCCGGTTTGATGAGAAAATTGAAGGCCGTAGCAGCCCCAGCGTGCATAAATATGCTACGCTAGATGTCAATTTGCCGAAAGAGTGCACCGGAGATACGGGGAATTGCCGGGCTACTAAATATTTTCACGTGTTTATTGAAAAAGTGGATGCGGATGAGGTAGTGCGCGCTTACCGTAACAAGAAAGCGGACAATGCGTACCCGTACTATATTGAGATGTACACCAATTATGCCACTTCCAAAGATAAACTAGCGTGTGTGGGGAATTCTTCCAACGAAGAAAAAGGCAAAGTATTTTGCCAGTCCATGGGCTACACAACCTGTACGGGCCACAGCTGTACTAAATAAAAACAGCCTGTTTGATAAGCCACCGCCCAGCGCGGTGGTTTTTTTGTCTTTCTTCAAAAATTATATAATATACGTATGAAAATTCTTTCTACGGATTGTTTAGTAATTGGGGCCGGCATTGCCGGTTGTGTATATGCGCACGAGGCCGCCAAAAAGGGCCTTAAAACCATGGTTCTTTGTTGTGGGCAAATGTCCCAGGCGAATAGTGATTTGGCACAGGGCGGCATTGTGTATGAGCCCAACTTGCAAGTGGATGAGCTGTTGGAAGATGTAAAAATGGCCACGGCCCAGATGTGTAATGACGGGGCGGTAAAAGAGCTTTCCGTTGCCGGATGCAAAGCCGTAGAAGAGGTTTTCTTGCACGATTTAACCGTCCCTTTTGACCGGGACGAACAACACCAACTGCGCTTCACGCGCGAAGGAGCCCACCGTAAAAACCGTATTATTTATTCCAAAGATACTACCGGGCACGCTATGCTGGCGGCCATTGCACAAGCCGTGCGCCACAACCCGCTTATTACCGTAAAAGAATTTTGCAGTGCGATTGATTTACTAACGTTATCGCACAGTTCTACCAATTTGATGGACCGCTATTATCCCTTGACGGTATTTGGCGCGTATGTACTGGATAATAAAACCGGGGAAGTGTTTGCCGTAACCGCCAAAAAAACAATTTTGGCTACCGGGGGGGTAGGGCAAGTGTATTTGCATACCACCAACGCCGAGCATGCCTACGGGCACGGTATTGCCATGGCCTACCGCGTGGGCGCGCGGGTGATGAATATGGAATTTGTCCAATTTCACCCAACCGTGTTTGCCAAAGGGAAAAGTTTTCTCTTGTCCGAAGCGTTGCGCGGAGAGGGGGCTATTTTGCGCAACAGCAAAGGCGAAGCCTTTATGCCCAAATACCACCCGCTGAAAGATTTAGCTCCGCGCGATATTGTCGCGCGCGCCATTGAGCAAGAGCGGCTTAATACCGCGCACGAGTGCGTGTATTTGGATATTACCGCCAACCCGGCGCAGGAAACCAAGGAGCGTTTCCCGGCAATTTATAAAAAATGTTTAGAGGAAGGGTACGATTTAACGCAAGTTCCCGTCCCGGTCGTACCGGCGGCCCACTATTTTTGCGGGGGAATTTATGCCACCCCGGCCGGGCGTACCAACATTTTGCACCTAAATGCCATTGGGGAAACGGCCTGTACAGGCTACCACGGAGCAAACCGCTTGGCCAGTACGTCTCTCTTGGAAGCGGTAGCCATGGGCTATTTATGCGCGCAGGAAGATGCCCGCGATATTGCCCAACAGACGTTTCACATGCCCACCCCGAAAGAATGGGTCATCCCCAGTGAAATGCCGGACCCGAACTTAATTAAGCAAGATTTAGCCACGTTGCGTAACACCATGTGGAATTATGTGGGGCTGATGCGCAGCCGCAAACACTTGGAGCGTGCCGAGAAAATTTTGCGCCACTTGCATAACGAAATTGATATTTTTTACAAAGGGGCCAAGCCTTGCCAGGAGCTGATTGACCTGCGTAACGGGGTGCGTACCGCGCTGCTAATTACGTATGCCGCTTTGCAAAATAAGCGCAGTGTGGGGTGCCACTACTTAACAGACCTGGCTAAATAGAGCCTAATTGCCAAAAAAGTGGATAGGTTAGGGCCGTTATTATTTGTCCCCCTTGTGGGGAACAATCTTTAGCCCCGGAAGGTTTTAATCCGGGGGTCGCGTAAGCGACAAAAGGGGGTTGTAAAATAAGCAAATTCCCTTGGATAACCCCCCATCCCGGCTACGCCGTACTTCCCCCACACGGGGGGAAGCAAACGGCCTAGAAT
>JAZRAH010000067.1:0-27123 GCA_045634505.1 Elusimicrobiaceae bacterium
GGATATTTTGTATCAACGATAGGGGTAAATGAAGAAACGATACAAAGGTATATAGAAGAGCAGGGAAAAGAAGATTCAGGGCAAACTTTGTTTGAAACGGACTGATACCACGGGCGTGAGCCCGTGGAGTTTCATGATCTCACCTTATATTTCTAAAAGTGGTGAGATTCCAAATCAAGTTTGGAATGACAATTTTATTTTACGTCGGGTAAAACCTGACCTACATTTCAATTTTCCGCTTATGAAACGCATACAAAAACGGCTGAGTTGTATTGAGCTTTGACACCGCCACATTACAAATAGCCGTAGTTTATCGTAAAACGACAAACGTTCAATACAAAAGAACGGGTTTCGAAAGGCCATCCTTTTGTATTGTGATTTGGCTATTCTTGGAGTGTCAAAGGTCTTTTCAGACGCGTCCGTATTCTACATACGGTTCCAAAAACAGATAAAATTGTATCTATAGTATAATAAAAAAGCACGCATTTTACAATGCGTGCATCATGCAAAGAAAACAGGCTTATTTCTCTATCTTGGTTCCTAAGAAAGCGCGGTAGAGTACCGCCAATAAACCAAACAGAATATAGAGCGAAAAGACTACTAAAATAACGTTCTGCGGGAATTTAATAAGCATGATTACCAACAGTACAATTAACAATAAAAACCAAACGCTTAGTTTCTTTTCTCGTTTGGCTTTGAAAGCGGCGTAGGGAATGTTGGAGACCATGAGTATAGCCAAAATAAGCATCATAAACCACACAAAATTGTATAGGTGGGTGATATAGGTTTCCACAAACGGTAAGTTGTGGCCCGCGCCGTTGCCTTGCATAATGGTATAAGAAATAGCAAACGAGGCCAGCAGGGCGGCCGGGGCCGGTACCGGCAAGCCGCAAAAGTATTTTTTAGAGCCTTCGCCCGCGTGGGCCATGGCGTTAAATTTGGCCAGGCGCAATACGCCAAAGCATGTATAGACACACGCAATCGGTGCGCCCCAGGTGGGTTGCGCTTGCAATACCATAAAGTACATCAAAAATGCCGGGGCCGCGCAAAACGAAATTGCGTCGGCTAGCGAGTCCATTTCAATGCCAAATTCACTTTCGGCCCCTAATAAACGGGCTACACGGCCGTCAAACATATCAAACACGGCGGCAATTAAAATCAGCCACCCGGCCCCAGCGAAGTTGCCCTTAGTGGCTGCTAAAATAGAGAAAAATCCGCACGCTAAATTGCCTAGTGTAAATAACGACGGGGCCGCAATGGCTAGCTTGGTGGTTTCTTTAGAATGGTTGTTCATACTGCCCCCTATTTCCACAACGCAAGGACCGTAATGCCGCCTTGCACTTTTTGGCCTTCTTTCACAACTACGCGGACTTTGTCTTTAGGCAGATATACAGCTACTTGGCTGCCAAAGCGCACCAGGCCCAGACGGCGGTTTTGTTTGATGTCTTCGTTGGGGTGGACCCAACATTCAATACGCCGTGCAATGGCCCCGGTAATTTGTTCCACATGGGCAAATTTGGACGGGTCGCCGTCTTTGAAAAGTTGGATAAGGTTGCGTTCGTTTTTAACGGCGGCGGGGTTGTCGGCAAATAAGAAGGTGCCTTTGTTATAAAAAATTTCGCCGGTTTTACCGTTGATGGTAGAGCGCTGGACGTGGATATCAAAAATAGAGAGAAAAATGCGTACGACGACGGAATTGGGGTCGTCCTCGGTTTTGATAGACATAACCGTGCCGTCGGCCGGGCAGGCAATTTCGTCCTCGGCAAATTGGACGTTGCGGTTGGGGTCACGGAAGAAATAGGCACAAAATATGCCGATTATCATAAACACAACGCCCGATTTGAAACAATCAAAATAAAATAATACCGCGGCAATCAGCATCCCCGCAGCAGCAAATTTTAACCCTAAAGGCAAGACGGTACTTACCCAGCTAACTGCATTGGTAAGTGTGCGCGTAATATCTTTAATCATTATTTTTACTACTGGTGGGATTTGATTTTGGCAGGTTGTTAAGTGGGCAGGGGGGGACTTGAACCCCCACGGCCTTGCGGCCAACAGATTTTAAGTCTGTCGCGTCTGCCATTCCGCCACCAGCCCTCTTACATGATTATTATAGCAAAAAAATGGTAAAAGATGTATAAAATTTTACTATTCCCATGCTACCCAACCTTGTTCAAATAGGCCCTGACATATATATCGCCCGATATTTGTGCCATAATCATCACATCGTTTTACTTCGGGGGTTGTGCTGCCTTTTCTGATTTGTAGAAGGTATTTCGAAGGGGAGGCCTCGACCCAACAAGAATTAGAGTTGCATGTAGCGGTGTACCAAAAATGTGAGCTTTGACACGCAGAGTCTCCGTACTCGTTATGGCAAGTTAAGCCATCTAGGGAAATGTCTAGACAATTGGTACAGTTGGCGGTATCGCCTAAAAATTCCATCGTGCTATCGGGATACCCGTTTTCCAATATGTAGCGGTCCATAGATGATTGGAGCGATTTCATTAGCACAAGGGCCTCGGTCAGACGGGATTTTTCCACGGCTTTTTGGTATTGCGGGACGGCTACGGCGGCTAGTATGCCAATGATGAGGACCACGACCAAGAGTTCAATGAGGGTAAAACCCCGGGCCACACGCTCCGTCACCCCGCAGGCCTGTAATGCGGGGTATAGCGTGTGGTCCGCCCCTATATCCCGCATACCAACACTGCGGGATGACGAGGGGCGGAGCGTGAAGGCGGATTTATGCCCCTTGGCCGGGGAATTGTCAGGCAATGCCTGACCTACCCAATTGATTTGCGTGAGACCCCGCCGGGTGTTTTGTTGTTTCATAAGTTTACCTCACCTTGATTTAATTTCAATTCATCCGCTTATGAAACTGCATTTACAGGCCCCTCGCGGGAATATACCCCTTGTGTGAAGGTTTATCTTGGCGCGCGGGAACTGCCCGTGTGGCTCACACATAAAAACGGCTCTTATGCAGAGCTCTCATCACGAAACTCACACACAACAGCCGTAGCCTATCATCAAAATGATAAACGTTCGGTACAAAACCGTCCGGGAGCGACCCAGTTGGTTTTGTACCTAAGTAACGGTTGCTTTTGGCGTGATGAGAACTTTGGTAAAGTCCCCGTTTCTTAAACGGTTCCAAAAACAGGATAAAATTGTATTTTCCTACTCCTCTATTCTAACATAATTTCTTCTTAATTTGGCGCATTTCGTTGTTGCGAGCCTCCTTACGTACTTGCGGCGCGTTGCGCCGCCTTAATACGTACGCTACGTCGGCATGCGCCTAGAACTGCGCTCAAATTATTTTGAAATTATCTAGCTGCTTGGGGGTTACGGCGTGCGAACTGGAATGGGGCAAATTGTTGGTTAAAAAAGCCCTCCGTAAAGGCGGGCAAAGGTGCCCAAAGGTGGAAAATTGTATCGCTGAAAAGCAACAAAATTGAAATATCTCGTATTTCAATTTTGTGCGGTCAACGGAAGTTTGCGCCCACTATTATTTCTCAGTAGGTTTGAAACTGTTGTAGAACTTGCGGCAAAATTGTACCTTAATGCCTAACGCTTTAAGATCTTCTTGCAAGGCCCGGTCGTCCGTTACCGCCACCACGCGAGAGCCGGTTTGGGCGGCGTAGTTGGCGCGTTCGTAAATAACTTGGTCGGCCGTGTTCTCTTCGGCAAAGCTAATATGTACCCCCGCACGGTACAGCGGCCCCACCGGGCGGAAGGTGCCGTCAAAAATGACCTCGTAGGTGTGCATGCTATAGCGCGGGTCGCAAGACATATCTTCCAGAAAATCTAAAAAATCGGCGGTAACTTCGTCCTCGGTGCGGGCAAATTCATAGAGAAAACTGCGTACTAAGTTGCAGCCGTCTATTAAATAGGTAGTGGGTTTTGTGGTGGTGTACATAGTGTTCTTTTTTTAAGGTGGAGATCCCCGACTAAGACCCTCGGGGATGACGTTTTATAAGGACAAGACCGGGGAAAATAGTCAAAAAAATCAACATATCCTTAATAAAATGATACAATATAATGCTTAATTTTTGTATGTTATTTGACAATTTCTGTACCGGGGGTGTAATAGATTTGACGGGTATCTGTTGCTTTCTGGGAGCAAGTACCGGTTGGCCAGGCCGGTTAAAATAGGGCCAAAAAAATAACTAACGACAATCAAGTCGCTTGGGCTAACGCTTAGTCCACTGCCTCTTTTGTGTTTCCTGTGCGCAAAAGAACGGCAGTCACCACACAGGATGCAACGCGGTGGCGCGGGCCGTCCTACGCGTGTAAGACTAACGGACCAAACGAGTAGCGTGCTTCCTTGCGCTTAGCTACTTGTACCCAGCAAGGATAAACTTGTAGAGCCTAGGGAGAGAGGATGTTCGGACGGGGGTGCGAATCCCCCCACCTCCACCATACAGAAATTGAATATAAGGAGAAATATGGCAAATATTCACTTTGGAACCGACGGATGGAGAGGCATTATCGCGTGGGATTTTACCTTTGAAAATGTGTACCTGTTGGCGCAAGCCATGGCCGATTATATTAACGGCAACGCACCCGTGCTGGAAAACGGAAAAATGCCGAAAATTTTTGTAGGATATGACCGGCGGTTTATGTCGGACAAATTTGCCGCCGATATTGCCTCTATCTTCCGCTCTAACAAAATTGATGTGGTGCTTTCGGACCGGCCGGTTTCTACGCCGGTAGCCTCGGTGCTTACCTTAAACAAATGTTGGATGGCTATTGTGGTAACGGCTAGCCACAACCCGGCCCACTTTAACGGGATTAAGGTGAAAATTGCCGGACGCTCCGCCCCGGCGCGCATTACGCGGGATATGGAAGCGTTAATTGGGCAAAATTCCGTATTAAAACTATATGGACAACAAGCCGAAAAGAAAGATTTGACCGACGTATATTTTAAATATTTAGCTACCCGCGTAAACACGAAAAAACTCAAAACATTTAAAGGCAAGGTAGCTGTGGATTATATGCACGGTGCGGCCGCAGGATATGTGGAAAAATTCTTGCCTTCTAAGCAAGTAATTGCGCTGCATAGTGAGCATAGCCCGGTGTTTGGCGGCGTGCAACCCGAGCCGGTAGAGAAAAATTTAGCCGAACTGAAAAAGACCGTAGTAGCGGGAAAAGCGGCCCTAGGTATTGCCTTTGACGGCGACGGGGACCGCGTGGCCTTGGTGGACGAAAAGGGCAACTATTTAACCCCGTGTTTTATTGCTGCGGTGCTGTGTGATTACCTGATTAAACACAAAAAATTAACGGGTAACATTGTGCAGACTGTATCGATGGGATTTTTGCTCAAACGTATTGCACGCGCGCATGAAATGCGTTTTGAAGAGGTAAGTGTAGGTTTTAAAAATGTAGCCGAGCGCATGAATTTGGATGACGTGGCCTTTGGCGTGGAAGAAGCGGGCGGGTTTGCCTGGAAAGGCGGACTAACCGACCGAGACGGATTGGCTGTGGCCTTGGCGTTTTTAACCGTGATGGCAGATAGCGGTAAAAAAGCCAGTGAGCTGTGCGCAGATATTGTGGAAAACTACGGTGCGTCGGTTTATCAGCGCAAAGATTTTAAACTGGCTAAGGCGTTAGATAAAGACTCTTTTGCAGAAAAACTGCGCAAAAAAATGCCGAAGAAAATTGGCACGCACAAAGTAGCGGAAATGAATACGTTGGACGGGCTCAAAGTGATTTTGGATAATGATGACTGGTTGCTGATTCGCCCGTCCGGTACGGAGCCGCTGCTGCGTATTTATGCCGAAACGGCTACTAAAAAAGAGACGCAAGCCCTCTTGGATTTGGGGGCTAAGTTGGCGGGAGTGAGTACTAAATGAAAATAGCACTGGTAGATGATTCGGTTATTTTGCGCTCGGCCCTGAAAAATGTGCTAGAGTCCTCGGGGTTTCAAGTTGTGCTAGAGGCGGGAAGCTCACAAGAATTATTTGAACTACTGCCCAAAAGCAAGGCGGATTTGGTGCTATTGGATGTGTTTTTCCCTACGGAAAATGGGCTGGACATCCTAGCCAAATTAAAGCATTTGGCCCCCAATACCAAGGTGCTTTTAGTAACGGGGATGCGCCAAGAAACTATCTTGGCCGAGGCGCAACGGTTGGGTGCGAACGGCGTGCTGTATAAGCCGTTTGACACCGACGATTTACTAAGTGCCATTGAACGGCTGAAATAAAAGCTAACAACAAACGCAAAATTGCATGTATGCCCCTGTTTTCCCAGGGGCTTTTTTTTGCTATACTATGGGTACAATTTGATTCTGTTTTTGGAACCGTATGCAGAATACGGAGAGCTTACAAAAGCACTGGTCAATCCAAAAATAGCCGAAAAGGTGGGCACGACTTAACGGACTAATTACCCAGTTGAGTTGTGCCAAGTGTTTACTATTTTGTGGTAAACCGCGGCTGTTGTTGTATAGGAATTGAAATAGACTGTGCACTGACGGCCGTATTTGTGTGGTTTTCATAAGCAAACAAATTGAAATATAGGTCAAGTGTGAGCCTGACAAAAATAACATTGTCATCCTGGACTTGATCCAGGATCTCACCTTAGGTTGTTAAAAATGGTGAGATTCCAAATCAAGTTTACAATGACATAATGAAAACAGGAGCAAACTTATGAAAAACCAAAAAAATGTAGTAGTGAAAAAAGAAAGTCATTCCCGAACGTTTTTATCGGGAATCTACAATGCATGCCGTTGTAAAATTAAGGACAATTCTTTATTAAATAGGTGCGTGGAAGATCCCCGATACCAACCCTCGGGGATGACACCTAATTTAATGGGTTTCACCCTCATAGAGCTCTTGGTCGTCGTGCTGATTATCGGCATCTTGGCAGCAGTGGCTGTACCGCAATACCAAAAAGCGGTACTAAAAAGCCGTTTCTCTGCCTTGATGCCTATTGCTAAAAGTATCGCCAATGGTAACGAAGTGTATTACATGGAACACGGAACGTATGCCACTTCCCCGGCCAGTTTAGACGTTGCCGGTCAAGTTACGTATCCGGATGGAACGGAACTAGGTCTGTCCACTGGGGAATATAGTTATGTAATAGTCGGCAAGAATAACAACTTCCCCATGAATTATATTGTATATCAAAAACACAGTGGTAAATTTGCAGATAATATCCATTGTGAAGCCAACGAAAATAATATGGTGGCGCAGGGAATTTGTCAATCGCTTGGGGGGCAATATATCCCCGGGAGTCAAACCGATGGCTTTGTGACGTATGTTCTATCGGGAACGGTAAACAGCGATAAATTGCCCAGTTCTCTTACCAAACTACAGAGTAGTGTATGCGAAGGGAAAACAGGGTGTACCGCGGATATCATTGGTAACCAAGTAGTGTCGCACCAGTGTAATTCTTCTGCAAAACAATGTGTGGATACTACATACAATGCAAACGGGGATGAGGTAAAAAAACTGACCACTCAATGTAACAAAAGTGAAACGTATGCTAAGTGGGAGAATGACAAATGTATTCCAACGTATGGAAGTGCGGGTAATGGTAACTCATATATTGAAGTATTTGATGAAAATAACGTGAATGTAGTTACCCGTAATTGTAAAAGTTTAAGTGGGGAAACTTGTACTATAGAATTGGTTTCTAGGGTTGTTTATAATCCGGATGGTACGGTTTCTCTCATAGCGCGCTATTGCCAAGGTGTCCATGAAGACGGGACTTGTGATGTTTATAGAGGGAGTGCCTACGGCGCTTCTTATGATAATGAATACGGTGTGGGAGGAGAATGGACTTTTCAATCTATAGCAGATTATCGCAATGGCATGTGGAATAAGGCGACAAGGGTAGACTGCGCAGAAGTAGACAGTAAAACCGGGGAATGCATTAGATATAAGTAGAATAATTGTGCTGTAGGTCTCTAGTTTAATAACTGGGGACTTACAGCGGGAAATCCTATAACTTCATCCATCTAAACTCAAAGAAGACCGCCGCGCCAAATAATAAGACGGGGCCCCAGCCGGCCAGGTAAGGGTTGATGTAGCCGTTTTGCCCAATAGACGTGGCCATGGAAATGAGCCACCAAAACGCAAAGGCTATGACGAGCGATAAAATAATGTTTAAAATCTTACTCTTGCGCCGGGTGCTAATGGCAAAGGGCATGCCTAGCAGACACATAATTACCGTTACAAACGGGGTGGCCAGTTTAGCTTGGCGGTTGGTTTCCGCCGCATAATGCGCCAGACCGCTGTGGCGGTAGAAATTGATTTTAGTGGTTAAATCGCGCACGCTTAACAATTTGTCCTCCGCTTTGCTTACCGCCATGCGGTTGGGGGGCGTAGAAAAAGGGGCCACTTTTTCTTGGAAGGATTCTTCGGTGGTGTCCATATCGCTTAAAAAGGTGCGTTCAATGCCGTCTTTGAGTAGCCACTGTTTGGTCTGTGGGTCCCAGGTCATGGTTTGGGCAATAAGTTGGGAGGCAATATCCCAGTTGTCATTATACGTGTCAAACGAGACGCGCTGCATAACCCCCTTGGAAATATCCACGGCTTTAGCGTAGAGCATTTGGGTGGGGGAGATTTTAATAACTACGTCGCTCTCCACGTTTGGGTTAAACCCCGCGGACGGTTTAATGCGGGTGTAATAAATGGTGTCCGCTTTTAAGTTCAGGGACGGAACAATAAATTCCTGCACGAGCATGGTAATACCCACCACCCCTAAAATGCACACAATAATGGGTTTGAATAAATCTTTGGGTGCAAAACCACCCGCTACACAAGCGGTCCACTCGCCGTTGGCAATCATTTCACTAATCACGGAAATAGCCCCCAGTAAACACGCTACCGGCATAATGGTGGTTAGCCAGTTGGGAAACGTACACGCCGAATAGGTCAGCAAATCCCACACGGTGGTGGTACCGTTGCTAAGGTTTTTGAGCTTTTCAAAAATGTCCCCCAGCACGACGAGCGTGGTAAAAATACCCAATGCAAAAAAGAACGGGCCCCAAAATTTATGGGCTATATAATGGTATAGGCGCATTAGATGTTTAACCTCTTTTTCCACAAGTGTTTGCCCGCCACTAACCCCACCAGTACAGGTAGCCACGGGGCCGGGTAGGCCAGGAAACCCACCTTTTTGCCCAGGGAGATGCCTAGCGTCATGAGTAAGTAAAAGCAGAAAATGATAATAACGCTAAAAAGCATGCCCCACCCTTTGTTGGTACGCTTGCCCAGGGAGAAGCCTATGGGGCAACTGACAAACAGCAAAATAAGCGGAGAAAGTGCCATGACGTTGCGCATGCTGATTTCGGTGCGGTATTCGTTACGGGTGGCTTTGTCTAAGGGGGTGTTTTTAAGGCGGCGCAAGAGTTTGCTCGTAGTCATTTCCCCTACGCGCAGGCGGCGTTGTTGGTTGCGAAAGAGCGAAATGTGCAACGTATAAGTGTCAAAATTGGCTGCAATAAAAGAGGAAGGGTCTTTTTCGTCCAGGCGTTGCATTTGGCCGTCGTACAGTTCTAGCCCAATGGCGGTATCGGTGAGCACCACTTTGCCGCGCGTGGCGTTTACTTTGGTGGACAGCGCGCCGGAATCTGCCTTTTTAATAAGCTGGATTTTGCGGGCCTCGTGGGTAGAGGGGTCCAATTCCTCTATATAAAGGGTCCATTCCCCTAGGTCTAGCCAGGTGTTAGGCTCTAAATTGACTTTGGTAATTTTACTGCGGGCCTCGGTACGTAAATTGAGTACTTTTTGGTAGCTATGCGGGGTAATCCAGTTGCTTAAAATGACCAGGATGACAGATAAAATAATCGCCACGCCCGCTAGCGGGCGCACAATCTCTTTAAACGAAAACCCCGCCGCGCGTAAGGCAATCAGTTCGCCTTGTTCGCTCATCCCGGTAAGCGTGAGTAAAATAGCAATTTGAAACGCCATGGGGGCACTTAAGCAAAATACATCCGGCACTAGGTTTAAGAGCGAAGAGGCTACCCATGACCAACTGGTGCCGTAGCTCATGGCCATATTCATCACGCGGATAAAATGGTTCATAAAAATGACAAACGTCAAAATCCCTAGTACGCCGGCAAACAGGGTGAGCAGATTTTTAGCAATGTATTTTGTAAAAATACCTAGGCGCATATTCTTCATTTTAACAAAATATAAGCTAGGGCGGGGGAAAAGTTAAGTTTTAAGTAGCGCAAGAACGCCATAATTTATAAAATACAATCGAGGGTTTGTTGCTTCTTATGAAAGCGTTGCGGCTATTACTTGCCTATATTATTTTTTTCAATGTGTTTTTTGCGCCGGTAGCAGGGGCGCAAACGTTGCCCTATACCCTGGTAGATAAAAACCAGTACGATATTTTTGAAGAAGAACAACAAGCCGCCCGCGAGAAAGAACTCTCCATAGAAGAACCCCCGGATGATGCCGCCCTTTTGCAATACTCTAACGAGTTTTGGCGTCAGGCGGTAACCTCGGTAGAGGGGGCCTATACGCTAGATAAAGAGCCCGAGCCCATCCCGGATTTGACCCTGTTAAACCCTACGCTTTCCTTGCCTCTTTATGGCACGAGTATTGCTTTAACCGGGCGATATGTGCTAGGGATTACCATGGCGGGCCAAAAATACAAAACCGCCCCCAATAGCACGGTGCAAAACCGCGACGACCGCTCGGTAGAAATGGCACAGCAACTGCAATTAAAAATGCAGGGTAAAATTTTAAACCGCGTGTTTGTGGATATTGACTATGACGACCAACGCGAAGAAGAAAAAACGATTTCCGTGGCTTACCGCGGTAAACCGGGCGAACTGGTGCAACTGGCCGAATTTGGCGACATTGATTTGGCACTGCCGAAAACGGAGTTTATCTCGTACGAAAAACAGCTTTTTGGGGCCAAGATGCATTTGCAACATAAAAATGCCAACTTGTATTTAATCGGCTCGCAGACGAAAGGGTCCAGTAAGCAAAAACGCTTTGTGGGCAGCAGTGTATCGGAAATTATTTCCTTGGAAGATAAAAACTACGTCCGCCGTACGTATTACGATTTGACCTTTGGCGGAAACGTAAAACCGCTTAAAAAAGCAGACGGAACGGAAGTGCCGGTGGTAAGCAGCGTCGCGCACGACACGTGGCGCGGGGCCATGGGGAGTATTTCGTCCGGCACGGAAGAAATTTATTTGGACAATAACGCCACTTCTTACACGTATGTACCCGTGGATAAAACGGCCGAAGATGTACTGGGCGGCGGAACCTATCAAGCAAAATGGGAACTTTTAACCCGCGGGATTGACTATACCATTGACTATGCACGCGGAATTATTGAATTTAAACGCACCATTAAAGTGGACGCCGCTATTGCGGTAGATTATTTAGACACCCGCGGTAACCGCCTAAGCGACCAAATGGGTACGGCCGGTACGATTAAATTTATTAAAACCCCCAACGACCGCTCTGTGGTAACCAGTGCCGACGAAACCGCCAATAAACTAGAGCTCAAAACCTATTATGCTATTGGGGCACAGAAAATTACACAAGATGACGGCTCGGGTAACTTTATTTTGCAACTGCAAGACGCCAACGGGCAACTATACAATAGCCCCTATACCGTGTACCCTACGTATATCAATGTGGATTTTAACACGGGTATTTTTTACCTGGATTACCGCTTAGATGATGCCGGACTGTATGATACAACGCCGGTTTCCTCGCGCAACTTGAAGTTTAAAATCCAGTATGAAAGCACGGTCAAAACATATTTTGTGGAAGCGGGGATGGTGGTGCAATCGGAAACCGTCAAATTAAATGGACGCACCCTTTCGCGCAATAACGACTATTATATTGATTATACCTCCGGCTTTATCACGTTTTATAAAGGCGATGAAATTACCGAAAATTCTGTCATAGATATTACCTACGATACCACGGGCGGGGAAAATGCCAATAACTCAGTAATTGGGGGCCGGTTAGATTATCAACTCTTTGACAAAATTACCATTGGCACCACGGCCATTAAAGAAGGGGGCGAAAAACCCTCCACCGTGCCGCAAGTGGGTGCGTACACCAAAGACCTATTGGTATATGGGGCAGACATCAACGGGAAAGACATTAAATTAGCAGAGCCCTTGTCGGTAGATTTTAGCGTGGAAGCCGCGCGTAGCGAGAAAAAGCAAAATATGTTCGGCTACGCGATGGTAGATAACATGAATGACGCCAGTACCCAAGTGGGGGGGAGTATGGTGTTTCGGGACTGGATTTTTGCCTCCAACCCGAACGGGAAAAGTACCTTTTTTAATACGTTGCGGTGGGATACGCAAGATTTGCCTTCCCTGCAAATTAACCCCAAAGCCGCCGCCGATTATAACGATAAACAGCAAGTATTGGTCCTAGATTATGATTTTAGCCAGGCACAAGGCTATAGCACCGATTTGGATGAAGTTTCTATTGTCTATCCGCTGAGTACGGTGGGGATGGACTTGTCCGACAAGACGTCTTTCCAACTTACTCTGTTAGGCGAAGAGGGCGGCCCGCAAGTCAACTTTGCTTTCGGTGATATTGACGAACATTCTGACAAGAGTAACGGGATGAATACCCAGTGCGGTACCGGGGTGCCGAAAACGGAAGACGTATATTGCCGCAACAGTTTGGCCCCGAACGAAGATATCGGGTGGTTGTTTACCAACCCGGACGGAACGGAGCAGCGTTACGATCCCTTTGTAAATAACGTTTACAACCGGGAAAGACAGCCCAACGGACGTATTGATACGCAGGATTTAAACGGTAACGGCAAATATGATGCGGAAAGCATCCCTACGGGGGGAAACTTTGGGTTTGCCGGAACGGATATTGTGGGGCTGCCGGATAATAAAGCCACCAACACCACCTGGCAAACGTTTTCGGTCCCGTTGGAAATTGCAAATAAATCCCAATGGAAAGCGGTGCACCACTTGCGCATTACCCTTAAAAAAGGAGCCAAGACCAAAGGGCAGATTAAAATTGCTAATGTGGGGCTTTCCGGCACGGCGTGGAACCCCAACGCGGCACCGGCGGTGAGCAAATTTTCTGTTTCGGGGATTAACAACGTAGAAAACGCAAATTATGAGCCAATTTTTAATTCCACCGGCGACGGACTACGCGTATTTAACTATTTGTATGGGTCTGTGGATAATTTCCGCGAGGCAAACAACAGCGTCAACGCGGTGGACCAATCCTTACAACTGAAATTTGATACCACCAGTGCCGATTGTAATGATGAAGCCTGCTACGCTAACCGAAACTTTTCTACCATGGATTTTACCCAACACCGTGAGTTCCGCTTCCTCTTGCACGGGGCCGGAAACGGGGCCACAGGAAGCCAATTTTTCTTAAAAGTAGGTACGCAACAAAATTACGATAAAATCATTGTGCCGGTGGATTACACCGGGTGGCGTTTAATTTCTGTCAAAATGGTGGATACGAACGGAGACGGCTCCACCGACGCATTTGAAAACGTTTCTGAACCGGAATATGGGGTAAAAGTAGAGTCCGTACGGGCGGTAAATGGGCTAGTCAATTTCCGCGAAGTGAGTTTGATTTTAGCCGGTGTGGAAAAATCCAACGCTACGGGTAGCAGCGGCGAAGTGTGGCTGAACGTCATTCACTTGGCTGAGGCCATTAAGCTGACGGGTAATGCGTACAAAGGCGACGTAGTGGTGCGCTTGGACGAATGGGGGAGCGCCGGGGCCAAATATATGCATAAGGACAGCGATTTTGAAACGCCGCTTGCGGTATCTAAACAGCAAAAAACCACGCAAGAAGAATATTTTGTTAAGATGACCCGCATTAAAGAGTTCCCCATGCAGGCCAATTTAACCCGTTCCACCATTACTACACCTGTGGTGGGGGATAGTACCAACTACAACACCGTGAGCATGCTAGATAAGGGGCGCGTGAAGCGTGAAACAGCAGTGGTGCGCGGGGATTTTATCAAGAAAGACCTGCCGCAAGTGGGCTTAGAATATACGCAAGATAGCACCACCTACGACGTTATGAAACGCAAAGACAATACCCATACCTACGGGGCAACGGTGGCTCACTCGGCGGGATCGTTTAAAAATATCCGGGCGGGGTATCACTACACCACCGCGTCTATTGACTACGCGCGCGAACGGCATATTGAATCTAACGGAACCTATTATAATACAGATGAAAACACCCAAAAAGTAAACGCCAAATTTACGTATCAGCCCAATAATAACTTTAATTTTACGCCTACCTACAGCTTAAGCAAAAGTAAAGAGGACCGCACCCAATATATTACCAGCGGGGAAGATTCCCGCCATTACCCCAAAGCCATGAACCAAAACACGGGTTTTAACTCCACCTGGAAAATTTCTAAATGGCTAGCTCCGTCGGTCAGTTACAACATTAGTACGCAGGAAAATAACAACCTCAGTAAGAAAAAAAGCCGCTACGGCACTACCACTTTTGAAATCGGCGACGTTAAAACGATTAACCGCAGCTCAGACGGCGGCGTAACCTTAACCCTAAGCGGAAATGAAATTTTACCCAAAAACAAACTGTTTAGTACGCTTGTGGTGTCGTCGAGTTACCGCTTGCAGGACGCCGATACGTGGGATGATGTGGACAGTGGGTTTGATTCGCGCAAGGCCCTCTGGATCCGCGGATCGCTTAAAGACGTGGGTCAATTTGGCTACCGCCGCAGTATGACGTTGCGCGATACGTTTATGTCCACCCAACGCTGGAGTCCGCTTTCTAAATACAAATTGGGCGGCGCATTGGCCCCCTTGCAAACGATTACCCTTATTAACAACTTCTCTAAGACATTGCAAAATAACGAGCAGACCGGCACCAAGTATGATTCTACCAGTATGACGCTGCCGGATGTAACGTTCTCTATTTCTGACTGGGAAAAATTCTTTTACGGCGGCAGTTGGCTCAGCTCTACCAACTTAAAACTGCGCTACAGCCAAGTGAAACAGAAAAACATTGGCACCGACGAGCAAAAAAATACCCAGTACGGCGGGGATTTGCGCTTTATGCTTTTCCGGTTCTTTGATACCGTGCTGAACTACACCCGCCACGAAACCAAGACATGGGATATCCGCGGAAGCTATAGTTTGCAACGTACCTTGGATGATGATATTTCCGCGCAGACCTCCTTTTACATAGGGGCTATGCGCATTACGCCTAAACTACTCTATAATGCGCACGATAAGTGGTTAGTGCGCGGGCAGATTAGTGAAAGCTACAAGCAGTGGATCCCCAGTTTAAATTTACGGTGGGACTTTAGTTTGCCGAGCAGTTGGAAATTGCCGTTTGTCAACCGTATGTATAACGCCACGAACCGCGTGATTTGGAACACTACGCTAAGCTATACCGATAAAAAATCCCATGTGGAAGTAAAAGATAACTACCGTTTGTTTGATGCAACCACGTCGCTAGATTATGAAATGTCCCAAAATTTACGCTTTACGCTAAGCGGCGGGCTTTCTATTATGGACCACGCTTATGTGGAAAGTGAAGATTATACCGCCTATCGGGTGGCTACCAATGTTACGGTCCAATTTTAAAACTTATCTTTACAACGCGGGTCAATATATATTGCACGTGCTTTTCCCGCGGGTATGCTTTGGGTGTGGGTGCGACCTAACATGGAACGCCCGCGCGCCGCTATGTCCTGTGTGTGAAAACGGACTCGTGCTCCCCGGGCCGCTGATTTGTCAGCGGTGTGGGGTGGTGCTTAAAAGCGGCGGGGCACATTGTTTCCATTGCCGGGGGAGCAAGGCGGATAAATACAAATGCAAAATCATTCGCTCGGCCTGTAATTTTAATGAATTTTCCCGCGGGCTTGTCCACGCGCTTAAATACCAAGGGGCCGATTATGTGGCCCCGTATATGGGCGGCGTGATGGCACATCGCTTTGGGATGCTAACGGAACTGGCGGACGTAAATTTAGTAGTGCCAGTGCCGCTTTTCCCGGCGCGGCAACACAAACGCGGGTACAACCAAAGTGAACTTTTAGCGCGGGCGTTTTGTGCTAAAACGAGGTTGGCGTTGGATACGGCAACTTTGGTGCGGGTGCGCGATACAGGTTCGCAAACTAAACTGGGGCGCGCCGCGCGCGTGGAAAATATGGACGGCGCGTTTGAAGTTAAAAATCCCGCCGCCGTAAAAGGCAAAACAGTGCTTTTGATTGACGACGTGGCTACTACGGGTAGTACGTTAGAATCTTGCGCACAAGCCTTGCGCTTGGCCGGAGCCAAGCGCGTGTTGGCTTACACGTTTGCACGGGAGAATTAGTTTTATAAGTTGGCTGGCATCCAACTCATCAAAATCCGTTGTAGATCGTTTGTTGGCTAGGTAAAAAACTTCTGGTGTGTTGGAAAGCGATGGAGATCCCCGACAACGACACGCGGGAATGACAATGAATTTAAAGGGTTTGTTTTACAAGGAGCCCCAAAGGTTAAAAGGCGGGCTTGTTGCCAATAATTCCTTCGGCGCGGAAGCTAAAGTAGTTGCCCCCTTTGCCAATCACAATGTGGTCCTCTACCTTAATATCAAATAAGGCGGCGGCTTGAATAATGGTGTGCGTGAGGGCAATATCCGCTTCCGACGGGTGCGCGTCCCCCGAGGGATGATTATGCACCAAAATGACGGACCTTGCATTGGCTTTCAGCGCACAGTCCACCACTTGGCGAGGAGAAACCATCACTTTGCCCAAAGATCCTGTGGCGACTACCTGTGTGTTAATCAACGTGCCGCGGATAGATAAGCAAATCACTTCCACACATTCTACTTGGCGGTTGGAAAGCGAGGCCTTACAATAGGCCAGTACCAGTTGCGGGGAATTAAGCACGGGTGCGTCTTGCACGTGGGCGAGGGAGTAACTTTTTACTACCTCGCGCAGTAAGTGCAAAAATTGCGCGGCGTGCGGACCAATGCCGGGAACTTCGCACAGGTGTTTTTCGTCTGCGTCCAGTACGGCGGCTAATGAGCCAAATTTTTTAAGGAGCGCCCACGCAAGCGGCTTCGTATCTTTGCGCGGAATGACGTAGGTGAGCAGTAATTCCAGTACTTCATGCGGCAGGAAACCGTCCAGACCGTGTTTGGCCATTTTTTGGCGCAAGCGGTCCCGATGACCGGAAAAAACAGGTTGTTTAGCGCGAAGAGTTGTCATCCTATCTATTATACCGTTTTTAATGGTACAATAGAAATAACTAAATTTGAGGAGTTTTTATGCGTAAAATTATTGTGATTGGCGGGGGGCCGGCCGGCTACCCGGCCGCGCTAGAAGCGGCTAAATTAGGGGCCGCCGTAGTTTTGGTGGAAAAAAATAAATTGGGCGGTGTGTGTGTAAACTGCGGATGTATTCCGTCCAAAGCGTTATTAGATGCGGCGCATAAACTATCGCTACTGCCTACGTTAGGCACGTGGTGCGGGGACGAAACGTCCGCGCGGGAGCTGCTTGCTAAGCGCGATTGGAAAGCCTTGCAAGCCCGGCAACAAAAGGCCACGGCCAAACTGGTGCAAGGGGTGGGGTTTTTGCTCAAAAAAGCCGGGGTACACGTAGTGCAAGGAACGGCGAGCTTAGTGGACGAACATACCGTGCAAATTAAGACGGCCGCCGGGGTGGAAATTTTGCAGGCGGACGGCGTAATTTTGGCAACCGGCTCCCAAGCGTTTTTGCCACCGCCGTTTGACGCTTTAAAAGACAAAATTTACGATAATTCAACCTTATTTAATATGCCGGATTTGCCCGCCAGTATGGCAATTGTAGGCGGCGGCGTGATTGGGTGTGAAATGGCTGACTTTTTAAGCGCGCTGGGGGTGCAAGTGCATATGATTGAAATGCAACCGCGCATTTTGCCCCTGGAGGACGAAAGTGCTGCGCGCGTGCTAGAACGGGCCCTTGTAAAACGCGGGGTCGTGATACATGGTGGGGTATCGGCCACGGAAGTTACCGAAGAAAACGGCGGGTGGACACTTACGCTTTCTAATGGCGAGCAAGTAAAAGCCGAAAAAATACTGGCCGCTATCGGGCGCAGTGTGGATTTGACGGAACTAAACTTGGATAAAATTGGGGTAACCGCCACACGCAAAGGCGTGCAAGTAAACCCGCAAACCTTGCAACTGAAAAACAACATTTACGCCGTGGGCGATATGAACGGAATTTGTCAACTGGCCCATGCCGCCAGCCGCCAAGGGCACGTGGCCGCGCGTAATGTGTGTGGTATGCCGGCTGTGTATCATAATGAGGCCGTGCCGCGCGCCATTTATACCAGCCCGGAGATTGCCTCCGTAGGTCTTACGCGTGCGCAAGCCGCCGCGCAAGGGGTGGAACTCAAAGCGCACAAAGTGTTTATGCTCGCCAATGGGCGCGCCGTGGCGCAGGAACAGACAGACGGATTTGTGGAAGTGTTTACCGGCGTAAATGACGATACAATTTTAGGGGGACTATGGGTTGGCGCAAATGCGACGGAGCTTATCCATATTGTGAGCGTAGCGTTGCAAGCGCACATGACGCTTACGCAACTTCAAGAAGTGATTTTTGCCCATCCTACGCTAGCGGAAAGTATGGCCGAGGCGGTGCGCGCATGAGCGAGTGTTGTGTAGTATTAGTAAGCCCGCGGGACCCCAATAATATAGGGGCGTGTGCGCGGGCCATGGTGAATTTTGGGCTGAGCGATTTGCGCGTGGTAAAACCGTTTGCCCCGGTCTGGCGCGAAGCCACCAGTGCCGTAGGCGCGGCGGACCTTATGAAAAATGCCGCGCAATTGGAAAGTTTAGATGAGGCACTCGCAGATTGTACGTTTTCTTTGGCGGCCACGGCTTTGCGCAACCGCCGTGTAGAGCAGGAAGTAATTACACTGCCAAAATTGAACGAGCGGTTGGAAACGTTGCCCGCGGCCAAAGTAGCCTTGGTGTTTGGAAACGAAAAAACGGGCCTTGCTAACGAAGATATTGAGCGGTGCGACGCCATTTTAAATATCCCCACAGTAGCTAAACAGCCGTCTATCAATTTGGCGCAAGCCGTGATTTTGACGTGCTATGAGCTTTCGCGCCGTAGCGGTTTTACACCCCTACGCACGGTGGCCGCCCCCAAGGACCAACCGACTGACGCGCAACGGGAACTGTTTTTGGCGGCGGTGGAGAATTTGTGCGAGAAAGTGGACCTGCGTAATGATTTGTCGCGCCGGCAACGCCAGGATTTCTTGCGCCACGCATTGGACCGTCATCCGCTTAGTACGGTACAGTTGTTTTTCTTAAAAACCTTAGTGGAACGGCTAAACCAACGGGTGTAAGGAAGTGTTAAGTATTACTACCGCTAAAGGCTGGAATATTCAGCCTTTTTTTATTATACTATAGATACAATTTACCTTGTTTTTGGAACCGTTTAAGAAACGGATAGCTCGTTAAGAGCCCTATTCTAATCCAAAAATAGCCAAACCGGGCACAAGATGAACGGACTAATTACCCGTTTGTTTTGTGCCAAGCGTTTATCGTTTTGCGGTAAACTACGGCTATTATCTTTGTGTATTAGAATAGGCACAACGGTAAGGGCCGTTTTTTATGGACCTAAGCAAGTAAATTGAAACTAAACTTAGGAGAAAAAAATGAAGAAACAAAACAAACGGGGGTTTACCCTCATAGAGCTGTTGGTTGTAGTTTTAATTATCGGTATTTTGGCGGCCGTTGCCGTGCCACAATACCAAAAAGCAGTAGAAAAAGCGCGTGCGGCTGAAGCAATCACGGTACTCAATACGCTGCAAAAGGCGGTGGACCTCTATGTTTTAGAGCATGGCTTGTCTGAAGATGAAATATGTTTTTTGGGAGGAGATGACTGTGATGAATATGCCCAATTACCGTTTGAGATAGCAATGAGTAATGGCGCCACGGATCCTGAAGGAGAGGGTTATGCGTGGTACAATAATGATTTTGTGTATTATGCAATGTGTGGAGGGGGACGTTGTACATTATATGCAGCACGTGGAAATCATACGGAATGGGAAGCAAATGAAAAAATAACTGATTCCTATTTAGATGGAAAATATGTTCTTGTCAAATACTTGAATGAGGGGGAATGGACTCAGCGCTGTTTGGGTAATTGCCCGTCTGGCTTGATATGGTAACAGTTCCGGGTATACAGGCCCGGGAATACCGGGCCTGTGCCGTTTAGGAGTCTCTGCACGCCTAACGCCTAAATTTGCTACAATGACATAGAGGTATTATGGCGTACAATATTTTAGTTATTAACCCAGGGTCTATGTCTGACGACATTGGCTATTACCGCGGTAATAAGCCCGTGTTTGAGGTGACGGTGCGTTATTCCCTTACCGACCTGGAGCCCTATGAGGGCAAAAATGTTACCGCCCAAATCCCTTTACGTCGTAAACTAATTTTGGATTACCTCTTAGACCACCAAGTACCTTTAAAAGAAATTGACGCCGTTATTGGGCGCGGGGGGCTTATTCACCCCGTAGAGGGCGGCGTGTATGCCGTCAATGAACCCATGATTGCGGATTTAACTTCGGGCAAGTACGGCAGCCACCCCAGTAATTTAGGGGGGATTTTAGCCAAAGATATTGCTAAATTTGCCGGATGCCCCAGTTTTATTGCCAACCCGGTGGTCATTGACGAGCTACAGCCCGTGGCGCGTTTGTCCGGCATGCCGGAAAATCCGCGTATTTCCATTTTCCATGCGCTTAGCCAAAAGCGTGTAGCGCGTATGATTGCAGACAAAATGGGCAAACCTTACGAAAAAATTAATTGCATTGTTTGCCACGGCGGGGGCGGAGTTTCCGTCGGGGCGCATAAACAAGGCAAAGTGATTGACGTTACCAACGGCTTTGAGGGCGACGGTCCCATGACCCCGCAACGCAGCGGTTGTACGCCCAATTCGGAACTGGTCAAAATGTGTTTTTCGGGCAATTATACCGAGCGCGATATCCGCCTCAAGCTACGCGGCAAAGGCGGGTTAGTGGCTTATACGGGTACGGCTGACGTGAAAGAGTTGGAAGAATTTATTACTACGGGTAAAAAACGCCCCGGTAGCCTCATTACCTGCACCCGTGCCGAGGCTAAATTGGCGCGTGATGCCATGGTGTATCAAATGTCTAAAGCCATTGGCGAAATGGCCGTCGTGCTAGAAGGGAAAATTGATTTTATTGCATTAACAGGCGGGCTTATGAACAGTGTCTATATTCCGCAAGATATCAGCCGTTATGTAAGTTGGCTGGCCCCGGTGTATGTGTTCCCAGGGAGTGAAGAAAAAGATGCCCTGCGCGACGCCGCGCGCCGTGCGTTACAAAACCCACATATTGTGAAGCAATACAATAACTGATTTACTTTATTATTAAGGAGACGTTACTATGAAATTTAGCAGTTTTGCAGATTTAATTAACCAAGTAAAAGGAAAAACCAACCGGGTAGTAGTGCCCGGGGCCAACAACAAAGAAGCCTTAACCGCTATTAAAATGGCCGATGAAAACGGGCTTATTTCCCACGGAATTTTAATTGGACCGTTGGCCGCTGTAAAGGAAATGGTAAAAACGGTAGGCCTCAACGAAAGCAAATTTGAATTTATTGACTGCGAAGATGTGCCCACAATGTGTAAACTGGCTGTGGACCAAATTTTGGCCGGCAAGGGCGACTTTTTGATTAAAGGGCTAGTGGATACCAAGTATTACATGAAAGCAATTTTAAACAAAGAAGCCCACTTAGTGCCCGAAGGAGCCCTACTGTCGCACTTTGTGCTTTTCAGCACGCCCAAATACAAAAAACCGTTTGCGGTGACGGACTCGGCCGTGGTCATTTCCCCCACGTTAGAGCAAAAAGTAAAAATCATCCAAAACGCCGTGAACACCATGCATAAATTGGGCTTGGAAACCCCCAAAGTGGCTTGTGTGTGCCCGGTGGAAAAAGTAAACGAAAAAATCCCCAGCACCGTAGATGCGGCGGCGTTAGAGCAAATGAATAAAGAGGGGAAAATTACGGGCTGTGTAGTGGAAGGACCGTATGATTTCTATATTTCCATGTCTGCGGAGCGTGCCGCTGAAAAAGGCATCAAAGGCAAACAAGTGGCCGGCGACGCCGATATTTTGATGCTGCCGGACCTAGATGCTGGAAACCCGCTTTACAAAGCCTTGGCGTTCTTTGGGGCGGATATGGAGGCCGCGGCCGTTTTGGTAGGGCCGAAAATCCCGGTAATTTTGCCTTCGCGCGCGGATGACCCGAAAGTAAAATTAAACGCCATTGCGCTTTGCTCGTTCTTAAAGGGTAACTAAACTAGGGGCGGGCCTTGCGCCCGCCCTTTTTAAAGGGTATGAAAAATAAACTGCTAGAATTTTTACATCATCACTATTTGCACTATCATGATGTGCTGTTTTATGTGGTTATTTTGGCTGTAATGGGGCTTAGCACATACGCGGCCTTGCACATTACGAAGGTACGCCGCGCGCAAGAACAAGAGTTGCTCGCCGCCCAGCGCGAAATTCCCTCTCAAACTTACACCATTAAAGAAAAACCCATTTATAATGCGCTCACCGAAAGCGGCCTTGCGCGCCAGGAAGTAGTGCAAATTGTGGATAAACTGGGCGGTATAGTCAATACGCGCCGCTTGCAGCCGCAAGATGAATATACCTTGTCTGTAGAGGACGGGCATTTTATTTTGCTCCTGTTAAAGCAAGGTTTTAAACGCTACTATGTGGCTAATGTGGATAATTATTTAGTAGCCGGGGTAAGTGAAGTGGAATTGAATACCCGTGTTAAAACTGCGGCGGGCACAATCCACAGTTCGCTTTTTCAAACCATGGTGGCCGACGGGCTCCAGGTGCCGCTTATCTTGGATTTTACGGACGCGTTTTCGTGGACGGTGGATTTTAATACCGATACCCGCAACGGCGACGAATATACCGCCCTGTGGGAAGAAAATTTTGCGCCGTCCGGCGAGATAGTCAGCCAGGATTTGTTGGCCGCTTCGTACAAAAATGTAAATGAAGCGAAGCCCACCTATGCGTTTTATTTTGAAGATGATTTTTATGATGAGACGGGCAAAGTAAGCCGCAAAATGTTTTTAAAGTCCCCCATTAGTTTCCGTGGGTACCGTATTTCGTCTTACTTTAATCCGGCGCGCCTGCACCCTATTTTAAAAATCCGCCGTCCGCATTTGGGGATTGACTATGCCGCCCCCGCCGGGACCCCGGTGCAAGCGGTGGCTGACGGGACGGTAAAATTTGCCGGGTGGAAAGGCGGGTTTGGTAACTTTGTGGAAATCCGCCACGCCAACGACTATACCACCATGTACGGGCACTTAAAAAGTTTTGGCAAAGGCGTAAAAGTAGGGGCCCGGATTAAACAGGGCGCTACGGTGGGATATATTGGCAGTACGGGGCTTTCTACCGGGCCGCATTTGGATTTTCGCATTAAAGAAAAGAATAAATTTTTAGATTTCTTAAAAATGAAAAACCGCAACTCGGCCGTGCGTGATGTACCGGCAGAAAAACGGGCCGAGTTTGATGAACTGGTGCAACTATATTTAAAAGAATTAAATGCTGCCAAACAAGCAGATGCTCAAGCACCTGCCCCGGAGGAAAAGCATGATTAAACATAAAAAAATTGCCTTAACAGGCGGACCCAATAGCGGTAAAACCACCGCGCTTACTATTTTAAAAGAGACGTTCGGCCCGCAAGTAGAATTGGTGCGCGAGGCCGCCACCATGGTATTTAGCGGCGGATTTCCGCGGCAAGATAACAGCCGCGCTCATATTGAAGCGGCACAAAAAATTATTTTTGTGGCTACGCGGGAAATGGAAGAGTTGGCCGAATCCTATTCTCAGGCGGAACTAATTGTATGCGACCGGGGAACGGTGGATGCGGCGGTGTATTGGCCCGGCGGTGTGGACGATTTCTTTAAAACCATGGGCACGACGCTAGAGAAGGAAATGGCGCGCTATGATGCGGTACTTCACTTGTCTCCGCCCACGAATCCGGCGTTTTACCAATCCACGCATGTGCGTACGGAAAACTTGCACCAAGCGTTTGAAATTGACGAGAAGATTTTGCAGATTTGGCAAAATCACCCCAACCGCTTAATTGTGGAAGGCAAAGAGCATTTCTTTGAAAAAGCGGAAATTATTAAAAATTTTGTAGAAAAAATTATTAAAGGATAGCGTTATGAAAAAAATTGTATTAACCGGCGGCCCGAGCGGCGGAAAAACGACGGCCTTATCTATTTTAAAAGAAACGTTTGGCAAAAAAATTGCTCTGGTGCAGGAAGCGGCTACGCTCATTTACAGTGGTGGGTTTCCGCGCACGGACAATTCCCCCGTGCATATTGTGCACGCGCAGAAAATTATTTTCTATACCGTAAAGCAATTAGAAGAACTAGCCGAAAAAACCTCCGACGCGGCGGTAATGGTGTGCGACCGCGGCACCATTGACGGCGCAGTATATTGGCCGTATGGGCCGGAAGATTTTTTTAAGAATATGCAGTCTAGCCTGGAGGCGGAATTGGCACGTTATGATGCGGTCATTCACTTGTCCCCGCCGCCGGAGAAAGATTTTTACCAAGCTACCAATGTACGCACGGAAAACTTACAGCAAGCCTTTGAGATTGACGATAAAATTTTAAATATTTGGTCCAAACATCCCAACCGCTTGGTGGTTCCGCGGGAAAAACATTATTTTGAAAAAGCGGAAATTATTAAAAATTTTGTAGAGAATTTAATTAAATAGGAGTTTTATATTATGATTTGGAATCCTTTTAAAAAGAAAGAAGAAGTACCACCTACACAGCCGCAATCTATTGTGGATAAGCTAGACAAAGAAATTGAAAACTTGCCCGACGCTTTTAAAATGCAACTCAAAGATCCCAAGGTCAAAGAGCGGTTTATGAACATTGCCCGGCGCATGGAAGCGGACGGTGTGAACTTTAAGAGTATCCGCCAAATGAAAAAGTGGATGAAAGAACACGAGGCCGAACTACGCGCGGAGGGAAACCCGGAACAACACCACGTGGAAACCGTGGTGCATGAGGGCCCCAAAATCGGCCGCAACGACCCGTGCCCGTGCGGAAGCGGAAAAAAATATAAGAAGTGTTGTGGAGCTGGAAAGTAAGTCTGCACATAGATAATTTATATCCAAGCCTCCGAAAATAATTCGGAGGCTTATTTGAAAACACGTACGTTCCTTTTACTTATAATTTAACTAGCTCTCTTAGGGGAGTTATTTCATTTGACATTTCCACTGAGAACCATCTTTTTGCAATGTGTTTGTATTACATAAATGTTTGCAAATGATTTGCGCTTCTTGAGTATAAGCTACACAAAAGTTTGTTTTCATATAAGCAGAAGAATAAATTTCGTATTTATTGCGCTCAATGCCATTGTGTTTACGTCTGGCCCATACCTTAAAGCCTTCAGGTGTATTATCTTCTAATTCTAATCGAAAGTTAAAGTTGGACGTTGTGTTAGTGGGCAAATCTATATCTAAATTTGAAAAAATAGTAGTAGGTTTATCGTTGGCCAGCTGATATACCTTTTCGGCCTTGACTAACGCGTTGATAGTGGTTAAAGCTTCTGTAGTACGTGCTTTCTCTACAGCCAGTTGATATTGGGGCACGGCTACGGCCGCCAAAATGCCAATGATGAGGACGACTACTAACAATTCAATAAGCGTGAAACCACTACAGTTTTTATAGGTCGGGTGTGAACCCGACAAATCCCCGTTTTTGTGGCAAGTATCCCACAGCTTACTTGCAGCTCCTGTTGGGCTAACGCCCAACCTATAAGCTTTATGGGAAAAACCACAAGCTGTTGTAAAATTAGATAATCCCTGAAATTTTTTCAGGGTCTTCAACGCTTGTTGTTGCGTAACGGCCTGCGTGGAAGATCCCGAAACAAGTTCGGGAATAATGCTGTGTTTTATAACTACGTTTTTTGTTGATTTCATAAGTTTGCTCCTGTTTTCATTGTGTCATTGCAAACTTGATTTGGAATCTCACCATTTTTAACAACCTAAGGTGAGATCCTGGATCAAGTCCAGGATGACAATGTTATTTTTGTCAGGCTCACACCTGACCTATATTTCAATTTGTTTGCTTATGAAACCATGTAAAAACGGCTGATACTTACAGAGCCTGTCCAAAGCCTCTTCCATAACAGCCGTAGCCTACCGCCCTAAATGGGGCGGTAAACGATTGGCACAACACAAACGGGTAATTAAGCCGTTTTCGTTGTGCCCATTTTCGGCTGTTTTTGGATTTGGACAGGGCTTTGTAAAAAGCGCTCCGTATTCCGCATACGGTTCCAAAAACAGAATCAAATTGTACCTACATTATAACAAAATCCCCCGCAGTTGGCGGGGGATTTTGTAATGGGTTAAATTTTATTTCGTAGCAGGCAAGGCAGCCTCATTTTCTGTAGGTTGCTCAATGGGGCGCGGGGGGAAGAGTTCTTCGGCCATTTTCTCGGCGTTTTCCCGGGCAGTGTTGTAAGCGGACACCGCTTGTAAAAATTGGTCCGTAGGACGGTTGGTTTCCACATTTTTGGCCATTTCTAACTCTAAAACGGCTTTTTTTAGGTTGAAATCTTCTAGGGCTAGCCACAATTTAATGTGATTAACCAAACGGTCTTTTTCCTCGCTCACCACTACGGGGCAAGATTGCAAGGCTTGGTTTAAAACGGTAAGTTCCCGGTCTGCACTTTCGCGGCTAGTGTGCGCAAAAATGGGGTTGTGGGTGTCCAACTCCGGCACCGACACAGTGGCGGCGCGTACCATCGTACGCTCGGGCAGATAGATGTTACCCACCACCATACCGCCTACAAACAGTAGGGCCATTGTCAGGATATAGAGGATATATCTCATACCTCATATTCTAGCAAAATTTCTGCCTAATTTACGCTAGTACTTTGTTGCTCAAAGGCTCGAATACCTCCGCGCTAACGCGCGCGTGCCGCCAGTATACTTCGCCTTTTTCGCGCCTCGTCCTAACGTAAATTTGTTTGAAATTCAATACTGCCATCCAGGATTCCCCGGGCGTTAGCCTGGGGATGAATGAAAGTCCTAGCGCAAGAAAACAGAGTTTTCTTATAAGTTGTGCGCTAGGCAAAATCAAGCGAAGCTGAGATTTTGGAGCAAAAGAAACCCCGAG